>NZ_JAAHHZ010000003.1:0-392460 GCF_010672005.1 Moorena sp. SIO4A5 | reverse complement strand
TTCCTTACGGTGTTGGTCATGGTGCAGAAGGGGTTTGTTTGTTGGTGCAGATGGGGCCACACCGCATTCTCCTTGATTGTGGATTAGAAGACATTTCCCCCCTACAGATCGATGGGATACCACCAGCCGATTTAGTCCTGTGTAGCCACGCTCACTCAGACCATACTCAGGGATTGCTGGCTCTTCACCAAACTTTTCCACAATTACCAATTTACGCCAGTGAGGTAACGACTCAACTATTACTACTCAACTGGCCGGAACTGCCTCCTGAAGATATTCCCCCATTTTGTCAAGCTCTGCCGTGGGCTACCCCTGTAGAATTCTGCGAGGGACTCACTGCTCAATTGTTCCCAGCTGGACACTTGCCAGGAGCAGCAGCATTTTTACTCACTTACACCACTCACCATCGAACTTACCGACTGCTTTACACCGGTGACTTTTTCCTGTCGAACTCGCGGCTGGTGGAGGGATTATCCCTTGAATCACTCAGGGGGACACAGCCGGATGTGGTAATTGTAGAAGGCAGTTATGGCACTGCTCGACATCCCCATCGGCGGCAACAAGAAAATCAACTAGTAGAGCGTATTGAGCAGGCAATTGCTACCAATAACTCAGTTCTGTTACCAGTGCCTACCTTAGGTCTAGGTCAAGAAATCCTCATGCTCCTACGCTCTCATCACCACTTTACAGGACGCGACCTGGATATTTGGGTCAATGGAACGGTGGCTGCTGGTTGTAATGCTTACTTAGAACTGCTGTCTCACTTTCCCACCTCAGTACAAAATTTTGCCCGACATCAAGCCTTGTTTTGGGATGAGCGGGTACGTCCTCGGGTGCGGCGGTTAGATCCCCAGCAGCGAGATGCTATCGGTAAATCTCCCTGTATTATCCTCACTGACTTAAACATGGATTGGAGGGAGTACTGGCAGCAAGAGAACCCTTCTTGGGTTGTCCTGCAACCGGAACATCTTAAATCGTTGGATCCAATGGATGACTACGGATGGCTTAAGGTTGAAACTTATCTGCTGGCTCAACATGGGGATTGTCTGGGCACCACCCAGTTGATTCATAATCTTCGACCTCAACATGTGATTTTTGTTCACGGCTCCCCTACCTACCTAGGTGATCTTGCTGGTTTGGAAGAGTTACAAAATCGATATCACCTCCATACGCCAGCAGCAGGAACACTCGTAGAACTTCCCATTGGTGATACCTTTATCAGACCAGCTCTACCAACGGAAACGAACTATGAAGGAGAGTTGAATGAATTAGATACACTTGTCTATATCACTCTTTCAAGGGCGATCGCAACGGATCCTCGTTGGCAAAATTTCGCTGATACTGGTTTAGTAGAAGCCCGCTGGCAAGGAGAAGAACTGGTCTTGCGGGGATTGTCACAACGAGAACTACTCAAACAAGGGGGTAAAGCCAAGATACCAATTAATATCGAGTGTTGTGGTAATTGTCTATACCAAAGAGGCCAGCGCTGCTGGAATCCAGCCTCAGCTCTCTATGGTTTTAAAGTAACACTGGAGGGGTACTGTCCAGTTTTTGAACGGATAGAACCCCTTGAGTAACGAATAGTTAAGGGCAAATTGCTAGCTAGTTGTGAGTTATCAATTTGCCCTTAACAGTTGTCCATTAACAATGAACAATCTAGTCCTGATTTAAGTCTTGGGAGCGGGGGTGAATTTGTTCAGCCTCCGGACAATCATCAGAGACTATCGGATCAACATTACCTCGGAAAACAGAAGCTAGCTTGTGACTCACAGAGCCTATGCTTTCCAAGCGGACCATTTCTTCCCAGGAACTGATCTCATCCTCTTCGTCTGTTTCATAACGAATTGTGACTAAATCTCCCTCGATATCAACAATGCGGGCGTGTTCAATCCAACGTTGCTGATCCCGCAAGAAAACGCAGACCTCACGACCATCGCAGCAGAGTTGATAAATCTTGCGGTGTAGCATATTCGGCTTCTCCTGTTGCAGATAACTCTTCGTTTTACTGGTGAAGTAAGCGGTTGCTTGAACTCTCCCCGGTTTAAAAACACGGGGATTCTAAGCTGATGTTGCTACGCGGCTTGAAACCGCGCTTGGCGCGCTTTCCAATGGCGAATAAGATTCGCCTTGGGTCGCGCCTCTTCGCAACGCTTACGATATGACCTGGATAGAGACTCCAATCCATATCGTTGCGGCACGTTCAAAGATGCCCTACTGACCTTGGCTAGGTTGATTTCTAGCTGTGTCGCTACTTTTAGTAACGGGATAAATCCCGATACGCTCCACGCCCACCCTGGCGAGCAATCCCTCGCCAGGGTGGCTAACTCTCGCTCGTGGCTTTTCTGTTTCTTTAGAAACAACTTTCTTTTGACATACTTCCCACGAATATAATTGGCGGGATTCTCTCCATCATTGTGATGATGAGATACAATGGAAGGTTATAATAAACCTGAACCACCAGAGTAGGAATACTCCAGATCCTTTGTTTGTTGGCTCTGGCGACTAAAATACCATTTACTTGAGTAGTCGAGCCGCCATCAGCAGCAAAAATAAATTCCAAGAATTTAAAGGATTAGCAATAATTGTAGCTCACTCCTCGTATCCCCAGCCCTAAAGGGTAGGGGTTGGCTTGAAATCATTTTTGGTTAACTTAACATGGAATCAAGCGGGTTTGTCTATTCCTTGTTAAAGATTAAAATAGCTTAATAGTCTTTTATGTTCATTGCTTGAGAGTAAGGCATGCATTAGAAGCGAGCTTGAGTTTGAGTTGATCAACGCTGCTCATGTCATTGATTACTTTTTTTATACATTGTTTTTATGCATTGTCTTGATGCAGAACGCGAGTTGGGGAAACCCCCTCAGGTCGGCGCTACATCCCTTAATTCACTAACCTACAGAGCCCTAACCCATTTCTCCTGCTTGCCAGCAATGGTGCTGTAGTCTTTAAGAGATGGTTTTTGGGGGTATGGTTACTCTATAGTTATTTGTAAACTTAGATTCCACTAGCATTCCTATCCAGAGAATGGAGTAAGAATTTCAAAAATACCCCAAGTTGAAACATAGGGGATTATGAGCGGATGTTGCTCAAGCGGTTAAAAACCGGCTACTAGCAACGTTCACAGTAGGATTTGACTCATACTGCTGTGGTGGTTTAAACACACTAGAAACGACCTCAGCTCAAAAAGAGCTGTGCCGTTACCTTTAGTCTTGTTACCTGTTAGGTTTCTCACCGACTTGGCTATTTATAGGATACAACAGGATAAATCCTACTGCTTATTAACATCGGCCTGGATAAAGCCTTCTGATCCAAGAAGCCAACATTTTGGTAGGTGTCTAGAGGTTTGAAATACCAATCATTGTGACATAGTGACAGATCCTAAACTTATTCTTTAGAATTAGTTTAGGCTTGGCCTTTGGCCACGCTCCGCGAACGCAACCAATCCGGCTATTGCTTAGGAGGCGCTGGGCTTTAAGAACGGACTGCCGAGAGACGAAACCTTAGATAGGGTCGCCTTTATGGTTAGTCGGCTATGCATAAAAGGGTTAAAACTTTTTGATTAAGGCGACCCTATCTTACGGTAACTTCAAACCCTGCCGCTCTGTTTTCTTGGTCTTTTTTTTAAGACTGTTGTGCTGACTTGCCCAGCATTTAAGGCCGTAGGCCACGCTACGCGAACGGCTTTGTTTATCAGTACATATATTATAGCAATTCCATGCATAACCTGTGCAAAATGCATCCCACACTCATAGCGAAGCACTGAGATGTGGGGCTTGTTTTGCTGTAAGCAAACAAACCAGCATTCTCGGCTTTGCTTGCTAGTAAATAGAATATAACATTTTTAAAAAGACCCTGTGCAAAATTCATCCCACAAGAAAGCGCGAACGCGCACCCGTGGCCATTCCCGTAGCTTGGCCCCCATAGGGTGCCAAGGGTCGCCGATTTGGGGATTCTTTTGCCGAAAGCTAATCCCTGTACGTGCTTGGCACTAAGCATGAATTTTGAAAAAAAAACTGCCAATCTGCCAACCTGCCATCGGTCGCAGTCAGAGTCACTCAAAAATAGGCTCTTGCTGTGACCAAAAGTGCTTAGGCACTCAATAGACTGATCAATCTGATTTTAAATCGTAAGGGAGAAAAGCCAGTGTTTGAGATCGTACGCAGTCAAGACCAATACGAAACTTACATTCTCACTGACCACAATGCCCAGTCTCGATTAGAAGTGGTTCCTGAACGGGGTGGCATTGTCACTCGGTGGAATATCCAAGGTCAGGAGATTTTTTATCTTGATGCTGAACGTTTTAAAGATCCCAATCTGAGTGTACGGGGTGGCATTCCCATCCTCTTCCCCATCTGTGGAAACTTAGTTAATGATACTTATACATACCTTGGCCAAGACTATACTCTAAAACAACACGGCTTTGCCCGTAATTTGCCTTGGGAGGTGACTGATAGTGCAACGAGTGACATGGCAGTGTTGACTCTCACCCTCAAGAGTAATGATCAAACTCGCTCTGTCTATCCCTTTGACTTCGAAGTTACCTTTACCTATCGATTAAAGGGCAACACCCTAGACATTGATCAGCGCTATACTAATCATTCCGCTGAACCGATGCCCTTTTCCACAGGTTTCCATCCCTACTTCTTGACGTCTGACAAAACTAAACTCGAGTTTGATATTCCTGCATCGGAGTATCAGGAGAAGCAAACTCAAGCAGTACATCCTTTCACTGGCAATTTTGATTTTAGCTGTGATGAAATTGATGTAGCGTTTGGGCAACTTAGTGATAAGAGTGCCAGTGTTACTGATCCCGAAAGGGGATTAGCGATCGCATTGACCTACACTGATGTTTTCTCGACGTTGGTCTTTTGGACAGTTCAAGGCAAGGACTTTTATTGCCTTGAACCTTGGAGTGCTCCCCGTAACGCTCTTAACACTGGGGAAAATTTAACTCACTTAGCTCCCGGAGAGAGTAGTGAGGCATCGGTGAGGCTAACGGCGAAATTTTTCTAAATTTCCCTAGACATTTCCTTATCAATGTGATATTCTTAGTAAAGGTATGTTTCAAAAAAGCTTACCGGGTCGCTAACTCAATGGTAGAGTACTCGGCTTTTAACCGATTAGTTCCGGGTTCGAGTCCCGGGCGACCCATTTTTAGCTAACTGTTAGTTAGCCGCATATGTCTATTGATACAAATTATAGGTATGAGGCTAATGGTATGAGGCACTAGGTAGGTGTTAGGTACTAGGTAGGTATTAGGTACTAGGTACAAGATGGGCAGTTGACCGCCTCTGTGCTTTAAGAGGGATACTTCCTGGGCTTGTCAGAACCCGCACTCGCCAACGAACCTTAAATTCTTGATCCCATCAGAAAGCTTAGGAGCTCTTCTCAAAACTCTTAGCAAAACTACCTATACTTTACTGTTTATCCAGATTTTTACCAGGGGGACTTGGGGAGTATTTTCTAGATTTGGTAATTTTTGTCAAGTTTTATAGACTCAGCTTTGTCTAGATGATCTGATCAAGAAATTTGAATAAAAGCTGCAAAATATCTTAAGATTATCTAAAGAATTAACCTTGTCTAGAAGCAACTAGATTGACATGTCTGGACTGGCGATTCTGTTCACGAGTCACTAGGGAGTGTCAGACGTGAGGCTTCTCGCCGGAATAGCTAACAAACAAAGTTAGGAGGAATATAATATGGCACTTGTACCCATGCGGCTACTGTTGGATCACGCAGCTGAGAACGGCTACGGGATTCCAGCATACAACGTTAACAACATGGAACAAATCCTGTCTATCATGCAGGCTGCTGAAGAAGCGGATAGTCCGGTAATCTTACAAGCTTCTCGTGGTGCCCGCAAATATGCAGGTGAGAACTTCCTCCGCCATCTGGTCACAGCAGCGGTGGAATCCTACCCTCATATTCCCATTGCCATGCACCAAGACCATGGCAATAGCCCAGCCACCTGCTATTCGGCAATTCGTAACGGCTTCACCAGTGTGATGATGGATGGCTCCTTGGAAGCTGATGCTAAGACTCCAGCCAGCTTCGATTACAACGTCAGTGTTACTGCCGAAGTAGTAAAAGTTGCCCATGCTATCGGTGTTAGTGTTGAAGGGGAACTGGGTTGCCTAGGTTCACTGGAAACCGGTAAAGGTGACAAAGAAGATGGTCACGGATTTGAAGGAACTCTGAGTCGCGACCAACTATTGACCGACCCCGACGAAGCAGTTGAATTTGTTGAGCGCACCCAAGTTGATGCTCTAGCTGTAGCTATTGGTACTAGCCACGGTGCTTACAAGTTCACCCGCAAGCCGACTGGAGAAATTCTTGCCATTAGTCGCATTGAAGAAATTCATAAGCGTTTGCCTAACACTCACTTGGTGATGCACGGTTCTTCCTCTGTGCCTCAAGAGTGGCTTGACATGATCAACCAGTACGGTGGTTCTATTCCTGAAACCTATGGTGTACCCCTTGAAGAAATTCAAAAGGGTATTAAGAGCGGTGTTCGTAAGGTTAACATTGACACCGACAACCGCTTGGCTATCACTGCTGCTATCCGGGAAGCTGCTGCCAAAGATCCTTCTAACTTTGACCCCCGTCACTTCCTCAAGCCTTCTATCAAGTATATGAAGCAGGTTTGCTTGAAGCGTTACGAAGCCTTTGGTACTGCTGGTAATGCTAGCAAGATCAAGCAAGCGACTATCGATGTTTTTGCAACTAAGTATGCCAACGGTGAGTTAAGTGCTGTGGCGAAAAAGGCTGTAACTGCCTAGTTTCTAACGCTTCACAGGAAAACCTTTGCTGTTTTGGTGAACCAAAAACAAGCAGAATTATTTGGGTAGCTGTTAAAGTTACCCAATTTTTTGTTATTAGTGATTAGTTATTAGAAAATTTGCTATTTTAAGACACCTACAGCTGTCTTTGATACTCTTCGAGAATATCGATTAGATCCATCTGACACTGCATGGGTAGCAAATCTGCTAGGGGAACTTGCCGTTTACCACCACCTAGCTTGACCTGAATGCTTTGCAGGATTGGCATCATCTGGTCTTCTGTGATTGTATTAGTGTTATCGATTAGTAGGGGATAAAATTGTTCAGCCAAAGTGGTATGTAGATGGGCATCCCTAAGGTAGAGATGCCATTTGGCTACATCAATATATACCTTGTCGCCAATTTCAGCAGCGAGAGTTTCAATTGCTTCTGTAGAAGTTGGATTAGCCATGGTAATTAGCTGTTTCTAATTAATTACATGTTGGGATATCTAAGGAAGGTTTAAAGTTAAAGGTTTAAAGTTGAAGGTTTAGAATTGAAGGTTTAGAATTGAAGGTTTTCCTCAAAAAAGTTTGCTCATCACCTTGTATTAAAAGACCGGAGTTTATTTGCTGGCTTTCTGTTAACCGTCAACAGTTAACCGTCAACAGTTAACCGTCAACAGTTAACCGTCAACAGTTAACCGTCAACAGTTAAGCGCCAACAGTCAAGAAAAAATCAATTACTACAATTATCTTGGGTGATTTCATCCTTGAGGGGATTCGGTTGGAGGTTCTTGAGTAGGCAGGGGGGTATAGTTTGCGATCGCAAATATATAAACCCCATGCCCTACTAAAATCAATCCCCACAGACAAGTAAACCAGTATGCCCAAGTCCATTGAGCATACTGTATAGTTTTGAAGAACCACACTCCGGAATTACAAGCAGCAAAAATTGCCACATGTACAGCAAAGTTCATGCGGTCATCTAGACGACGGTAGGCTGGATCACGTCGGTCAGGTTTACGAGGCCAACGAGGAGGCATAGATATTTGTCAGTTTTTAGTTGTGTAACGGCTTGGTCTGATACCAACCCTAGTCAGTTAATTTAATTTTAGAACCTAATGTTGGATTGAAGATGATCCGAACCAAACAGTTTGTTCCCTTAAATATTGCAGTCATGACGGTGTCCGATTCCCGTACCGAAGCCACGGATAAGTCGGGTAAGCTGCTGGTTGAGAGTTTAACCCAGGCGGGGCATCACTTAGCGGAAAAGGTTATTGTTCCAGACAACATCTACAAAATCCGTGAGGTGGTTTCCCGATGGATTGCTGATGAATCGGTACAGGTAGTGTTGACTACAGGAGGAACTGGTGTTACAGGTCGAGATGGTACACCAGAAGCGATTCAACCCCTGCTGGATAAGGAAATCCAGGGCTTTGGTGAAATTTTCCGCATGATTTCCTACCAAGAGATTAAGACTTCTACTATCCAATCTCGTGCCCTGGCTGGTGTGGCTAACGGAACATACATCTTTTGTCTGCCAGGATCTTCTGGAGCTTGTCGGACAGGTTGGGAGCAGATTATCAAAGAGCAACTCGATTTGGGCAATTCCCCCTGTAATCTCGTGGAACTGATGCCACGTTTGCGAGAAACCTAATCTTAGCCATAGATTTCCTGTTGAAAGGGTAATGGTTAACTGAGTGCTGAGCGTGCTGAGTGCGGAGAGTGCTAAGTGCTGATCCAACTTAACTTGAGATCATTCCTTAACTTAGCAATCGCCTGATATTTGGTAATCCCCGGATTTACCTCCGGTCTTACTCAACAGGCGAATCGATTCAATCGCGATAGACTTTTCCAACGCTTTGGCCATATCGTAAAGGGTCAAAGCCGCAACAGAAACTGCTGTTAGTGCTTCCATTTCGACACCAGTTTCAGCTTTAGTAGTCACAGATGCCTGAATCTGGTATCCCGGTAGTTGGGGGTCAGGTTCGACTTGAACTTCGATCTTGTGTAGGGGCAAGGGATGACACAGAGGAATCAGTTGGGAAGTTTGCTTTGCTGCGATAATCCCAGCCAGCCTAGCGGTTCCTAAGACATCACCCTTGGGGGCATTACCAGCTTGGATGGTGTTGAAGGTTGTGGTTTTCATCCGTACCTGAGCAGCGGCTACTGCCTGACGTTTGGTAAGCTCTTTGCCAGAAACATCGACCATCTGAGCTTGACCTTGACTATCGAGATGGGATAGCGAGCGATTGATTTCCACAAGAGTATTGCAAAATTTTTGATCTATGTGTTATGATAAGTAACTGTTGAGCCACAGAAAAGTGGCAGCAGTTAAGGGCTTGTAGCTCAGTGGACTAGAGCACGTGGCTACGGACCACGGTGTCGGGGGTTCGAATCCCTCCTAGCCCGTTTACTAAGCTAAGGCATTCTAGTGTCTATAGCATATAAATCCCGTTCACGACCGATGGAGAATCTGAGGGAACGGGATAAATTTTTGTTGGACTGGGTCATAAAGATAATCAGTGCCAAAAATGCTATACCAGCACTACAGGAGAAAATTCCTCGATATCCTAACAGGTCGGCGACATAACCAAAGATCGGCCCAGCTAGGCCAATCCCTAAATCAAACCCACTAATGCAGACAGCGAATACCTGACCCCGTTCGTCAGCAGAGGAGCGGTCAGCCATCAAAGCAGTCATCATCGGTATGAATAATCCAGTGCCAGCTCCTTCTAATAAACCAGCTAGTAAAAATCCAACTTCCGTATCAGCCTGGGAAATCATCAACATTGAGATGATATAGCAAACCACACTAACGGTGATAAAAAGTCCTCGTCCATACCGATCAGATGCCTGACCAGTTAATGCACGAATCACGAAACTAGCGATCGCAGCAGCTGTGAAAAACAATCCTGGATTGAGATTAATACCAGTCTCTCGAATAAACAGAGAGACAAAGCTAACTTTTGTTCCAAATACTATACCGAACAACAGCATTACCAAAGCTGGAATTCCAAGAGCAGGGCTGGTTAACAACTGCCATAGTTTGACCAATAGCTGCCAAATCGAGTTTAACCAAGATTTTGATTGTTCCTGCTCAGGTCTAGCAGACCTAATTGGTTCACGAATCTGACTCCCTAACAGCACACCCAGCCCACCTAGAGCCGCAGACACTAAGAATAAAACAGTGTAGCTAACCTCTTGTTGTAGAAAACCCCCCAGCGCTGGTCCGAGACCTAAACCAATCGATGTTGCCAAACTCATGTAACCAATTAACTCACCCCGCTTCTCAACAGGGGACAAATCGGTGACTAGAGCCAAATAACCGATGGTAAAGGCTGCAATACTGATGCCATGAAACATTCGCACCAGCATCAACAGGCTAATCGACTGGGTAAATAGATAGCCCAAAGGCGCTAGAGCTACAGCGCTAGTACCAATAATTACTACCAGCTTGCGACCGCGCAGGTCTGCCATACGCCCCAGTGGGTTTCTAAACAGCAACAGACCAATGGCAAAGCAACCCATTACTAGCCCCACCTGTTGCTTGGTTCCACCCACGTCTTGAATATATTGCGGCAGGGTTGGCAACAAAGACGATAGGCTTGACCAAAATAGTAGACCAACAGTAAATAAAATCAGCAAACTTTGACGTTGCTGCCCTTCCAGGGTCTGAAAAACTTTCACGCGCTCTATAATCCTGACCAAACTGGCACTTGAGATAGTTAGATCACATCCGATTGAATAATCATCATAGTCCTTATGGGGTAATCAGTATTTGCCCTTTGGCTGATGGGTAATTGTCAATTACCCATCAGCCAAAGGGCTAACATCCAACAATCCAGGAACTATTTGGGAAGTGATTAACCGGACTTAATATTACTTCTCTAGTTTACTCTTCTTAACATTTTGCCCAGAGGCTTAGACAGGGTGATGGGGTGATCGGCGTTGGGGGAAGAATATTACAACCGGTTTTTGTTCACAAATTAATTAGGATTGCGATGCTCTGAAAGAGCCGCTACGCGAACGCAGCAATAACTAAGCTCAAGCTTGGCTACTGGTAGCGCATAATGTAGCGCTCAGTATTATCAGAAAAGTATTCCCGAAAGCGTTTTTAGAAGGGATAGCGGTCTTGCTGTGATTAACTTTACAGGTTTTACTTTATCAAAGATAATTTTGACGGAGCCTGTGGCTTACGGGAAACGTCACCATTTTGACTATTTTATTTAACAGTTCACGAGCCTCTAATAATCGATTTTATAGCCCAGTCTTTAGTATTCTCAAGGTAAGTCACCAGCATTTTCCATTCTCTAGCTTCTTTTGTCAAATCCTTAACATTGCTCAGGTAGACTAGAGTAATGCGGCGCTCTTCGTTATCAGAACAAAGCTCTAAAATCGTTTTGTATAGCTTTTGCCAATGGTCTAACCAGTTATCTTCAGTGGGATCAAAAATTGCCTCGAACAAATTACTCCATAATAACTCAATAGTTTTAATAGTTTTGAGATTTTCCTCGGTAGGCTTATCCCAGCCTACATGGCGCTGACGTAATACTTTAATAGGTGGGGGATTTTCACTCATAGACAGCCAATTTACTCTTCATCTTTGGAGCTACATTCCTAGAATTCCCTAAATGCTGTCTTAACGTCACAGTTTTACAAAACGTGCGCTTGCCGTTGGTGCGCCTCCACGGGAATTTAATAATTAGATGCGGAAAGCGCACCTAATATCAAAAATTCCTCCCACTTTAGCAAAGAATAGGAGGAATACCTTAGCTTCTTTTGCCGGAAGCTAATTTAACGGTCTACTGACCCCATAATGATGTCAATACTACCGAGAATCGCCATAATATCGGCAACTTTGACTCCTGTGAGGATATGGGGCAGAATCTGTAAGTTATTGAAATCGGGTGCACGAATCTTCCAACGCCAAGGAAAGACATTATCATCACCAATAATGAAAATTCCTAGTTCTCCTTTACCAGACTCAAGACGGACATAGTGTTCGCCCTTGGGAATCTTGAAGGTAGGGGCAATTTTCTTGCCCATGAACTGATAATCGAAGTCGTTCCACTGGGATTTGCGACCCTCTGCCATCCTCTTGGCTTCTAGGTTTTCGTAAGGACCACCAGGAAGTCCTTTTAAGGCTTGACGGATAATCTTAACTGACTCCCGCATTTCCCTAATCCGCACCACATACCGGGCAAAACAATCACCCCCGGTTTCCCAGTGTACTTCCCAATCGAAGTCGTCATAGCATTCGTAGTGGTCAACTTTGCGTAAGTCCCACTTGACTCCAGAACCTCGTAGCATTGGGCCAGAAAGTCCCCAGTTAATGGCTTCATCCCGACTAATGGTACCGATACCTTCAACTCGACGGCGGAAGATAGGGTTGTTGGTGATTAACCGTTCGTACTCATCAACTTTAGGGTCAAAGTAGTCACAGAAGTCTTCGCACTTATCTATCCATCCATAGGGTAGGTCAACCGCAACTCCACCAATACGGAAGTAGTTGTTGTTAATTAACCGTTGTCCAGTGGCAGCTTCCCATAGGTCATAAATCATCTCCCGTTCCCGGAAGATATAGAAGAATGGGGTTTGGGCACCCACATCTGCTAGGAATGGTCCAAGCCACAGCAGGTGATTGGCAATCCGATTCAACTCCAGCATGATCACGCGGATGTAGCTGGCACGTTTGGGTACCGGAATATCTGCTAATTTCTCTGGGGCATTGACTGTAATTGCCTCGTTGAACATCCCTGCTGCATAGTCCCATCGGCTCACATAAGGGACATACATGATGTTAGTGCGATTCTCGGCAATTTTCTCCATGCCTCGATGCAGGTAGCCAATTACCGGCTCACAATCTATCACATCCTCCCCATCCAGGGTGACAATTAAGCGGAGAACGCCGTGCATGGAGGGATGGTGGGGACCCATGTTGATCACCATGGGTTCGGTTCTGGTCTCGATCTTTGCCATATTTTGATTAATTGCCCCAACTTTTAGCTGCTAGCTGTTAGCCGCTAGCTATTAGCTTACCAAAACAGAGGCAGGAAGGTAGTCTATCTTGTTTGCCAGAAAAATTTGATATTCTTGATTAAAACTGTTAATTCCTGTTTAAGCTCCTTCTTGCCAATGCCTAGGTTAACGGGAATTGCTACGTAGAAGTTCGGTTCTACGATCCTTAAACTATCAGCAATCACATTACCATCTTTATCAAAGGAGTTGATAGTTTGAATTACTGCACTAGCTGTGCATCGGGGGTGGATTGTGGTGCCAAGGTGGTTATTACCAAGTATAAGTCAAATTTTATCCCAACAGGAATTAATTGAAAGCGATGACAAGGTTGCTGTTTCAGTAGAGCAAGCCACTGTGATTGACACTTGTTCAGTAGGTGCTAGTAGTCACAGGACAAGAGAAGGTGTTAGCCCTAAGCATAGGGCAGCAGCAGCTAAAGCTCAACGGGAATGGCAAAGTGCGATCGCTACCTTGGAACAGTTGCTGTTGCCAGGGGTTTCAGGCAACCGATCAACAAGCCATAATCCCGAACACTCGTCGAAGCAAGGATTAATTCTAGCTGGTCCTGCTCCAGTCTTAAGTGATCCAGAGCTACTGGCAAGTTTCGAGACTGGGATTTTTACGAACAACGCTTTGAATGCTTGGGCTTTTATGCCCTTCCAGCTACCTCCGGCTCAACCTGAGACTACTCCATTGGTAGAAAATACGACCTACAGGTTACCCCTGTTTCCAGGAGACCCCTTAGCTAACGAGCAGTTTTGTTTAGTTTTTACCAAAGACTTTAGCTTAGTCATGGTCTCTGGGGAAGACCACTTTGGCATTCCAGGCTTTCAATTCTCCTTTGACCCAGAAGATATCCAACGTGTTTGGACATCACTGCACCGTAGACTATTACTGAGCAGTTCTCATCATCTGAGGCAGTTGGAAGCTTTAATCGAAAAATTTGTGCCAAAGCCCCCCGATTACCGCATTGTAATGAACTTTGCTCGTGGGCTTCTGAAGAATTTACCAGAACTGCCTTCAGTAGCACTGAGCCATACTATACCGGTTACAATATCCGAGTCAACAATGGTTCAGCCAAGACAACCTCAGCATCAGAGGGATACGGTCAAAACTGGTAGTCACTCACAAAATGGGTCTTCTAGTACACCCTTTGCCAAGAAACAGAAAGGAAGCGAGCCTAACTGGCAACGATTGGTGAAAAATGAAGCGCGAGGCTTTCCTAGAATCTCTGCTGTTCACCCAAAAGAAAATTCTGAAGCTACACCTGACCTTGAGTTGCTCCGAGCTCTGACCCATGAAATTCGGACACCCCTAACTACAATTCACACCCTGACTAAACTACTGCTTAGACGTCGTGACTTGCCTCCAGAAGTCATGCGGCGTATAGAAATTATTGACCATGAGTGTAGCGAACAAATCAACCGCATGGAGTTGATTTTCCGGGCAGTAGAATTAGAAACCACAGCAGCCAAGCAAACCCCTGTTAGCCTGACCTGTATATCTCTGGCTCGGGTTTTTCACAACAGCATCCCCCGCTGGCAAAAACAAGCACAGCGGCGTAATTTAACCCTAGATGTAGTCTTACCGCAACAGTTGCCAACAGTGGTCAGCCATCCCGCCTTGTTAGATCAGGTACTAACTGGCTTGATGGAAAATTTCACCCGGTCTATTCCAACAGGGGGTCATATCCAGTTACAGGTTACACCTGCTGGAAACCAGCTGAAGTTACAATTCCAGTCTCAGATTAATCGGGAAACAATTGCTGACAACCATTGCCCGACATTGAAGTCCCTTGGTCAGCTGCTGACTTTCCAGCCAGAAACCGGTAGTATCAGTTTGAATTTGAATGTGACCAAAAATCTATTCCAGGCGTTGGGCGGTAAACTAATTGTTAAGCAACGACCCCAACAGGGTGAGGTGATGACAGTATTTTTACCGTTAGCTGACCTGGCTAAGACACCCCTCCCTGGGATTGGTTGACCATTACCTCAACGATTTTTTAGGTTTCAGATTTTTACGTTTGAGAGGCAATTGGTAGCAAGACTTTAAATTGGGAGCCTTGCCCAAATCGACTAACTACTGAAATCTTACCACCGCCCCGTTGTAATAACTGTTGCACAATGGTTAAACCTATCCCTGCACCAAGGTCTTCCCTAGGTGTTGACCTACCCCGATAAAAACTGTCAAAAATCTTAGGTATGTCACTTTCAGCAATGCCAATACCTGTATCACTAAATATTAGCTGAACATACTTGCCCTTACGAGTTGCCTGTACTCTAACCTTACCGCCAGCGGGAGTAAACTTTAAACTGTTGTGCAATAGATTAATCACGATATGCCTCAAGCCAACCTCTGAAAACAAGACTGAGGGGAGATTGGCAGGAATGGTGTAGCCGAGCTGGATGCCTTTTTCTTGGGCAAGGGGTTGATAGGTGCTGACAATACCAGGAACAATCTCTGCTAGCTGCAACGGCCAAGTTTGATCAGTTTGGGGGTCACCCTCTAGCTGAACCAGTTCTAGTAATCCAGCCACTAAGGAATTTAAGCGATCGCATTCTTTATAAAGAAGCCCAATATAGCGTTGGCGTTGGGCGAGCTTCATGTGTGAGGCATCCAGCAGCTTCAGGGCAGTTTTCATGTTCGTTATCGGTGTTCGTAATTCCTGAGCCACTCGCTGAAGTATCTCATTACTCATATAAGGCTCGACCCTTGATAAGGAATTCTTCCCTACCACAACCGGATCAGTAACCCCTGGCAGGGATGGGGGAGATGGGTTAGTCTCCCCGATTGGCTGTGTTGCCAGGGTATCCTGAACAATTTCTTCTGTACGTTGTACTTGTTTAACCAACAACTGGGTTAGTAGTGTATGATTATAGCTTTGAGGGGCAGGTAAAAGGGTTTCCCAATGGCTGCGTTGCTTTGCTGTAGTGGTTCCAATAACTTTGCTTAACCCCTCTAAGAACTGCCGAATTACTGATTGCTCAAGGGTAAAAACAGCTAATAATGTTTGACTGAGTTCACTATCAGCTAAATTTTCTGATTCCGATAGCTCAGGCTGGCAAGCCACAATTAAACTACTATAGTTCTTACAGAGAATAAGTAAGAAATACTCTTGTTTTATTTGAGTTTCAGTCTCCAATGGTAGGGAAAACAGTTGAGAATCTCTGTTCAGGTTAACTACCTCTTCCGAGTTATCTCCTAAACAGTGGCACAGATAAATTTTTTTTGGTACATCAACTTGTTGTTGATACCGTTGTATTTCTCTGTGCCAGCCCTCACCCTGTGGCTTGACCCAAATTGTGGCTGAGATGTTTTGCTCAATTAGCAGGTCAAAGGTTGCTCTGACTAGGGATTTCAGGGTGACAGGAGTGATTGTTAGAGACTCGGGAGAGGCAAGAGTTTCTAAAACCAGCTGGTAGAGAGACAATTCTCGATTAGGTGGCAGGTTCATTTATGGTTAGAGGTGGTTTCCTTAAAGGTGGTTTGGTTAAAGCTTAAACGTTGACCTTCCATGTGATAATCTACAACCTGCCCGCTGAAATAGCTGTCAATTTGCTAACCTATAACCTGTAGCCTACTCATCAAAGCATCTCGGGCTTGCTCTCGGTCATCGAAGTGGATTTTTTCAGTACCCAGAATTTGATAATCTTCGTGACCCTTACCAGCAATTAAGACTCCGTCCCCTGGTTTGGCTTGCAAGATGGCAGTCCGAATGGCGGTAGCGCGATCGCAAATTACCATTGGTTCCACTGATTTAGGAATCCCCTCTAAAACATCATCTAAGATGCTTTCTGGGTCTTCGGTGCGAGGGTTATCCGAGGTTACTACAGCAACATCAGCTAACTGAGCCGCTATTTTCCCCATCTTAGGACGCTTGGTGCGATCGCGATCACCACCACAGCCAAATACACAAATCATCTTGCCTTCAATAAAGGGTCGTGATGCCCTGAGTAAGTTTTCTAAACTATCTGGGGTGTGGGCATAATCGACAATTACACTAATATCCTGTTCCGCTTGAATTTGCACCCGTTCCATCCGCCCTGGCACTCCTGGAAATTGAGCCAAGGCTGCTGCTACTGATTCTAAATCCAAACCCAGCTCTAAAACTGTTCCTACTGCTGCGAGCAAGTTAGACAGATTGTATTGACCCACTAGGGGCGAATTGAAGCTAACCTCTCCTACGGGAGTATGCATAATTCCTCTAACCCCTGTTGGATCGTAGCTTAAGTCCCTCGAAAAAAAGTCAGCCGATGGGTTTTGGATACTATAGCTCCAGACTTGCTCAGTTGGTAACTGTTGGATTAACCGCTCTCCATAGGAGTCATCAGCATTAATAATTGCCCTGCCTTTGAGATAGTCGGAACTAAACAGCTTAGCTTTAGCGCTGAAGTAATCATCCATGTTCTGGTGGTAGTCCAAATGGTCTTGGGTGAGATTGGTAAACACCGCCACCTCAAACGGACAGCCCTGGATTCGACCTTGGGCTAAGGCGTGTGAACTAACTTCCATCACTGCCATTTGCGCACCTGCTTTGACCGCTAACTGGAGCTGTTGTTGCAATTCAACAGCAAATGGTGTAGTGTAGCTTGCTGTTTGCTCAAAACCTGGCCAACGGGCATAGAGGGTACCCAAAAGTGCTGTGGGGATAGGACTAGAGCTACGAGCGAGCAGAAATTCAATCAGATGGGTAGTGGTAGTTTTGCCATTGGTACCAGTGACTCCAATCAGTCTTAGCTGCTGTGCTGGGTAGTCGTAGAAGGCTGCTGCAGTTTGAGCAGACACGGTGGTCATGTCATCGGCGGCAATTACACAAACTCCTGTTTCTGGTGAAAGTTCCTTGGGGGGGTGTTTGGCAGCCGCTTGGGGAGAAATTATCGCTGCCACTGCCCCAGATGCGATCGCACTTTCCCAGAACTCTCCACCATCTACCCTAGTGCCTGGCATCCCGATGAATAAATCCCCCGGTTGGCAGGCGTGGGAATTGGTACAGATGCCTGTAACGACCAAATCAAGACCCTCGGAGCTAGGCATTTTCACACTATTGGCAATTTTGGCTAATAATTCCCTTAGCTTCATATTTATCGCACCAAACGACACTATAAGATCTACCGAATCATCACAGCCACCAGTCAACTGTCAACCATCAAACCGTCAACCGTCAAACCGTCAACCTGATGTATCGCCTATTTTGACTCACAAAAAGTGAAATATTTCCGTAACATTCGCTGCAATTGTTCAACGCTAGCACGAGGAGAGGGGCGAGGCAGGAGCTTTTCCTGACTACAGTGGTTGATACATAGTACTGGCACCTCATACTGATAGGATTGGAACCAATCCTCTCGACTCGTAATGTCTCGAACCTCTAGCTTAAAGTTTAAGCCTTCAATCATCTCTAGCTTTTCAAGTAATCCCTCACAAAGATGGCAACCGGGTTTACTGTAAAGAATTAATTCCATCAGGCAAGTTAGTTGAAAATTGTTAATTTAGACGATAGTTTAATAAAGTTAAGAGCAGCTTCGGCAAACATACCTGAAGAAACGCTAAAATGCTGGACAGCTACATTCGCCTTCATGGTACGTCCATTTGAACCAGCCCCATGTCCACAGACCTTCGCCTCGTCTCAGAAAACCGTTGCTTTGGCGGTACAGTAGGTTTTTACACTCATCACTCTCAGAATTGTAAGACACAGATGGGGTTTTCCGTATACCAACCCCCTCAGGCGAAAGTCCAATCCGTTCCAGTTCTATATTACCTGTCAGGTCTGACTTGTACAGAAGAGAACTTTATGGTAAAATCAGCTGCTCAGCGATTTGCTGCCAAGCATGGATTGATGTTGGTTGCTCCAGATACCAGCCCTCGAAATACAGGAATTCCAGGTGAGGACGATGAGTGGGATTTGGGTTCTGGTGCCGGTTTTTATGTAGATGCCACCCTTGAACCTTGGTCAGCTCACTACCAAATGTATAGCTACGTTGTCCACGAGTTACCGGAGGTAATTGCCCAACATTTCCCCGCGCAAGTTGAGAAACAAGGTATATTTGGTCATTCTATGGGCGGTCATGGTGCATTAATTTGTGCATTAAGAAACCCAAAGCAGTACCTATCTGTCTCTGCTTTTGCTCCCATTGCTGCTCCCATGCGCAGCGCCTGGGGTCAGAAGGCATTCACCAATTACCTCGGGACAGACCAAGAGCAATGGCGAGCTTACGATGCCAGCGAACTGGTGTTGGTAGCCAACTATAACCATACAATTCTGATTGACCAAGGCACTGCTGACCCCTTTTACGAGAAGCAACAGTTGCTCCCTGAGGTGTTTGAGAAGGCTTGTGAAAAGGCAGATCAGCCCCTGACTTTCCGTCTCCAGGTCGGCTATAACCACAGTTACTATTTTATTGCCACCTTTATAGAAGACCATATCCGCCATCATGCTGAGGCTTTGTTGGATTGAACAGAATTCAGACAATCCCAAGCTTGCTGAAAAAGTCAAGGATTGAAAATGGAAAATGTAAAATTGGCAATTAACCACTTAAGATTAACCACTTAAGAATTAACTGGAAGACAATTAACCGGAAGTTAAGCTATGAACCGGAAGTTAAGCTATCAGCTATCAGCTAATGGCTGATAGCTGATAGCTTACGTCCTACTTTTAATAATTGGTATTACCTGGCTTTGAGGACGGCAATATCCCAAAAAGAAGACGTGAAGACCGATCTATGCGATCGCACTGGTTTTTTTAGAATTGTGAACAGTTAGAGGAATGAGTGATTAGAGATGCAACCAAGTAACCCTAACCAGTTTACCGAAAAAGCCTGGGAAGCGATCGCACAAACCCAAGATGTTGCTAAAGCCGCACGGCAACAACAAATCGAAACCGAACACTTGATGAAGGCGATGCTGGATCAAGATCGACTCGCTACCAGTATTCTGAACAAAGCGGAAGTCTCTGTGCCAGGGGTAAGGGAAGCAACGGAATCCTTTATCAAAAAACAACCTAAGGTTTCTGGTAATAGCGACTCCGTTTACCTAGGACGCAGCATGAATAGCTTGCTAGACCGAGCAGAGTCCTATCGTAAAGAATACCAAGACGATTATATCTCCATTGAGCATCTGATCCTGGCTTATCTGAAAGATGACCGCTTTGGTAAGTCATTATTCCAGGAGTTTAAACTAGATGAAAATAGGCTTAAACTTACCATTGCTGACATTCGAGGGAATCAGAAAGTGACCGACCAAAATCCAGAGGGCAAATATCTTGCACTGGAAAAATATGGACGTGATCTGACAGAGGCGGCGCGGGAGGGAAAGCTTGACCCAGTTATTGGCAGAGATGATGAAATTCGGCGCACAATTCAAATTCTCTCGCGCCGTACTAAAAATAACCCAGTGCTGATGGGGGAACCTGGTGTTGGGAAAACTGCTATTGCTGAAGGCTTGGCACAACGGATTATAGCGGGTGATGTGCCTCAATCCCTCAAAGACCGACAATTAATTGCTCTGGATATGGGCGCATTGATTGCTGGGGCTAAGTTTCGGGGAGAATTTGAAGAACGCCTGAAAGCGGTACTAAAAGAAGTTACGGATTCCCAAGGCAAAATTATCCTGTTCATTGATGAAATCCATACCGTCGTCGGTGCTGGTGCTTCTCAAGGAGCAATGGATGCGGGAAATTTGCTCAAGCCAATGTTATCTCGGGGTGAATTGCGCTGTATTGGTGCTACTACTCTCGATGAGTACCGCAAGTACATTGAAAAAGATGCAGCACTAGAAAGACGCTTCCAGCAGGTCTATGTTGACCAGCCTAGTGTAGCTGATACTATCTCGATTCTACGAGGTCTCAAAGAAAGGTATGAAGTTCACCACGGGGTTAAAATTGCCGATAGTGCTTTAGTGGCAGCAGCTACTTTGTCTACTCGGTATATTAGCGATCGCTTTTTACCAGACAAAGCCATTGACTTAATGGATGAAGCGGCAGCACGGCTAAAAATGGAAATTACTTCCAAGCCAGAAGAACTCGATGAAATTGACCGCAAAATTATCCAGCTGGAAATGGAACGGTTGTCTTTACAAAAAGAAACTGATCTCGCCTCCATCGAAAGACTGGAAAGACTGGAAAAAGAACTGGCTGATCTAAAAGAAGAACAGCGTACGTTGAATGCCCAGTGGCAATCAGAAAAAGATGTGATTGACCGGATTCAGGGGATTAAGGAAGAGATTGATCGAGTTAATGTAGAAATTCAACAGGCAGAACGGGATTATGACCTCAACCGAGCCGCTAAGCTAAAATACGGCAAGTTAGCCGAGTTGCAAAAATCCCTGGAAACTGTTGAGCAACAGCTAGCCGAGAACCAAACCAGTAGTCAATCCCTGCTGCGGGAAGAAGTTACAGAAGCTGACATTGCGGAAATTATCTCTAAGTGGACTGGAATTCCGATTAGTAAGCTGGTAGAGTCTCAGAAAGAGAAGCTACTGCACCTGGAAGAAGAACTACACAAGCGGGTGATTGGCCAAGAGGAAGCCGTTACTGCTGTTGCCGATGCTATTCAGCGATCGCGTGCTGGATTAGCTGACCCCAATCGTCCCACCGCTAGCTTTATTTTCCTCGGTCCTACCGGTGTGGGTAAGACAGAATTGGCAAAAGCCTTAGCAGCCTATCTGTTTGACACCGAAGAGGCTATGGTGCGAATCGATATGTCCGAGTATATGGAAAAGCATACCGTTTCCCGACTGATTGGTGCTCCTCCAGGCTATGTGGGTTACGAAGAAGGAGGTCAGTTAACCGAAGCCATTCGTAGACGCCCGTATGCCGTAATTCTATTTGACGAAATCGAAAAAGCACACCCGGATGTCTTTAATGTCATGCTGCAAATCCTTGATGATGGTCGAGTTACTGATGCTCAAGGGCATACCGTAGATTTCAAGAATAGCGTTATTATCATGACCAGCAATATTGGCTCCCAGTATATTCTGGATGTAGCTGGGGATGACTCCAAGTATGAGGAAATGCGGAGTCGGGTCATGGAAGCCATGCGCTCTAGTTTCCGTCCTGAATTCCTCAATCGGATTGATGAGGTGATTATTTTCCATACCTTGCAAAAACATCAGTTGCGCAATATTGTCCAGCTGCAAACCCTGCGCTTAGAGCAACGGTTAGCAGAGCGCAAGATGTCCCTAAAACTTTCTGATGCAGCTATTGACTTTTTGGCAGAATTAGGGTATGACCCAGTGTTCGGAGCACGACCCCTGAAGCGAGCTATTCAGCGGGAGTTGGAAACTCCTATTGCTAAGGGAATTCTCAGGAGTGAATTTAATGATGGGGACACTATCTTTGTGGATGTGAACAATGAACGGCTTTCCTTTCAGCGATTGCCTGCTCAGTTGTTGCTCAGTGAGTCCAATTGAAGGGTAGAACGGTTGAAGGGTATTGTGTGCTATACCCCTAAGCATTCAGCCATTTGGGATCAGCTATCAGCTGAATGCTTAGAGCCAACAATATGCCCTAACCCTAAAACCTATTCCCTGCCCGCAGTGCCATACCACTTCCTTTTGGTACTACTTTTAGTTTCTCCCTATCCAAATACTTATCCAAATCCGTGAGAACGTCCTGAGCTGGAATATCTAATACTATAGCGCCATAGTCATTGACAACCCTAGAGAATATCTGATTCACCTGATCTTGCAGTTTCGGCATTGCCCTGACTGAGGTTTGTAGTCTCCCTACAGGATGATTACCTGCCTTAATTCCCTTGGCTTTGGCGATAATCCAATTTGACAATAACTCTAATCTCAAAACTGCAAAAATAGGTTCATATCCTTCTCTCGCTTTTTTCTTCAGGCCATCCACATCCTTCTGTCCTAGTGTCACCGTATGTTTAATGGTGGTCTTCACTTCAATGGAAAGATTAGGAAAGTAGGGGTGATTCCAACTATCGATATCTACACCTTGAGAGGAATAGTTTTCTACCTGAAAACCCAAGCGACAGAAGGTAATCGCTAGGAAAATCTGGCAAGTTTTGCCAAACCCATTATCTTTTCTAGAGCGACTATTCAAGTGTTGTTGAATCTTCGTTAAATGATTGAATGTTGATGCATCCATATTCTAAATTCTAAATTCTTAATTCTACATTCTATTACCCATTAGCCTCGATAGTTGGTCCACGAGTTGGTGTCCACTGTCCCAATCGGTAGAGTTGGTTGGGCTTAGTTAGCTTGAAACTCAGCTGCTCGACGAAATCATCTTCTGAAGTGGCAATAATCAATTGTTTTTTATCCAATACCTGATCCAACACCTCAGCCAACCGTTCTTTATGGACTGGGTCTAGATTTTGCGACGGGTCATCTAGCACCATGAAACCGATATTATGAGTCAATTGCTCTGAGGTGGCTAGGGCTAGAAATATACTCAAAGCAGCACAATTAATATCACCCTTGTTCAACAGTCGTAAGGCAACTTCTGACTCTCCATATCCCACCGCCATCACTTCATATTTGTCTGGGTCAATCTCAATATCTGGAAAGTCACTGCGATGGGCCAGCTGACGATAGATACTAGAAATTGCTGCTCTGGTAGCATCGATTTTTTCTTTAGCTGAGTTTCCTAGCACGTCCTGTACAGCTTCACCAATAGTTAACAATCGGTCACAAAAAGCTTCCAAGTCAGCTTTTGCTGCTTCAACTTCTTTATAGTCAGGGGAATCTTGAATCGAAAACAAATTATCCACCTCTTGGCGATAACGAAGGACAGTAATAATCCGTTTAATGTTTTCTAAGTCTTGATCAATGCTATCGATACGTTGATTACTTTGCTCAACAGCGGTGCGAATCCTGGCTAATTCCTGATCTACGTCAGTAATGGCTTGATTGAGCAGAGCCAGAGCGTGAGCAGAGTCATTAATTTCTGTTTCTAAAGCTACTGCGATCGCATTTTTTGCTTGTTGTAATCTCTTATCCTTATCTAACCGTTCCCGTTGCAACCGCTCCCAGGTTTTAATCAGTCTCTGTAACTCTTCTACTGCTGTTTCTAATTCCCGAATCTCCTTCTGAATCGGTTTTAGCTGTAACTTCATGTCTTGTTGCCAGGATTCTAATTCCTGACGCAACTGAACAGGATTAATTGGTGTAGAGCAAACGGGACAATTCTGGGCTTTATCTTCCTGTACTGACTTCAGAAATTTCAGGGTTTCGATAATGATACCGGCACGATTGTTGATACTATTTATACTCTCTTGCTTTGCCGGTAACTCTTCTTGTTCAATTTTATTTTTTTTTGCCAAAATTTCTGGTAGCATGCCGTATTGAGCTTCCAGTTGGTGAATCTCGTTTTCTTTTTGGTTGAGTTCCATCACCTTGGTCTCAACATTAGCTTTCAAACGATTTAATTCACTTTGCTGATTCAGCAATTCTTTCTGCCGTTCCCAGTCGGGCTGAGCATTCCGTAATTGCTTAATCGCCTCCTTACCACCATCTACAAATCGTTCCAAATCATCAGTAGTTTGGTATTTTGGTAAAGAGGGCACCAGCAATCCATAGTCTTTGGCAAAATTCTCAACTGCATTTTCAACCCCTTGGCAAATAGCTTTTGCTCCATTGAGGGATAGTTGGCTCAGGGGAATATCATGAAAAATTGCTTCTTCTTCCGCTAGACCTAAGTCATTTTCTTTAATCGCTTTTGCTGTCTCAATTTTGCTGATAATCTGACCAAACTCTTGATCAACTTTCTTAAATTCTTCCTGGGCTTTAGCTCGCTTAATTCCATCCAATAGATTGCGCCAATCCGTCAAACCCATGAGGCGATCCAGAGCATTTTTGCGCTCTTTTGGTTCCTGAATCAGTAGCGCACTGATAGTTTCTTGATGTAGGTATACACAACTCATGTAGTCAGACAATTCTACACCCAGTAGCACCCGCAATTCAGCTTCATCTTCATGACACAAACCATTATTAATCTGATAGTAAAACTTGGGATTACCACGACGTTTGCGGTCACTCCTATATACCTTCAGTATTTCCCCATTCCCTTCAAAGATAACTTCGACAGTAGTCTCCCTTGAAGATTGGTTTTTCACTAACCAATTCTTGCGCTCTTCAATTTTAGTAGCACTTTTATTAGCGACATCTTTGCCAAATAGGCACCACTCAATGGCATTCAGGGTACTACTTTTGCCTCCCCCCTGAGCTCCTACAATTAATGTGCAGGCTTGATCAAAGCGAAATTCCCGTTCTCCCGCTTGTTCAGGAAAGCCTCGAAACCCCTTGATCTTGACTGATACCAGTCGATAGTTTTCCATAGACACTCTTCCTCATAGACCAATGGTAGCCATCAGTTTTGTGTAGGCTTTTTTGTAAGCACTTCGATGTTTTTCCAACCGATAACGAGCCATACCAGTCACCGCTTGTGATGAACCGCTATCAAACTCTTTGAGCAATTCCTCACTAAGGGCTATCAACCCTTGCTCATGGTCTGAATCAATGGCTTGATCTTTCAGTTCCTCAAATAATTTAGAATTGTCTTTCATTAGCGTTCGCGTAGCGTGGCCTACGGCCAATCGCATTAATTATTCCTGTAAGCCTATGCGCTACGCCCATAGGCTGATAGCACCTCAAGTAGCCCCTCAAGTAGCGCATAGGCTTACGGTGTTACCGTCAGGAAGAGCAGCGCTATCATAATAGACTATGAGCTGGTTATAAATAACTCAGCACTTAGTACTTACCATTTCGCATTCAGCACTGTTCAACCTAGATCAGCGGATTAACTCTTCTTCTGCTTAGGGGATGAAGCAGGTTTATTTTCCTCTATCCATTCTTCAATCAACTCCAATAAGATATGATTCATGGTGACTCCCTTGAGAGCGCACATAGATTTGAATTTTGCCCGTAAGGATTCAGGCAAAAATAGTTTATAGCTAACTTGTTTTTCTTCTGACACATCTTTTGACAACTTTGACCTCCCAATTATCCTACTAAGGGGTAAACAATTCAATAGGTATTTTAAGTTTTTTGTGTTATTTAGATATTTTGTGTTATTATAACCTTAGGAAACGCAAAGAAGCCAGCGGCACTGAGTCTGCTTAAATCTAGTTCGACCAGACTTTGTCGCCTATGGGCTGGTTAGCGCACTAGCTACAGCAGAGGTTCCCCAGGGATCTCTGCTTAACTATTTTGAACTTTTACTGGTGCTACGGGCCAACCTAGTCAGGGGTGGTAGCTCACAGGGAAACTTCTTGGATATCAGCTAAATTTGGTAGTAATTCTGTACTATCGTTCGTCAACCTATTCCCATAACGCTGACAACGCACGGCAAAGGTACAATCACGACATCGACCAAGGGATGCTGCTACTTGAGGAAAAGCTAAACCTTGATCTTGGTACCCTTGTAGCCACCCAGCCAAGCGGGTCAACAACTGAGTCAAATCCTCCCTAGTTTTCTGGTGTTGTGCGCTATTGTAAGTAAATTTAAGACTCTGGGCAGAGGGTTGGGATTTGACAAACCAGTAACTCATGGAAATTTGTTCTGGCCAATAATCGCTAGTTTCCGCTAGGATGTAGAGATACAGGCGTGTTTGCCAGTCTTGGGCTAACCAATCCCGATTTTTCGGTTGAGGATAGGTCTTCCAATCAAGAATTTGGGCTGAGTCTTCCCCTGCAATCAATAAGTCATAGATAACTGTAAGTAGATAACCTTGGAAATACAGGGTTCGGCAATGTTCCGCTTCTCGGAAACTTTCAGATTCTGGGTGGGAAAGTTCTGGTGCGGCATTGACTAAACCAGTCAGCCAGTAGTCGAGTTGGCTATCCTCTTCTACTAAAGATGTCACTGGTAACCCAAGTTCCCGCTGTTGCATTAATAGGTGAAAGCGGCTTCCCCAAGTAAGACGCTCTTGTTGTTCAGGAGACACGGGTGTTCCCAGCTGGTCAAAGTAAATGTGTTGGAACTTACGGGGACAGGTTTCTAATACGTTCAGCTGTCCTTGGGATAGACGAGTCAGAGGTGCAGGAGGAAACACTGGTCAATGATCTAATCAAGTCTTTGAGACATTGGGTTTGTTTGTGATCTATTAGCTAGTGTAGCGGAAGATATCGAATGCGATCGCAATCCGTTGCCGTTGTTCACCAGACAATGTCCCTCCCCCTTCTCCAATCTGGGTTTCATAGCCCATGGGCAACTGTTTAATAAACTCATCAGCACCTGCCAATCGTGCTGCTTCTATAATCTCGTCTAAACTAGCGGCAGGATGACCTAAGCTAATATTTTCCTTAATCGTTCCACCAAACAAAAAGGTATCTTGGTCTACTACTCCCACTTGCGATCGCAAAGACTGTAAGGACAGACTGGTAATATCAAGGCCATCAATCAATACTTTCCCATCTGTGGGTGGATACAATCCCAACACCAATTTATAAATCGTTGTTTTACCTGAACCACTGCGTCCGACTAGGGCTACCATTTGTCCTGGTTTCACTTGAAATTATAGATTTTCCAGTACATTTAAATCACTCTCTGAGTGATAGCGAAAGGTGACGTTATTAAAGGTAATGTTACCCTGAATTGATGGTAACGATTGACGGGCTTGATTCAGCAAATCCTCCTCTGGTTCAGCATCCAACACATCATTAATCCGTTCCATAGCAATTACTACTTCCTGGAATTGATTCCATAACACCGTTAACCGCTGGAAGGGAGTAATAATATTTCCCAGCAGCATATTGAATGCCACTAATTGTCCAATGGTTAACTGATTTTGAATCACTAACCACGCTCCATACCACAGCAGGCTTGTGGTTACTACGGCTTCAATAGCATTACTAAAAAATTGCAGACGATTGCTGATAACTTGCCCATCAAAACTTGTCTTAATTTCCTTATTTAATAACTCCTACCAATGCCAACGTACTGTTTGTTCTACTGCTGTGGATTTAACGGTACTTACACCGGAAAGCGCTTCAATTAGATAACTATTTTCTTTAGCCGTCGATTGAAATATTTCCCGGGAAATCATTCGTAAAAACGGTGTCGCAATCAATGCTAGCCATAAGAATTGCGGCACAATCACTAAGGCCAATAATGCCATTTTACAGCTGTACCAAACCATCAATCCTACATAGATAAATACTGTTAGTAAATCCAGCAGAATTGATAACGCCTCACCGGTAAGGAACCGCTCAATCTTGCGGTTTTCTTGAACCCGTGATATAATATAACCAACATAGCGGGACTCGAAAAACGAGAGAGGCAACCGCAGTGTATGGCGAATAAATCCTACAATCAGTGCTGCATCTACTTTATTAGCCGTATGGTCTAGTAGATATTGCCGCAACCCCATCATTGCCACTCGAAACAGGCTAAATATCAGCAGCCCTAACCCCACCGCCATTAAGGTTAGCCCAGAGCGCTGCACTACGACTCGGTCTAAAATTAGCTGGGTAAATAGAGGTGTGATTAATCCAAATATCTGGATAAATAAGGAAGCAAGAAATACCTCTAACACTACTAACCCATGGGGTTTGATTAATTCAAAGAATTGCCAGAAGGGAGTAGTCGTTTCTTTAGCATCCTTGAGTAATGCTGTTGGTTGTAGTAGCAGTGCATAACCGGTCCAATCGGCGTTAAACTCTCGATGGGTGAGACTACGTTGACCAATGGCGGGGTCACACACAATCACTCGTTTCCGAGTAATTTCATAAACGACAATATAGTGTTTACCTTCCCAATGGACTATAGCTGGCAATTTTTGCTTAGCTAGCTGGTCAAGACTGGCTTTGACGGGACGAGTAGAAAAGCCAATACTTTCCGCTGCTGCTGATAGTCCTCGCAATGATGCGCCATTGCGGTCAACATTAGCTATATCCCGCAAGCGATTCACACTAAAGCGTTTGCCCCAATAGCGAGATACCATTACCAAACACGCGGCACCACAGTCAGAGCCACTCTGCTGGGCAAAAAACGGATAGCGTCGGATTACCCGTTGCCATAAATGCCCTACTTGCTGGGTCGGGTTAGGAAAGTAAGCTTTGCTAACTTTTTTCTGCGATTTCTGGGACTTGGCTTCCCCAGACCGAGACTGGGAGATGGTCAGATGGGGGGATGGGGAGATCTTACAAGGGTACGTTTTTAAGATTTCTGGAGCTACTGCCTTAAAATTTAGAATTAATCATGCCTAGGAGTCAAGCTGTCATAAGTTGGGAAAGGTGATTCAAATGAAATCCTTACCTGGCTTGGGCAACAGCTGCAATAATCCAGGTAGGATGGTAAACATTGCGCCCAAGGGGTAATGGTTCCCCATTATATAGTCTGCAATCTCAGCTATGACTCATTGGCCAATAGCTTACAAGGACGGGCGTTGAATAGTAACCAGCAAAATGCCTCATTTAACCAAACCCCAAGCTGTAGTCTTGAGCATGGGTCGCAATGGGATCGCTATCACCCATTGTTGTGGGTTATCAACCGTATCAGCTTTTCTGGCACAACTGCTCGATAAGCCAGAGAACACGGTCAGACAGCAATTACGAGAATGGTATAAGGAGAGTAGTGACAATGGTGGTAGAAAACGTAATGAACTGGATGTAACCGCCAGTTTTGCACCATTGTTGCAATGGATCTTAAGTTGGTGGCCAACGGATCACAAAAACATCGTGTTAGCTGCAGATGCCTCAACATTGGGAGATCGCTTTACCTTGTTAGTGGTTTGTGTGGTGTACCGAGGTTGTGGCATCCCAGTGGCGTGGAAAGTAATCGTGGCCACAGCCAAAGGAAGCTGGCAACCCTACTGGTTGAAGTTATTTGAGCATCTTCAGCCTGGGATTCCCTCAGTAGGGTGTGTGGTTGTCACCACTGACAATCGCTTGTATGGGAAGTGGTTCTATGAGGCAATTGTTGCCCTGCAATGGCATCCGTTCATGCGCATAAATGCTCAAGGTTACTATCAGACCAAGCTCTCCTGTGGGTTTGTGCCACTCAAAGGATTGATCACTGAACTGGGTCAATCTTGGGCAGGGATCATTACTTGTTTCAAAAACAACTCACTCGAATGCACCCTTTTGGCTCGGTGGGATGAAGGCTACAGCGACCCATGGTTAATTGTGACAGACTTAGAGCCAGACCAAGCTGAAATCTTGTGGTACGGCATGCGCAGTTGGATTGAGTGTATGTTCAAAGATATCAAGCGCGGCGGACTACAGTGGCATCTGACCAGGATCAGTGATCCCAAGCGAGTAGAACGAGTATGGTTAGCAATAGCAGTAGCGACGTTATGGTTAGTCAGTGTCGGTGGCCAAGCTGACGACAAGCTATTAGCTAGCAGTTTACAGTCATTGGCCCAGCCTATAGACAATAGAACTGGTCAATCTCGTATCGGAGTCTGAAGAAAGTTCATCTCCTCAATCATTGAAGACCAGTGCACCTCGAAAACTCAGTTGTTTCCGGCGAGGACTAATAGTAATTTTAGCGGCGGCATTTAAGGGGGAACCTTTGCCCATCGGGAGTTTTGTCCCTGATTTTTCAGCCTCCCCAGCACAAGTTCCTGTCTTTAGTTCTGGATGAATCTTAAAAACGTACCCTTGTAAGGATGGGGATATGGGGGGATGGTCAGATGGAGTGATAGGGGGAGTAGGGGAGCTAACTAGTAGGGCATTACGAGCTTGCGCCTGACTCCAAAAATGCTCTCGGATTTCGGGATACTTATTGATCAGGGGAAACAAGACTTCCCCCGGTACAAAGCATAGCTTTAGCTTCAGGTAAGCTCTAGCGCTATAGCTTGCTAAGTCTGCTGAGGAAAACAAGGTTAATTCCCCAAATGATTCCCCTGTTTCTAAGAGCTGATTTGTAAAGTAAATATTAAGAAGCCTGAAAGCCTTGCTATGATTGTCTTTTGCTTATTAAATAGTAAAATTGAACTATTTTGCCGCAACCCTTATCCTACAAGGATTACAGCGAGTTTACAAATCAGCACCTTAGAGCTGATTTGTAAAGAAAATCGAAAGAAAGAAAAAAGTTAAGACAAGCAGATGATATAAGATATAGAATATCTAAGGTAGTAGAAGGAATTTTACTCAATATAAGTGACATGCTCCCCTCGCCTGTTTCCTTGCTTGCTCCCCTCGCCTGTTTCCTTGCTGCATCGCTACCAAAGTGGCATAGCTAATCTGTAAGCATTCAGCCGTCAGCCGTCAGCCGTCAGCCGTCAGCCGTCAGCATTCAGCTGACGTAACAAAGATTAAACGAATGCTTACTTGTTTTATTTAAAAGCTCAAAGCTGAGAGCTGAGAGCTGAGAGCTGAGAGCTGAGAGCTGAGAGCTGAGAGCTGAGAGCTGAGAGCTGAATGCTTACGCTCATCTTTATTCCCCTACATTCCTTCGCCCACACTCCATACCCAGCCAGTAAGGCTTTCAATCTTATTGTCACCCCGTCATACTCTTAAGATATCAAGAGTAACAGTAGTTAATTGGAGAAATCAAAGATGGAATTATTTCAAAGCATTAAAAATCATCAACAAGTTATGTTCTTTAATGATTCAGAATGTAACCTTAAGGCAATAATTGCCATACATGACACAACCCTTGGTCCTGCTATGGGAGCAACACGTCTATTTCCTTATAAAAGCGAGGAAGATGCTCTAAAAGATGTTTTGCGTTTAAGCTACGGTATGACTTACAAAGCTGCTTGTGCCGATCTTAATGCAGGTGGTGGAAAAGCAGTAATTATTGCTGATCCAAAAGATAAAACACCTGAGTTACTCAAAGCCTATGGTCGCTGTGTAAACAGTCTGAAAGGACGCTTTATTACGGGTCAAGATGTTAACATTTCTGTTGAAGATGTTAATCAAATACGCACTGAAACTCAGTATGTAGTCGGAGTTTCACAAGCTAATCCTACTCAGGCAACAGCAATAGGAGTTCTCGAAGGAATGAAAGCCTCAGTGGATTTTTTATGGCCTGGGAGGAAAATGGAAGGTCTAAAAGTTGCGGTGCAGGGCGTGGGCAATGTAGGAAAAATTTTATGTGAATACTTGCATCAACAAGGAGTTCAACTTTTTGTTAGTGATAACCGAAAAGAGAGAGCTGAGGATATGAAATTTAAGTATGGAGCAACTATTGTTGATCCGATGGAAATTTTTGAGCTTGAGGTAGATATTTTTTCTCCCTGTGCTTTGGGTGGTATCTTGAACAGTTCAACAATTCCCCGTCTTAAAGCTTCAATCGTTGCTGGCTCAGCAAATAATCAGCTTAAAAATCAACATATAGATGGTAAAAATATTGATTCAAAAGGAATCCTTTATTGCCCCGACTATGTTATTAATGCAGGAGGACTAATTGATGTATATCATGAAAAAAATGGTTATCAAAAAGATCAAGTTATTAATAAAGTCAAAAAAATCTACAAAACTTTGACAGATATTTTTGACAGAGCTAAACGTGAACATAAGACCACATCAGAAATAGCAAATATTATGGCTTTTCAAAGAATTTTAAGAGCTAAAAACGACCAAAAAACTATCAGGGATAATAGACTGATAGCTTGATATCAAAAAAGTGTTAAATCTTCATAGACATAGTTGGCGTCGTCAACAAAATTCAGGTAATATAAATATATGAAGTTAGTTGATGCACTAGTTCAAGCCCTAATTTCTTTAAATGTGCCCTATGTGTTTGGTGTCAGCGGTGCAAATATTGAACACCTCCATGATGCTATTCATCGCTTAGGGAATGGAAAGTTACAGTCAATAATGGCTAAGAGTGAGGATGGGGCGGCTTTCATGGCAGACTGTCGGGCACGAGTTCACCAAACCTTGGGGGTATGTTGCTCGACCTCTGGTGGGGGAATGATGAACCTGATTGCTGGTATTGCTGAATCCTATTCCGAGTCAGTGCCAGTTCTAGCTTTAGTCGGACAGCCACCATCAGCACTTGAAGGAAGGGGAGCCTTCCAAGACTCATCGGGCATCGGTCGTACTGTAGATGCCATAAAGCTCTGGGGTGCGGTGACTAAGTATGTAGCGAAGATTTCCAACCCGGATGACTTTTGGCATCACTTGACCGAAGCTATTAAAGCTGCTCTTTCCAATCGTCCAGGACCAGCTGTGCTTCTATTTCCCCGGGACATCTACGAGCAAGAGGTTGAACCTTGTCCAGAAAACTGGGCTAGGGAGCTAAGAAATCTGATCCGTCCGAAAGGGGTTCCAGTGGAGATGATTCGTCCTCTTTTCGAAGCGATTCGTCGAGCCAAGAACCCTGTCCTCATTTTGGGACATGGAGTGCGACGATGCAGCGCTCCGGAGGCTGTAGTTAACTTTGTGCGTGCTGTGGGTCTACCAGTGGTTACAACCCTCTCAGGACGTGGTGAGTTTCCCAACGATGACCCCCTCTATTTAGGAACACTAGGTGTTGCAGGTCATCCTTCTGTTCACGCCTACTTGAAAGAGCAAGCAGATCTGTTCGTTGTTGTAGGAGCAGGTCTCAATCTCATGACCCGACAGCCACTCGCCTTTGTACTTACGGACAAAAAGATTGCTGTGGTGAATGTAGATGTCACTGCAATCACCCGTATCATCTCTCCTGCTCTGGTGGTTGAAGCTGATGCAGGAATGGCTTTCCAAGGGCTTTTGGCACTATTCCAGGAAAACCCGTTCCAGGTTAAGCCACTTCAAGGCTACATGGCTGAGATTTTCAAGCCGCTTCTAGCTCCACCTATTCCATCAGATGATCGTATATCCAGAGCTGAGGAGCAGCCCCTGTTGCAAAGTGAGGCAATCACTATTGTGCAAGATTTGCTCCCAGAAAGTGGACACGTCCTTTACGACGCAGGTAACTGCGCCGCCGCTGCTCTCCACATGACGAGAGTACCTGCTGGAGCGAGTTCGACAATTGCTCTGGGTATGGGAGGTATGGGTTATGCGATCCCAGGAGCAATTGGTGCCCAACTCGGCTCACCACGGGGCACAAGGACAGTAATTTTTGCTGGTGACGGTGCCTTCCTAATGACTGGATTAGAAATTCATACAGCCGTGGACTTAGGACTTCCGATCCTGTTTATCGTGTTTAACAACAATATGCATGGCATGTGTGTAACACGCCAACAGCTCTTCTTTGAGTCGCGATTGGAATGCGTGCGCTATGCACCCGTTAACATTGCTGTGATTGCTCGCGGACTTGGTACTCCCGATCGGCTTTGGGTGGGAAGTGCTGGCACCGTTGACGAGTTGCAGGATCAACTTAAGGACTATAGAAACCACACAGACATTCCGGGGGTTCTCGAACTTCGCCTCTTACGGGAAGAGATGCCACCATTTACACCTTTTATTCCCGAATCTGTACCGACAATTCCTATTGGCAAAAAGCAGTCGAAAGAGCTTACCAAGTCGCAATTTATTTCTAAAAGTTTACCTTCATTAGTGTCTTCTCCTCATTGAGGAGCGTATATTAGAACGCGACTTGGTCTTAAATACTCACAAAGATGTTAAGAGGTAGAACTATGCCAAGTGCACAGATTGTAGACGTTGTCAGTTTTATGCCGGAACGTGTGGTCGATAATACCAAGCTGGAACTGAATAGCGAAGATGATAACGAACTCGAGAAAAACGCTTTTTTCAAGGGAGTTAAAGAGAGACGCTTCGCCTCACCAGAATACAAGTCCTCAGATCTTGGTAGCAAAGCTTTGAAGCTCCTGCTTGAACGGACTGGTACAAAGCCGGAAGCCCTTGACCTCATTCTGTGTTCGTGCATGTTTAGCGATCATTTCTGGCCCGGTATTGGACCAGCCATCCAAAATGGGGTAGGGGCAAGTCAGGCGACGATTTTGAATCTTGACACAAGTTGCAGTTCTTACCTCTCAATGCTAAACACTGCTCGTGCATTCATTGAGTCAGGGATGTACAAGACAATTGCTATTGTTACGGTAACAAACTTCGTCTCTCGTCTCCCAGAATTTCAAAAGTCGAAGAAGTCCTGGGTACTTGGGGATGGAGCATCAGCAACGTTGTTAGTTGATGGTAAGTCTAGCTTTGTGGCTAGCTATGAACGCTCTCATGGAGAACACTACGGGCTATTCGTCTTTCAACCCGATGTAGTTGACGGTCGATTTTTGAACTACTGGGAACGTGGATGTGGACCGATTACTGTCAACTTCTCACCAGAAATGGTTACGGCCATACGTTCTAATGCTCTTGAACTAGTACCTGATGCGGTATCAAAATGTCTCTATCAAGCTGGGCTATCAACAGATGATATCTCATTGCTGATCACCCATCAGCCCAATACCTTCTTTATAAAAGAATGGCGCGATCGCATAGGAATTGGAGCTCCGCGTGTTCATGACACTCTTGAACACTACGGAAATCTTTTTCAGGGTTCGATTCCCGTAACCCTTGCTGATGCTATTGACAAGAACAAAGTAAACTCTGGTGACTTGATTGCTCTGGGAACATTTTCAAATGGAGGAGATTTTGTCAGTTCTATGGTCATACGTTGGGTTTAGCACTATGTTATAGATTTGTCAAGTTCACAAACTTTACAAAGTTCGAGGTTACTAACGATGCTTGTTGCCAAATTTTTGAAACCAATCTAGGAAATCTAGACGAAACTATCAAAAACTATAAAACTCTTGGAGGATTTAGATGCCACATAATAGTACAGTTACCAATCAAGTGTTCGATGCAATTGTGATCGGCGGAGGACCTGCTGGTTCAAGTTGTGCATACAAGATGGCAGTAGAAGGTTACTCAGTTCTTTTGTTGGAAAAAGCAAAGTTTCCTCGATTTCACATCGGCGAGTCTATGGTATCCTACCAGACTAAGTTACTTGAAAAAATGGGTGTCCTCGATAAAATCAAGGAGGCTAAATTTGTGGAGAAGTCCGGAGTCGAATTCTTCACCAGCCAAACCAACGATCTTCGGCGGCAGGACTTTAATAACATGGCACCAGGGCAAATCCTGTTTGCACATCATTTTCATCGTGCCCGTTTTGACAAAGTCTTACTGGACCACGCTCAGGATACAGGGGCGCAAGTATTACAGCAGGCAGAGGTTAAGAAACTCATATTCGACGGCGAACGACTGACCGGAGTTGAATATGAGTATCAAGGTCACAGACATCAAGCAAAAGCTTCCTATGTTGTAGATGCTAGCGGACGGGCTGGGTTGATTGCCAAGCATTTTCACCTGAGAAAAATGAATGATAAGCTGCGAAATGTTGCGGTTTTTCAACACTATAAGGATGTAGTAAAGGAAAACAATCCAGGTCTGGTTGAAGGTGACTTTCTCCTCGGCTCCCATGAGGATGGTTGGGTTTGGGGAATTCCTATTGAAACCGACATGTTCAGCGTTGGAACTGTCATGTCATTAAGCTTACTAAAGGAGAACGATCCCCAGGAAATTTTTGATACACATTGCAGTCGGTCTCCCCGTATCAAGAAGGCTATAGAAGGGGCGAGACCTGTGTATGAGAAACCGAAAATAGAGCTAGATTATTGCTACCATTCCGAGCAGTTGGCAGGTCCTGGGTATTTTATTGTCGGCGATGCGGGCTGCTTTGTAGATCCTCTATTTTCTGGAGGAGTTTATATCGGGATGGTTTCTGGACTGAAAGCAGCAGAGGGGATACAGAAGATCCTTAAAGGTACAGATGAGAAAGAGGCGCGTACCTACTTCGAGAACTTCTGCAAGACCGGGTACGACTCCTACTTTCGATTGGTCTACTCTTTCTACATAGATTTCAAGAGAGACGTAAATCGCATGGCTCTAGAGTTACCCGGTGGCGTCCACTTTGCCATACAAACCTTTGCCGGAGATTTCTGGGGTGAGGCAGAGCAGCCTTTACTGAAGTACCTACGTTCACAAAGACAATGGGATACATTTGAGCAGCCTTTTGAGCCCATTTATGAATGCCCGGTCTACCCAGAGCCAGATACTCATTACAGAGCTACAGATATTTCGAAACTGAGTACCCCAGAAAATTTCGAATCATATTCTGTACAGACACGAGGGGCGGCAGTTTGACAGAAAGGTTGACTGAGTTTAATCGAATTTATGGTGGGTGTTTTTAGGCTAGACCACCAGTTTTTCCATAAGTTTCTAACAAGTAAATTATCATATTAGGAGTAAGTCATGTTAGTACGCGATAACCTGGGACCTTGGAATACACAGAGTCTCGTGACAAATGAAATTCCGTCAAGAAAAATACCAGGTTTGTACACCTGTGAAGATCACGATATCCCGGATGTATCGGCAAAACTTAAAGAGATGACCAAGGAGAGTTATCCACACGAGGAAATCTTCGGTAACTACTGTCACCTTGGTGAGTATATTCATTGTCCAGTAGATATGGCTTTTGAATACGCTGCAAACGTTTATAGCTTGGAGGAGTGGACATTCAGCTTGCGCCAGTTCAAGCATATTGGTGGTGGTCTGTACAAAGGTATAGAGTATTTAGCCAAGGAAACCCCCATCTACATTCGGGCTGAGGCTTACCCTGACAGTAAAGTTGTGGACTACCCCTGTGCTTGGGATCAAGGAGAAGAACTTTGGATGCGATACTACTTCCGCTTCATTGATGCCATGCCAACCCTTCGCAAGCCAGGCACTGTTATGCTCTGGACTAATTGCAAACATCCGTATTACGACCGTAACACTACTAATGTTCCAGACTATATTTCCCGTGGGCGCGATCGCACAGATCGTAAATGGGTGGGCGATATTTGGAAATACTTTGATGCAATCCATCGCATCGAAGCAATGAACTTAAAAACTATTTTGGAATACCGCTTTGGTCATAGCTAGCTGTAAGTTCTGAGGTTCTTGATAGTTCGAGTCTCACACACTTTTTCATAATATGGGGAAATCAGGTTTGATGTATGACGTCATAGTTATCGGTGCTCGCTGTGCTGGTTCGCCGACAGCCATGTTACTTGCTCGTAAGGGCTATCGGGTTTTGTTAGTTGACAAAGCTACTTTCCCGAGTAACACCATGTCAAATCACTATCTTCAGCAGTCTGCTGTGGCCCAACTCAAGCGCTGGGGGCTTCTGGACAAAGTGGTTAATTCAGGCTGCCCACCAATCCAAAAAGCTACTTTCGACTTTTTCGGTTCCATTGTTTTTACGGCTCGTGCCTTACCTCTAGAAGGTACAGCAGAGGGTTACTGTCCGCGACGTACTGTACTCGACAAGATTTTAGTTGATGCTGCTGTGGAGGCTGGTGTTGAGCTTCAAGAACGCTTCGTAGTCCAAGAACTTTGTAGGGATGGCGAGCAGGTCACTGGCATTCGCGGTCGCTTAGGTGACGGCAGAAGTGTAACAGAAAAAGCACGCATTGTCATCGGTGCTGATGGCATGAATTCCTTTGTCGCTCGTAGCTGCAATGCTCTTGAGTACAACACAAAACCCTCTATCACTAGCTATCACTATAGCTACTGGAGTGGAGTTCCTGTGGATGGGGGAGAACTATATTTTCGAGATCGTCGGCTGATTATTGCTGCTTCAACTAATGACAACCTCACCTGCATCACGGTAGTTTTGCCTATTGAGGAATTCCGAGCATTTCGTAGCAATGTTAAAGAGAATTTTTGGGCAGCGCTCGATCTCGTTCCCCAATTAGCTAAACGGTTGCGGGCTGGCAAACGTGAAGAGCCATTCTATGGTACGGGTAACCTTCCCAACTTTTTCCGCAAGCCTTACGGAGATGGCTGGGCATTAGTAGGCGATGCTGGCTGCCATAGAGACCCAACTCTAGCCCAAGGAATCAAATCTGCTTTCTTGAGTTCTGAGCTTTTAGTAAATGCCATTGATCAGGGATTGTCTGGATACAGACCATTAAATGAAGCCCTTGCTGATTATGAACAGCAGCGTAATGAAGCTTTAATGCCACTATACGAATTAGTTTGTCAACGTGCTAGTAGTCTTAAGGCTAAGACGTTATCCCCAGAAGAAATCCAATTCCTAGCTGCCCTTCAAGGCAATCAGAAAGAAATAGACCGTTTCTGGGGCGTTGAAGCCGGTACTGTAGCTGTCCAAGATTTCTTTTCACCACAGGCTATTCAACAAATTATTGAGTCGAGCAATCGTAACTTGATAACAGTTTAAGCATTGCTCCTAACAGATAGTTGATTTTAAGGTTTGTCGGGAAAAAAGAAAACCGAGTAAGTGATTTTAATAATCTCCGCGCCTTCAGGCCGGAGATAACCTCATTTATCGGCTATATCTTTTTTTTATGTAGCTAAAGCTAAAGGTTTCCAAACTACCCAAGATTGTTAAATGAAAAAGGAGAGAGAAAAAATGAAATTAGCTAACTTTGCCATGGGGTTATCTACCACCTTGGTCTTGACTGTAGGAGTTAGTTATCAGGTAAAAGCACACGGTGGTGGTGGTCTACACACACACACACAAGCAGAAGTCCTAACAGAAGAAACAACAGACGAGTTAGTTGAACAGTATCTTCAAGGATTACCCGAATTACCAATAACAGAAGCAGACATCAACGCCATAACTCAACAATTAGAAGATCGACTAAGTGTAGAAGATGACTCAACGTTGCCCAATGTATTTATCTTGCCTGAGGATCTTAAGATACCTGATACAATACTTGGTGAATGGGTTGCGTCTCTTGGAGGCAACGCTTTTCAGTTTAATATTATTGGTTCAGAGGTTTCTAGCTTAGATCAACCGATCACCAATACGATAAGTACCAGTGAATTTGATACTCCCTTCTCTGCTGGTGTTGCTTTCGTTCCACCTGGAACTGGTGCCCCCGCTCACGTTCACTGGTGGGAGGATGAATGGTACTGGGTTCTTAAGGGTAATATAGATTGGTTCTTAGGTAATAATGAGTATGAAGATGGAGATATCCCCGGAGTAAATGCCCCTCTTGAAGAGCAGATCAATACTGTTAACATTGGCACTGGAGAACTGGTTTATAGTCCTGACAATCGTTTGCATGGATATCAAAATAATACGGATGAAACAGCTATATTAATACACTTTTGGCGTCGTCTTACAAATACTGATGGAGGTTTCGAACAGTTTTTTCTAGAAGATGAACTTGGGAGATTGGTAGAAACTCCATCTGCAGCGATACCGCCTAATAACGAGATTGACTTAGAGTACTTAGAGTGGGCTCAACAATGGACAGATAGATTCCCAGAATTTGGAGGAGTTTCAAACAATATTTTGGATGAGTATCTGAGAGAAGATGCTATATTTGAACCCCTCGATCCCCAGATATTAAAGGATAACAATGCGAAAGATTTAGTCGCTTTGTTTAGGCAGGTTCCAGAGTTAAGACAGAATAAATCAATACCTGAAGCTTCTGGTACATCGGGAATTTTAGCACTTGGTGCTTTGTTGTCAATGTTAACGTTAAAGCGAAAAATTAAACCAGAGCGAGATGTAAGCACCTAAACAAAATTAATTTCCTACTACCAATCTCTGTAACCCTTACATCGTAGGGCTTTGAGTTTTGTAAAATGTGTAATTAATTTTGTGCACCTGCTTACTATAATTGACACTATCCTTTGAGTTCGATATAAGTAAAAAAACAGACCATTGGCTTCCCGTATAAAGGAATATTAGGATGGGTTGCGAACAGTGTAAGATTACCAATTTCAAAGGAGATATCCATAATGAAATTAGCTAAGTTTGGTTTAGACTTATCTATCTCGTTGGTACTGACTTTAGGGGTTAGCTATCAAGTAAGAGCACACGGTCTACATTCACACACAGCAGAAGAAACAATAACAGATAATCTAACAGAAGAAACAATAACTATTAACCAAGCACAAGCTGTTGATTTCCCACTTATTGATTTCCCAAAGATAACATCGCCCCCAAGAGGAGAAGCTTTTGATTTTCCAGATGTAACACCGAACCCAGACTCACCGTTGCCAGTACTGTTTGCAGAGGGCGAACAGATTAGCTTTCTAAAAACAACTGAAGATACCAATGGACAGTTTAGGGGCTTGCAAATAAATAAGGTACCATTAGATAGGCTCAATCATAACATCCCATTTGGGAAGAGATTCAGACCTTTGCCACTGTTGTTTGTAGGGTTTTAGTTCATCCTCAGGCACCGTAATCTTTNTAGGTAATAGGTAATAGGTAATAGGTAATAGGTAATAGGTAATAGGTAATAGGTAATAGGTAATAGGTAATAGGTAATAGGTAATAGGTAATAGGTAATAGGTAATAGGTAATAGGTAATAGGTAATAGGTAATGGGTAATAGGTAATGGGTAATGGGTAATGGGTAATAGGTAATGGGTAATGGGTAATGGGTGATGGGGAATGGGGAATCAAGGAAACCTGCCCCGGTTTGACTATAGGGCGGGTTGAGTGAAGTTATCATTGAGCTGCCAAGTATTGGGCGAATCCGCCTCTATATCGTTGTATGATTGGAAAACAATTGCGATCAGCGCAAGCTGCTGCCCTAGGCAATCGCTACAGGTTCTTGTTGATCAAACCATTGAGTGCGATCGCAAAATTCCGCATCAGCCATCAGCCATCAGCCATTACCGATTCCCGATTCCCGATTCCCGATTCCCGTTCCCCTCCTGGGAGGGGTTAGGGGTGGGTTCCGATTCCCGATTCCCGATTCCCGATTCCCGATTCCCCATCACCAAATGGAAAAAGATTTATTATTCACTCGCCGCCACAGCGGACAATTTATTTCTGAGCGACAATTAGTAGACCTTAAAAGTGTCAATCGTGACTTGGCCACAGCGACAGGTTTAGATAATTTGGCTCAGGCAATTCTCAATCGCCTTTACACCCGTAAAGGGGAGCTCGCCCCTTTGGGACATCCTAATTATGGGTCACGGCTCCACCTGTTAGTGGGTCAACAAAATAATAATCGTCTTCGCTCCCTTGCTAATCTCTATATCCGTGAGTGTCTAGCTCAGGAAACTCGGATAGAAGAAATCAAGGCCATAGATTTTGAGCCTCCCTCTCGTCAGCAACGTTATACACTCGTAGCAACTTTAGTCCTTAAACCTGTAGGTGAGGAAACACCCTTGACCCTGAGCTTCTCCGTACCTGGAGCGTAATGTGATGGTTTTTGATCGCTATTAGTCAACCAAACATGGTATTAATAATACAGACACACTAATACACTATAGTGTGTGTTTGTATTTGAGATGTAAACCTAGGAGGTCTTTTTTTATTGTCCAATAAAACTCCAGATCTCTTTCCAATATTGCCTTTTGCCTATTGCCTTTTGCCTATTGCCTTTTTCAGCAATTGTGTTTACAACCCAGATACAAACGCTGTATGACTGTACAAACCCAAAAACTATCACCGTTGAGACTAATACTAAAAGTATTGATATCGTTAGTATTAGTCGCTATTTTTGCCATAGGAGCTACCTTTGCCCTTTCAGGAGAATCGTTGATGAAATTTCCAGGAAAACAACCTACCAATATTGGGATTCAGTCCTCAGGGCAATTAGCACCTTGCCCAAATACACCTAACTGTGTCAGCAGTTATAGCCAAGATGCCGAGCATGGTATTGAACCTTTAGCTTACAACTCAACCCCTACCGAAGCAATGGCTAAGCTTAAAATTGTGATTGAAAACCTAGAACGAACACAAGTTATTGAAGAGAAAGACAACTATCTCTACGCACAATTCACTACTCCTTTAATGGGATTTGTGGATGATGTAGAGTTTTTGTTGGATGACAGTGCTAAGGTAATCCATGTTCGCTCCGCCTCCCGTTTAGGAAAATCTGATTTGGGAGTTAATCGGAAACGGGTGGAAATAATTCGAGCGAAATTGAGCTAATTTGTAAGCTATCAGCCGTCAGCTGTCAGCCGTCAGCCGTCAGCCGTCAGCCGTCAGCCGTCAGCTTATTTTATTCAAAAGCTGTTCGCGCAGCGTGCGCGTAGCGCATAAGCTGAAAGCTGTTCGCGCAGCGTGCGCGTAGCGCATAGGCTGATAACTGTTCGCGCAGCGTGCGCGTAGCGCATAAGCTGATGGCTGATACCTGATAGCTTAATGCTTAAGTTTCACCTACTTGGGCAACAGTTATACTGCTAAGATTAATCATTCCTAATTTTTTTTGTAATGGTTAATGATTCACTTTAATTATTACTTATTACTATCCCGTTGCTGGGCAGTGCCTAGCAACGGGATTGACTTGCTTATGTTATCTGTTTCAAGCACTGCCCACCCTACATAAACTATTTAAAATAACTAAATTTTCAAGTTTAGTTAACTAATAGTTAATTTATTATTAGCTTGACATACTCTCTAGGCTTTGATAGTTTGGTTCTGGCGGTTAATTATCTAACCAGTGCTGGCATCTGATACTCCGAAAACTATTTCTGGATATATCCCAAAATATAGTTTTCGTAGAAGCCGAATTGGTAATAATTACTGTTAGAGACCCCATTCAAAAAAATGGATAAAATTATCATGAAAAAGTTTGCATATCTTGTGGTTTCGTTATTGTTGGTATGTTTTACCTTGGTTGGTGCTGCATCCCCAGCCAATGCTGCATATCAGGCAAAATTCTCTAACTCTGGAGCTACAGGTGGAGGACCACGTGTTAACTTTGGTACAACTGAAAATGCTACAAGTTACATGATTGTAGGAGCATACGGCAATATCAATAATATCGATACTAAGAATCGCCCTCTGAAAATATACTCTACTTCAAAGAATCCAATTACCATTCAGATCACTGAACTTCCTGATGCTTCTACTGCTCCTGCTGGTGCAGATTTAGAAAGTATTGTAATCGACAAGAATACTGGCAAGTTGTACATCACATCGTTTAATTAGCACTAGGGCGTGTCTTCTTGCTTCGGAGATCCCCCTAAATCCCCCTTAAAAAAGGGGGACTTTGAGTATGGCTCCCCCCTTATTAAGGTAATTTTGATTAGCTAGGGTAGGCTATTGCTTACCGTGTGAATCTGAACCCACATTCTTCACTTCGTGAGGAATGTGGGATATATTTTTTTTGGAGATTAACTATAGCAAGTCTTATACCCATGAGGTACAAATCTCTGGTTTTTAGGGAGTAGGGAGCAGGGAGCAGGTAATAGGTAATAGGTAATAGGTAATAGGTAATAGGTAATAGGTAATAGGTAATAGGTAATAGGTAAAAAATAATGTGTACCTCATAGCTAATATAAACGCTATAGTTCCATGTTTGACGATGTGATGATCAACACAATTGCTATAGATTAATTGAGGATAAGACTGCTGCCTATGACCTGGTTAAACAAGGCATTAAACCTATCGTTCTAGAAAAATCCAATAAAGTCGGTGGTATTGCTCGCACCGAAGTCTACAAAGGCTATCGCTTCGATATTGGTGGTCATCGCTTTTATACCAAAGTAGAAGCAGCGCATCAGCGTTGGCAAGAGGTTTTAGGGGAAGACTTTATCAAAGTTCCCCGCATGTCACGGATTTATTACCAGGGTAAATTCTACGACTATCCCCTCTCAATTTTTAACACCCTATCGAATCTAGGGATCATTAACAGTCTGGTTATTTTGCTCAGCTACTTCAAGGCAAAAATCAAGGCAAAATGGCGACCTTTAGACTGATTATAACTCCCCATATGATGACGTCAGATTTAGTAAAAAAACAAGTCAATGGTATTAATTATTTTTCTCCACAAGATATCTCTCCAGAAGAGTATGAGCTATGCTGGTCTGCCAAACTACCTTGTGCATTTGAACTAGAAGATAATATCCAACTTCGCGATCCAAACCGTGGTATTAAAGGTGGTTTTAGGAAAGGGAAAAGGGAGTAGGGAGTAGGGAGTAGGGAGTAGGGAGTAGGGAGTAGGGAGTAGGGAGTAGCTCACAGGGGTAGGTTTTTTACTTTGGAGATAGGTAATAGGTAATAGGTAATAGGTAATAGGTAATAGGTAATAGGTAATAGGTAATAGGTAATGGGGAGAGGGTTTTTTTCAGGTTATGCAATACCTTTTTATTAATAAAAATTACCCACGGTGCGCGTTCACGCTTAGCTTTGAAAAAGCGCGGGGTCGCACCGCTATCTCCCGATCTCCCTATCTGCCCACTTCCCCACCAATTAAATTTTAGCAGGACGCAAAAAACCGCCCTGCTTAGTAAGGGGGGAATGGGAGCACGGGAGAGGGTTTGACGGTTTTTTTGATAACTGAATAATATCCAATTTAAATCTGCAACAGCTTAGTTTTTTTGTAATTAAATAAATACTATATGTGGAAAATCCATTGTCAACAAGCACAATAAGGCCGGGTTTATTAAGAAATATTAGTAGTTTATTGACAATATAGATTTACCCTGTATTAGGTAATTATAGTGACAAAGTAAGCGTAGTCGATCGCTTTTAGCGGCTCCTAGGTCGCATCGCGTAGCGTGACCAAAGGTCAATCCCGGGTGCTAGTGCATAAACAGAGCACAGAATATAGGGTATATAAGATGAACCTTCGAGTATTGATTGCAGCGGAACATGCATCTGCAAAGTTTGGTGGTGAAGCAGCTCTTCCATTACATTACTATCGAATTTTGCGCCAACGAGGAATTCCTACCTGGTTAGTCGTACACGAACGCACTCGTGCAGAATTAGAGGCATTATTTCCCCAAGATCAACATATTGCTTATGTTCCTGACACCATTTGGCATCGTATGTTGTGGCAGTTAGGTCGTCTACTGCCTACCCGTTTATCCTACTTTACGCTAGGGCTGGTTATGCGTCTTTTGACCCAGCTGACCCAGCGGCAAATCATTCGCCGTATTGTTAAGCAGGAGCAGATCAATATTATTCATCAACCGATTCCAGTATCCCCCAAAGAACCATCTATGCTGTTTGGAATGGGTGTACCGATAATTATTGGTCCTATGAATGGTGGTATGGACTATCCTCCAGGTTTTCATAAACTCCCAAATAAAACTGTCAACTTTACCATATTTTTGGGACGGAAGTTTTCGAATATTATGAACCAATTGATACCTGGAAAGAAACAGGCAGCATTACTAATAGTGGCAAATGAGCGAACCCGAAAAGCACTACCTAAAGTCGCATGTAAACAAGTCATTGAAATAGTAGAAAACGGTGTAAATTTATCTATCTTTAAACCTCTGAAATCTGCGTCCACAAGCCTACCGATAAAAACATTTTATGTTTTTATCGGTAGGCTTGTGGACTGGAAAGGCGTTGATTTATTGCTGCTTTCATTTAAAAAAGCATCCCTAAACTTTCCGATTAGCTTAACTATTATTGGTGATGGTACAGAGCGGGATCAATTAGAGAAACAAGCACAAGAACTCAATATTTTATCCACAACTATCCACAATACTGGTAAAGTATTTTTTGCTGGTTGGCTTTCTCAGGAAAAGTGTTCAGAGCAATTACAGCAGTCTGATGTGTTTGTTTTACCGAGTCTTTTAGAGTGTGGTGGGGCAGTGGTGCTTGAGGCAATGGCAAAGGGACTTCCAGTGATTGCCACTAATTGGGGAGGCCCAGCAGATTATCTCGATACTTCTTGTGGAATTCTTGTAGAACCCTCCTCTAGAGAGGAGTTTATTGATAGTCTTGCCAATGCAATGCTGACGCTGGCCCACTCACCCCAAAAACGCCTTGATATGGGAAGAATGGGCCAAAAGAAAGTTATGCAACATTTTGATTGGGAAGTTAAGGTAGATCAGATGATCAAGATCTATCACAAGGTGATTGCTGAACACCTATAGCAATCCTATCTGATTCGTGAAATAAATGGTCTGCTTTAAGGCAGGAGGCAGAAGGCAGAAGGCAGATGATACCGGAGTTAGAGCTAGTTTTTAAGAAGTCCAGTGATTTTACAAGCGATGCAGAGGTGCGACCCGTGGCGAATTTAATTCGCCTACGGAAAGCGCACCTAAGCGGTCTTGGGGGTTTCCCCCATGAGCGACTGCATCAAGACAATGATTTAGGATTGCTATATATTCCCTATGCAACACTTCTACCGACTAATATCATGTCCGGATAATTAGTGATAAAAAACCTTCTCCCTTGAAACCTTACTCCTTTACTTCTGCCTTCTACCTTCTGCCCTCTGCCTTTGATTCGCGCCTCGTGTAAGTATTCAACCGGACATGATATAACTATCTCTTCAAGGGCAAAGCTGATATTACCTCTTGTTCTAATAGATATTGAAGTGCTTCAATAACTCGGTAGGCAGAAACTTGGTGATGTGTTTGGGTGAGGAATTTGGAAACGACATCACTTGCGATGTTGCCAGAGGTACAGAAATTACAGAGCAAGCGTAAATCCTTAGCCGGTAGGTACATGGTCAATCCCGTTAAGGTTTTGGTAATTTGAGGTGATTCTTGAAAAAGAAGGGGTTGTGAGGGGGCAAGAGTAATACCACCTCTTCTACTTTTCCAGAAAGGGGAATTAGACCAACGAGTTTCCATAGCATAGTATTTACGCCGGTCTTCTAAATACAATTCAAACTGGTGAAGGGCTTGAGATTCGTAGGTGCTCAAAGCTTGAGAATTACCTTTAAAATAATCTGCGATCGCATCAGCTGCTTTAATTCCCGACTGCAACGCCTTGTGAATACCAGCCGACGATAGGGGATCTAGGGTACAAGCTGCATCCCCAACAGCTAGCCAGCCATCACCAGTGATCTGATCTAAATACTGAGAATAGGCTGGCTGAATCAAAAGCCTGGATTGAGAAGAAGCGTTAGCACTTAACTCCTGCACGTACTGAGTTTTCTGGAGATATGCTGTCCAATTGGGCAATTGCAGCAGTCCGTATTGCTGCAGCAATTTGCGATCGCTCATTAAGCTAACAATCACCCGCTGATTGGGTAGACGAGCAGCATACCACCAACCCAATTCCGTTGCCTCTACTAAAGTGTAGTAATTTTGGGGAGCATCTGTTTCAAAAGTGAAGACACAGGCAACACCAATCAGCTGATCGATCCGGACTGGCTTTGCTCCTTGCCTAATGGCAAATAGGCTACGGCGTCCGCTGGCATCAACCACAAAAGACGCCTTGACCTGAAATTCTCCACGGTCTTTACTACGTAGGGTCAGAAGCCATTTGCCATCCCTTAATTGCTCCCATCGGATTACCTTAGTCTGGCGCATGAGGAAGGCACCCCCATCTGCTGCCGACTCCGCCAGAGAAGCATCAAAACGCGATCGCTTTAAATGCCAACCCTGTCTACCAGGATAGAGGAAGAAATCATTAAATCCAAGTTGGGCACTGCCCCAAGCCGAACTACTACCTAACGATGGCAGATGACCATCTTTTAGAAAAGAGTCCAGTACCCCCAATTCCTTTAAAATCGATTGGGTGTTGGGGGAGATAGTTTCACCAACTCGAAAATCATCCTGCTGAGATTTTTCAAAGATGGCAATCGGTCTTGCTCCCTGTTTCTGGAGAGCAAGGGCAGTGGCAGCCCCTGCCGGACCACCACCGATAATGGCAATATCAATCTCCGAAAGGAGGCGATTAGTCACGAGCTAAATTTCTGGCTACTTCAGCGTAATAGGGTGTAGGCCAATTACTATCCCAATCATCATATGCTGAAACTTCTAACACAAATCCCAGTTCATGCCACTTCTGAACCATCTCTATGTCATTGGGAAACATAACGTAATCGCTAGCATTTTGGTCGTAGTCAGTGCCTACCCAAGGCATCTGATTATCCTTGAGCTCCTCGATAGGAACTTGACCATCCCTCAGATCCGGATAGACAAAGTATGGGCGCTGTGCAGGCCACCACCAAACAATACGGTCAAGAGGTTGAATAGAACACTCATTGAAATCTGCCTGCCAAGGCAAAGCCATAAACTTGGTAATATCCCCTGGCTCAACACCTTCGTCCAAGTTCATACCCAAGCTAAGGGGCTTATTTTCACTGTAGTCGATGGCTTTCTTCTTAATCCGGAAAGGTTCCGAGTAAATCTTGGGATTCCGTGAAATCCAGGTCATTTCGATTCCAGGAGAAAAAGCCCCTCCCACGCAGTTTTCCAAGCTAGCACGGGTAAGCTCTTCACCAGGATCTGCTACCTGAGGAGTTGGTGGTGTAGTGTTTTCAAAGTATCCCTCTACCCACTGCTGAAGCATGAAATATTGGGTGTCTGTTAAGGTCAGATACTTCTTTGACTTCTGGCTGGAACCAGTGGCATCGTCTCCTGCCAAATAGGGCATCATCGGATAGCCAGTTTTCGGAGATTTCAGGGTATTTTTCTGGTCTGGTGCCCGGATTTGGTCAAAAAAGTATGCCCGCAGACCGTTGTACTCTGGACTGGGATTTCCTAATAACTGAGTGTCAAAGGTGTGGGGTTTGCGCGGTATGGCAACTACCCAGGGCATCATGGAAGCATGGTCGAGAATGGGTTTGATGTCCGCCTGGAAGTCCGCTTTGTATCCTGTAGAACCCTTTTTCCACAAACTATCCTCGTAAATATCTGGGCGGTATTCCATCTCCCGCACCGCCACATCAAAGATGGTATCGTACAGGGCGATCATATTGACAATCTGCGGGGCATAAGCAGGTGGCCCCACCAATACCCAAGCCGGGGATGCTTCTTCTGGAGCCTTTCCCGTCTCCGTAAAGGTTATTGTTGCAGAAACTGGTCCGTCAGAGGTATCATCCCACCAATCGTCATTGTTAGCATAATCGGTAATCTCTGGATTTTGGTTGCTCGAACCCGCTTTACCGTATCCTCCTACTACAATTAGTCTACTTTCAGAGTCTATTAGTACCTTTCCTAAGGAACTAATGGTCACGGTTGTGCTAGAACCGTCATATAGGTCCTGCGAAGGATAGCGACTAGGATAACCCGCAGGTTTAGAATTCTCGTCAAATTCCTGCGCCTGTGATGGCAAATAAGTTAATGAATTTAACGATAAGCTTCTTGGACCGAAATCAATGAACAGATTTGTCCGATCGCCTGGATAATCTTTGTTACGTAAAGGATGATTAGAAGCGTATCCATTTTCACCGTTCATAGTCTGGAACTCGTACCAACTAGCTTTTTTATTAGCTAAATGAACAGTCCAATCAATACTACTTATCCCCAGAGACTCCATATTTGACTGAGTAACTTCTATTACTTCTATCAATTTACCATCAGGTTTTGAGTAGGTGTATTGATAAAGGCGAAAACGGGCTGCTTGGCGACGCAGTTTGCCTTTGCCATCTCGGAAGTCAGTTTTTTCAAAGGGACTTCGATCCGTTTTTATGGGAAGTCCTCCTCGTGTTTCTGGTTCTAGATAATACTCTTCGCTATTACCAACACGAGCAATACCGATTGCGGGTTGAATTTTATACTTAACTACCATTTTTCCTCCTGTCAGGATTATCCTCCATTTTTTCGGCAATACGAGCCATCCCAGAGATAGCAGCACTACCAGCACTAGCACTATCAGCAATAGTTTCAGCATTTAAACTTGCTCTACTTGGGGTTTTATCAAAGGCTTGACAAGCGCTTCTCTAAACACTTCTCTACAAGTGCTTCTCTAGGGGAGTTCCCTCGATTTTTTTGCTTATTTTTTGAAGAGCTTCCTCAACTTTCTGCCAAGTATCTACCATGGAGCGTGAGACTTCATCCTGTTGAAGACATTTCTGTTTGAATTCACTCACCTTAGTGATCATACTCATACAGCTTGCTCCTGCTTTATATTCAAAGCAAGGACCAGCCGTAGGACCAAGAGTTGAGTTGGTATCTGCCGAAATTGGCGTTTTCATTAACTGAGTGATCACTGGTGGAAATACACTCTGCATCAGCTCCACAACAGTTGTGAAGTAGGCTGTAGTGTCTGCATTGTCTGCAAAGGCTTGTTCCAACGCTTGGATCATCAGACTATAGTTGTCTTGGAATTGACTAGCCAATTTTTTAGCATATTCCTCACTAAACTTCTCTATTGAGGGATTGGGTAACATCGGATAAGTTGATGGCAGGGGGATTTTACCGTCTGCGATAGCCCTGAACTTAAAGTAATGAGATAACTCGAATGGAGTGCCTAGAATTGGACCGTAGGTACCATCGTTACGATGACCATATCGGTTATAGGTTCCATAGGGTTGCTTAGGCCGATACTGTGTGGTCGGAGGAGTTGCTCCTTCTCCCTGTTGTACGATTTGCTCAATTGCTTGCTCAGCAGTGTCGAGATTGGTTACTTTGATCGCTTTTCCACCACCGCTGCCAAAGTAGTAGTTAGTTTTCTGATGGTCAGGAGTTCCAGTAAAAACATCTGGAGCTAGAGTTTTAAACCCTTCTTTAATGGCTTGATAGATTTGCCCAATGCTGGTAAATCTCTCTCCTGCTGCTGGCAGGGGCTGATTAAACTGCATCGGTTCCTCAATCGCCATGAATGTCTGTTTGATTAATTCTGGGGATGCTGCCAGAATTTGCACATAGGGACCGTCGTAGAACTTCGGCAATATATAGTTAGGATACTTGAGTTCAGAAATGTAAGGAACCTTATCCTCAAACGGATCACTAGCTGGTTTTACAAATAGAGGACTATAACCGATAGCCAGTAGCAAATTGCATACTAAATTAATATGCAACATTTCCTCCAAAGCCACACTTCTGATGATTTGATAGGCTTCAGCTGATTTATCTTTCATGGAATAAACAGCTGTCAAATAGGGAGGAATGGTCGCAAACTCTAGATACAATGCTGCCTGAAGAGATGCCCTCAGCTCAGCCTTCGTAGTAATTGGTTTATAGATCAGTTGTTGAGGTTGTACATCAACTTTCATTCTTATCGCTCCTGTTGCCCTGATAGATAAAAGAACCTAGATCGCCTCTGATATTTTAGCATGTATCAATAGATACGAGAACTTAATTTTTTTTAATAATTCCACGATCTATCATTAGAGAGCTTTACAGCCCGAGGGTTTGGATGAATTTACGACAGGGTATGGTAGCGCAGGTTTTACAAGTGCTATATTTGATGTTTTTCAGTTGATATTTGAAACTGGAATCGATGGAAAAACCGATGCAGTACTGTATAAAATAATTTATTAACTTGCTGTTAAATTCCCTAAGACGGCGTTCAATCCCTGAATTTACTAAGTTTATAGCGATTATCATAGGTAAGCTATCAGCTATCAGCGTGTCGCGTATCAGCTATCAGCTTATGGGCACGCTACACCGAACAGCTTCTGAATCAAACAGGTAAGCATTCTTTTAATCTGAGTTACCTCCCAGCGTCGTTCGCACAGCGTGGCCAAACGCGTAGCGTGGCCTTTTGGCCAAGGCCAAAGCCTGTGCCACAAAGCTGACCGCTGACTGCTGACTGCTGACTGCTTAGACAATACCAATATCCTCATTCCAAAGTTTAGAGTTGTTCAGAATAAAGTCTTGCATTAATTGATAGCAACTATCGTCGTTTAAAACGTCAACAATAACACCTCTAGAACGGAGTAATTCTTCCTCACCTAAAAAAGTTTTGTTTTCCCCAATCACAACATGAGGGATCTTGTACAACAAAATCGCGCCAGTACACATACTACATGGAATGTAGTGTACAAAACGACATCTTGATAAAAAGAAGCAGGTTGAGAGCCAACATCCTCAAGAGCATCCATCTCACCATGAAGGATTGCACTACCTTTTTGAACTCTCCTGTTGTGTCCACGCCCGACAATCTCACCACCCTTAACCACAACTGAACCGATCGGTATTCCTCCCTCTTGGAAACCTATCTGAGCTTCTTTAAATGCTGCTAGCATAAACTGATTCAAAATTCCACCTCATCACTCTGAGCTACTCCATATTGCCTATATATTACGACAAAAAATCCCCGATTTTTAAATCGATGGCTACCAAACATTTGAGATGGCGATGAAATAACAGCAAATCAATAAAATACTCTTTGTTGCTAATTTCTAAGCGATTCAGCTTATGCGCTATGCGAACAGCTAATGGTTACTATCACTCCACACCCATAAATGTTGAATCCCGAGAGTTATGTACCTAAAATTAGATACACTACACCTATAACACACCAGATAGCTTCACGAGAACACCATCTTATGAAACCAATGTACATAGCTAATATTTTCACACATAAAAGCTTGTAAATATCGAAGGTTATCTAATAAGTTATTTCCAAATTTATGAGGAATATTAACCAATTGTAATAACAATTAAGCGATCAGAAAGCTATATATTTTTATTTCAATACCATTAATATTTTTTGTTATTAATTTTTCGAGTTTAAGATTCATTTTCAAAAACTTCCAGAACAACTCTATTTGCCATCCAAGGAGACGAAACCTTAGAGAGTGGAGCCTTATTCATATAACTTAAAACTATTACCCATAACCTGTCCCTATAAAGGCTCCACTCTCTTACGGTAACTTCAAATAAACGATAAAAATCCGCAATATCTTCATTACTTCTTCCTGCTTCACCTGTTTCTGGTAGGTTAGTCACTAGTCTAAATTCAGTTTTAGTTTCAAGGTCACAAAAGTTGACTAATCTCACTTTTACTTGATCTTTACCTGTTCCAATTATGTACTGGTCATCCTCCAACATTTATAGCTTTAAATTGTTATTAATTCTCAAAACAAAATAACGATTATATTTTGTCTTAATATTTTTTATTCTCTCCAAGCTCGCAAATCCTCTATCCATTACACCAACTCCGTTTTCTGGAGTTGATTCTATTGTCTTATCCCCATATTTACTATCATGACCTTGACCAAAATGAATCATTATTACTCCTGGCTCTGCTGTTAATAAATTTAAGCCACTGAATAATTTTACTTGATTAAATCCTTGGCTCCATAACAGCTTTATTGTTAATGTTACTATAGTCGAATCAATCGGAAATAATGCTAATTTATTCTTCCCTATTTTTTTTTTTTTATGTAGAGTTTTTCTTAATTGAACGAACAAATTATAAAACACCTTGCGCATTGGCGCACGCTACGCGAATGGATTTCTAACTTTGCTCGCCTTAGAGAAAGTCGATATGTCTACCTCTATGCCGCGTACATTCAAACGCTTAAATAAACTCCTCATACTAGTTTGACTTTGTTCGCGTAGCGTGGCCCAAAGGCCAATCTAAGACAAATTATAACCAGGTTGATACAAATAGGAAAGTATTGAGGACTGGATAATCATCAGTAGGTAGTTTTCCTAGGTATTTTTTGATTATTTGTGGAAAATTTGATATCATTTAAGCAACATTATTATATTTTTGTTTAGCCTATAATTTATCAAATTATAGGCTATTTGTCTAGTTTTTTAACTATCATTCAACATTTCTGGGTTTTTGGATAACGATTCCTGGCAATTAGACCAGTATTGCTTACCGAAAGCCAGAGAGTTTAAACAATGGATTTATCATAACATGGTAGTGAATGATATCCCCAAGGGATTGTTCACCAATATGTTTTCTGAGATCTATAACCACGGTGAGTATAGCATTGCCCTAAAGGCTTTTAGTGATCTCATTGATCGTCATTACTCCTTTTCTGCTGCAGAAAAAGAGCAAGCTTTGACCTATATCCACGCTCATGTGGCTGATGAGACGGAAGTGGATCACTTTTTGGTAGTGGTCAAAGCCTTGAATGCCTATTGTCAAGGGACAAACACATCCATTGATTACCAACAGGCTCAGAACTTATTTGTAGAATATTTGACTCGTTTAGGTGGTGTAATGGTAGACTTAACTAATATGATGAGTCAAGAAAATCATGCAAACGAATCCCTTATCTGCGCCTCTTAACCCCCAGCATCAGTACTGTTTTGAAACAGCTCAACAGGTCAAATCGGCGCTGCCAGCCTATCGACGAAGATTAGCTGACATTGCTAAAGTTCACTTGGACTTGGGAGACGTGATTACCGATCAAGACTATCCCACAGAGGTGATGGTACTCCGGCCTCGGCACACAAAAGCTCCCCCCTTACTCTTAATTGGAGGGATGGGTCCAATACCGGGAGTATCGGGATTTGAGCAAGCCTGTGAAATGTTTCAAAACACTCGGGAAATTGTGTTGTTACAGGCCTGTGCAGTGCCGAATCGAACAACAGTTATGACCGAGAAAAGGCAAGCTGGCAGCAAAACCTTGAGGAAAACCTTGGCCGAAGAGGAGTTAGTGGCGATGCTAGAGATGGCAATTCGAGTGGGAGTTGCACAATGTTATACACGCCATACTCCGATCCAAGTGATTGTCCTGTGTAATGCTGCCCATTACTTCCTTCCTTTTGCCTGGCAACGGCTCTTGAACAATCATCCCCAAATGGCGATTAAACTCCAGTGGATTTCATTAATTGAATCTGTGGTGAAGCATCTCAGAGATGGGCATTGGCAGCGACCGTTACTCCTATGCACCAGTGCCACGCGATGGGGAAAGGTCTACGCCCATCCCCTTCAAGCCAATGGAATTGACCTGATCGAACCAAACGATGCTTTGCAGTTAACCCTGATGGACTGCATTTATCAGGGGGTAAAAGCCTCTAATCAGGATCTCACCTGCTTCTTAGGGGAACGCTTCTTTGTTGAGCTGCTCAAAACCCAACCTGACCTGGACTGTATCATCGCAGGCTGTAGTGAAATTCCCTGTTTGCTGGAGTTGCTGCAAGGAAGAAGTACCGGTGCTGTCGGGCAGTTTTTGTCGGCGATCGAGGTGATTAATCCGGTTCAACTGGCTTTGAACCATGCCGCTGAAACCCTTCAGCCGATGGCAGCCATGGAACTGAACCTGTGACGAGACAGGTTTTATAGCGCTACGCGCAAGGCAGCTATGCTGAGGGCAGAAGGCAGAAGTTGACTCTAAAAAGGTTTTAGAAGTAAGAGTTGTCCTAACCTTAGTACCTACTGCTATATCCCATTGATGTCAGCCCAAACCACCAAAGCTCAAACACCAAAGCTCAAACACCAAAGCTCAAACGATGAATCCCTCTGTAAAACCCCTGACCCTGAACGACAACGATAGTCCCAACCAGACCTTTAAGCCTTTCCCCTTAGAAAATGTTGAACGGTCAATTGTAGAGCAATTTGAACAACAGGTTTCACGTCATGGGAATCGTCTTGCCATCGGTTTTCCTGGACAAGAGCTAACCTACAACGCCTTAAACCAATGGGCTAACCGGATTGCACGAGCAATCTTAACCAAGCTTGGGGCTGGGGCTGAACCGGTTGCTCTGTTATTTGAGACCGGACCAAGCATGATTGCAGGGATGTTGGGGGTACTCAAGGCTGGGAAATTTTATGTTCCGATAGATATATCGTTGCCAGAGTCTCGCCTTAGCCTGATTCTTAAGGACTCAAAGGCTAGGTTAATTTTAAGCGATCGCTACCATCTCGATGCTTCAGGGTTTGAGCAGAGGATTTTGAGCCAAGATGTTTTGAGCCAAGATATTTTAAGGATTGACAGCCTAGAACCAGGGATTTCAGACGAGAACTTAGAAATTCAGTATCATCCTGACGATAAAGCCTATATTCTTTACACTTCTGGTTCTACAGGACGCCCCAAGGGTGTGATCCAAAACCATCGGTATGTCCTGAATCTATGCCGGAACTATACTAACAGCAGTAAGATTAGCTTTTGCGATCGCTTTTCACTGTTGTACTCAGCCGCTTTTGGTGGTGCAGTGCGAGATATTTACTGTGCCCTGTTGAATGGAGCAGCCCTATTCCCCTTGGATGTCAAGCAAATTGGGTTACATCAGTTAGGCCGATGGTTGCGAGATAACGAAATCACCATTATGTTTGCGGTGGCGACATTGTTTCGTCACTTTGTTTCAAAATTAGATGGGCTTGGAAATTTTCCTAAGTTACGACTGATCCAAATTGGCAGTGAAACGGTTTACCGACAGGATGCGGAACTTTTCCAGGAAAACTTTTCCGACCAATGCACCTTAATGGTGAATCTTGGAGGTACAGAGATTAGTCCAGTCCGACAATTTCCCATTACCAAAAAAACCGTGCTCACTGGTGCCACGGTGCCTGCGGGCTATGGCGTTGAGGGCACCGAGGTTTTCCTTTGGGATGAATCGGGGCAGGAGGTGCCCCCGGGAGAGGTTGGGGAAATTGTGGTTTGTTCTCGCCAAGTTGCTCTGGGATACTGGCAACAGCCTGAGCGAACCGAGCAAGTGTTTATTACCGATGGCGAGCATCGATATTTCAAAACCGGTGATAATGGTAAGTTATTACCCGATGGTTGTTTGCTGCACCTGGGTCGTAAAGATTTTCAGGTCAAGATCCGAGGTTATCGGGTTGAAACCAGTGAAGTGGAAGCCAGTTTGTTGAACTTAGACGCTGTTCAAGAGGCGGTTGTAGTCGCCCAGACAGAAGCAGGGGGAGCAGTTGGGGATCAACAGCTAGTGGCTTATCTGACTCCGGTAAATTCCCAAAACAAACCGACAGCCAACGAATTAAAAGCTGCGTTGGGAGACAAATTACCCAGTTACATGGTTCCCGCTTGTTTTATTTGGCTAGAGTCATTACCTTTAACTGTAACTGGTAAAATTGACCGACGGGCTTTACCAAAACCGGAATCAATTCTATCAACATCACAATTAGAATTAAACGTTATTGCCCCCCGTACGGAAATAGAAGAAACCTTAGTCAAAATTTGGTCGGAAGTCCTAAAAATTGAGCCGATTGGCATTGAGAATAATTTCTTTGAATTAGGGGGACACTCCCTTCATGCCAGCCAAGTTGTGGCTCGTATTTCCCAGAGACTAGGCATTGAAGTACCATTGAAGCAGATTTTTGAAGCACCAACAATTAGCCTGCTCTCAGAATACCTAGAATCCGTAAACACTAGCACTTGTAGCACTGGTGACTATCCATTAGTCCCCACCCCCACGGCAAGAGAGGCAGAAATTCCTCTATCCTTAACCCAACAAGGTCTCTGGTTTCTGGCTCAACTGGAAGACAATCGTGCTGCCTATAACTTGGTCAGAGCGTTTGTGATTACCGGGCGATTAGACACAACGAGTTTAGAAAATGCGTTCGCGAAGCGTCGGCTTTGCCGAATCGCAACCCTCATAGACCGCCACGAAATCCTACGAACCACCTTTTCAGCTGGCGAGGGCATACCAAACCAAAGGATTTCATCCCAGATTCGGTTACCCCTATCTATGGTAGACTTGACCACTGAGGGGTTGGATGGGATTGAGGAAGTGATTTTCCAAGAACAAAATCGCCCCTTCGATGTAACTGTTGGCCCTCTGCTGCGATTTACGCTAATTTGCAATTCACAGGAAAAGCAAATTTTACTACTGACCATGCACCACATCATTAGTGATGACTGGTCAATACAAGTTTTGCTCAGAGAACTCTCATGGCTTTATACGGCTGGTTTAACTCAAACATCGCCATCATTACCCCCTCTGCCCATTCAGTATGTTGATTATGCGACTTGGCAACGCCGCCGATTCACCGGGGAGTTTAGAGATAGCCAAATTAAATACTGGCAAGAGCAATTAGCGGATGCTCCCCCAGTGCTTAACCTCCCCCTGGATCGCCCCCGCACAACTCAACCCTTCAAATCTGGCCGGGTGCCATTTGGCCTCAATGCTGACCTAACTGATCAACTCAATGTCTTAAGCCAGGGTAAGGGAACAACCCTATTCATTACCCTTTTTGCGGCCTTTTCCGGTTTTCTGTCTCGCTATTGCCATCAAGACGATATTGTGGTGGGGACTCCCATCGCCAACCGAAACCCAGCCATAACAGAGGCTTTGATTGGCTTCTTCGTTAATACCTTAGTCTTACGCACTCGACCGAAGCAACAGCATACCTTCATTGAGTTGCTTTCCCAAGTTCGTCAAGTGGCCTTAGATGCTTATGCTCATGGCGATATCCCCTTTGACCTGCTGGTAGAGCAACTGAAACCGGAACGGCTGCCAGGGGTTAGTCCCCTCTTTCAGGTGATGTTTACCTTGCAAAATCTCCCGAAGGAAACCCTAGAGTTGTCGGGGCTGACTGTCAGTGCTAAGTCTTTAGATAAACCCACTGCTGGGGCTACCTTTGATTTAACCTTATCCCTGACTCAAAGCGATACAGAACTGATTGGCGCTTTTGAATACAATGCCAACCTGTTTGATCCCGCAACGATTGAGCGGATGGCAAGAAATTTCCAAATTTTTGTAGAGGGGATCACTGTATTTCCAGAACAAACCATTGCTCAATTGCCGATTTTGAGTGCTGCTGAACAACAGCAATTATTAGTGGAGTGGAATCAGACCCAAACCGATTATCCTCGTAATGCCTGCGTTCACCAGTTATTTGAAGCTATTGTCCAAAAGACACCAGATGCAGTAGCATTACGTTTTGCCGAACAAGCTCTGACCTATCACCAGTTGAATCAAAAGGCTAACCAACTCGCCCATTACTTGCTTTCTTTGGGTGTTGGCCGAGATGTTCCGGTGGGAATTTGTCTGGAGCGCTCGTTCTCTATGGTGATCGCGCTGCTAGCAATTCTCAAAGCCGGGGGAGCTTATGTGCCCCTAGACCCTGGCTATCCCCAGAAACGGCTGGCCTACATGATGAAAACTGCTCAAGTTTCCATTCTACTCACCCAAGAGTGTTTAATATCCCAGGTGCAGCTAATGGCAGAGCATACCCTTTGTTTAGATAAGGATTGGCCAACCATTGCCCAACATCTACCCACCAACCTCAATGCCCAGACTACACCAGATCAGCTGGCTTATATTATCTATACTTCTGGCTCAACTGGGCAACCGAAAGGGGTTGCCATGCCCCACCAAGCTTTAGTGAATCTGATTGTTTGGCAACTTGAGCAGACCTTAGCATCTAACACTGGTCGCACCCTCCAATTTGCCCCGATTAGCTTTGATGTTTCCTTCCAGGAAATCTTCTCGACCTTGTGTGCTGGAGGAACCTTAGTTTTAATCTCAGAGGACATACGCCAAGACCCCATGGCACTGTTGTCCAAACTCAACCAGGAAAACATTGGTCGTTTATTCTTACCCTTTGTTGGGTTACAACAGTTAGCAACTGTAGCGAAAACAGCACCATCATTGCCCACCCACTTGCAAGACATCATTACTGCAGGAGAACAGTTACAAATCTCTAATGCCATTCGCGATTTGATGGGTCGCTTGCCCGGATGTACCCTCCATAACCACTATGGGCCTTCTGAGAGTCATGTGGTGACAGCCTTTACCCTGCCAGAAGACGTTGCTCAATGGCCAGCCCTGCCCCCGATTGGAAAACCCATCTCTAATTGTCAAATCTATTTGCTAAACCAAGCTTTCCAGCCAGTTCCGATTGGGGTTGCCGGTGAGCTATACATTGGCGGGGTGGGGCTTGCTCGGGGTTATTTTAATCGCCCTGAGCTAACGGCAGAGCGATTTATTCAGCATCCATTTAGTGATAATCCATCGGCTCGACTCTACAAAACTGGGGACTTAGCTCGGTATTTACCAGATGGCACTATTGAATTCCTCGGTCGCATTGACCATCAAGTCAAAATCAGAGGCTTCCGTATCGAACTGGGGGAAATTGAATCGGTGCTCAGTGACTACCAGCAGGTGCAGGAATGCGTCGTTATCTGCCGGGAAGATACCCCAGGAAACAAGCGCCTGGTAGCCTATGTAGTTGGGGATGATGATCTTGACATCAGCGCCCTGAAAGAGTATATCAAACAGAAATTACCAGACTACATGGTTCCCAGTGTAGTGGTGCCCCTGACGTCATTACCCCTGTCTCCCAGTGGTAAAATAAACCGCAAAGCATTACCTGCCCCCTCTGCTGCCTTCAGCCAAAGTAGTGACTTCGTTGCACCGAAGACAGAGAGTCAAATTCGGATCGCTAGTCTTTTTGCCGAAATTCTCTCCCTGCACCCTCAGAGCATTAGCCTTGATGATAGTTTCTTTGAGTTAGGTGGTCATTCCCTATTGGCCACTCAACTGATGTTTCGGATTCGTGAAGCCTTCGAGATTAATTTATCGCTAAGGGCATTGTTTGATTATCCCTCTGTTTCTGATTTGGCTAGTGCAATCGACCACGCTTTAGTAACTGGAGACTATCAATCCCAGACTTGGGATTTAGAAGCAGAAGCTGCTTTAGATCCAGATATTCAGCCATTAACTGCGATCGCGCCAATCGTCAGTCCAATGGAACGAATTTTCCTAACCGGTGCCACAGGTTTCTTGGGAATTCATTTACTTTCTGAACTCTTGACCACAACGGATGCTACTGTCTATTGTTTGGTTCGCGCCGAGCATATAGATGCTGGCAAAGAAAGACTATTGAGCAAGTTAGAAGCAACTGGATTATGGCGTGATAATTTTACATCTCGAATTATTCCCATCATCGGAGATTTAGGAACCAGTCGTTTTGGACTCTCAGCAACTGAGTATAATAATTTATGCCAATATATTGATGTGGTTTATCACGCTGGAGCCTATGTTAATCATGTGTGGTCTTACCCTATTTTAAAAGATGCGAATGTTTTGGGAACCCAAGACGTGTTGAGACTGGCCAGTCTAGGGAAGCTCAAACCGGTTCATTACGTTTCTACCATCAGCGTGTTATCAACATCCCAAACTGATCAACCCATTCTCGAGTCAGCCACTGCCAATTATTATGATTTACCAAAAGTAGGCTATGTTCAGACCAAGTGGGTAGCAGAGCAGTTAGTTTGGGAAGCTGCCAAGCGCGGTTTGCCCATAACTATCTATCGACCGTCGAGGATTAGTGGTCACAGTCAAACCGGTGTCTCTAGTTTCGATGACTTACTCTCGCGACGGGTGAAAGGATGTATTCGACTCAAATGTTTTCCCAGCTGGAGTGGTTTAGCAGAAAACCTTGTCCCAGTAGATTATGTCAGCCGAGCGATTGTTTGTCTGTCTCAACAAAACCGTTTATTTGGGAAGGCATTCCATTTAATTAATCCCAAATCGGTGCATCTGAGGGAGATTTTTGACTGGGTGCGCTCCCTGGGCTATAGCTTACAAGAAATTGACTATACTGATTGGCGTTCTAAGTTGATAGAGGATATGGAAAATCCTCTCTACCCTTACTTACCTAACTTCCCGGAATCACCGTCGAACATAACAAACTTAATTGAGTACGATTGTCGCAATGTGGTTGATGGTTTAAGGGAAAGTGGTATCCAGTTACCGGAGGTTAATCAGGATTTATTTAAAACTTACCTCTGCTACTTTAGAGAAAGTGGATTTTTGGAGGATTGAACCTTTTTACTAGACTTCGCGGCAGTTGTCGGGAACAGGGAACAGCGATGCAGCGCGGTCTTGGGAAGGCAGCGCGGTCTTGGGGGTTCCCCCCACTCGCTATTGCCGTGGTTTCCCCCATGAGCGACTGCATCAAGACGGGAACAGGGAACAGTGGACAAGAATTGACGCAAAGCGATGCATCGCTTTCTTATGCCCCACACCCCACACCCCACCCCCTACACCCCACACCTGAGGTCAAAGTAAAAAACCTACCCTTATGAGCTTACTCCACCCCCTCCAATAACAGAGCCACTTGTTCAGGTGCAGGAAGTTGATTCTGCAACTGTTGTGGTAACGTTGAAACTATTCGATAAGTAGCAACACCAATCGGTTTGTTTGACTCCTTCAACGCATATTCCACAATCGTCTTATCCTTAGACTTACAAAGAATAATTCCTATGGCAGAATTCTCCTCTTCTAGCCTCACTTTGTCATCTAACGCTGCCAAATAAAACTGCATCTTGCCTATATATTCTGGCAAAAACTCCCCTATTTTTAAATCGATGGCTACCAAACATTTTAGATGGCGATGAAATAACAGCAAATCAATAAAATACTCTTTGTTGCTAATTTCTAAGCGATACTGACTGCCAATGAAAGCAAACATCCCTCCCATTTCCCGTAAAAATGGTTCGACCTTGGCTAGAATTGCTTGCTCTAACTGACGCTCACTGTACTGATCGGCTAGCTCCAAAAAATCAAAGATGTACTCATCTTTAACGGCTAACTTAGCTTGCTTACGAATATCCTCGGAAACTGTCTGTTCAAAATTAGTTTGATTCAGCAACGTTTTCTCGTAGGTTTGATTCTCTATTTGGTGAATCAAAACATTTTTTGTCCAGCCAAATTTCCGCGTCATCCGGATATAAAACTCTCGCTGTAAGTCATTTTTACACTTTTGCATAATCACCAAATTATGACTCCAAGCAATTTCTGCAACCATTGGTTGCAGTTTTTCATTTTGAGAGTAGGTGAGATATAAATTGCGCATATTCCAGATATTACGAACCGAAAAGCCACTGATACCTGGAAACTTCGCTTGTAAGTCTTTTGCTAGTTGTTCTACGACTGACTTACCCCAGGTTTCTCCCTGTTGACGGGTCACAATTAACCGTCCAATATCCCAATAAAGAGTAATTAATTCCTTGTTGACTGCTTTGAGGGATTGGTACTGGGCCTGGCGAATGCGCTCCTTGACTTCTACTAGTAGTTGCCGATACTTCCCTGAATCCAAGTCACTCATCTGGTTTCCGATTCAACAACATTTGTCCAAAAGGTGATCATAACAAAGGTAAAGCAGTCAGCGGTCAGCGGTCAGCCTCGTAGGGTGCGTTAGGGACGGGCTCGCCTTAATTTTCCGCCTCGTAGCCAGTGTTGGAATAGCCCGTCCCGTAACGCACCGCCAGTGTTGGGACAGCCCTTCCGAACACTGTAACAGGCAAGATGCCTGTTCCACGCCTGATACCCTTTCCACGCCTAATGCCTGTTCCACCCACCGGGTCAAACAGCTTTTAGGAGATGCAGCAATTTCTGCCACCAATGGTGACAGTTTTTCCGTAAGCATTCAGCTAATGGGCTATGTCACAGCTTCAAAGCCTGTGCCACAAGGCCAAAGGCCAACCGCTGACCGCTAACTGCTGATAGTTGATAGCTGACCCCTGACTACTTACTTCCCCCCTCAAATCCTCCCTTGAGAATCCTCAATATCATTCCTTAGCTCCTCTAGCTTCCCTTGTGCCTCTGGATCTTCCAAATTAAAAAGCTTTTGGTAAATTCCCTCAGCAGCCTCTAGCCATTCAACTGCTTCAGCAAACTCTTCTAGGTTGTGGGCAATCTCACCAAGCTGTTCTTGAATTTCCGCCTGCAATGGCAAATTGTTAGCTTTTTTGGCTAGTGCCAGGGCTGTGCGGTAACGCTGCTGAGCCTGTCGCTTTAGTCCAATGCGCTTATACATATCAGCTTGGAGCTGATAAATGGCAGGATTTTCTGTACCAGCTTTGATTCTTGTTTCTAAAACCTCAATGGCATTCTGATTGAGACAAGTGTTGGGGTAATTTAGATCTTGGCAAGTGCTGTGATACAGATGAGCTTTTTTCTGAGCTTTGGCATCTGCATCCAGATTTTGTGTCTCAATCTGAGCTAGGTTCTTATTCAGCTCCTGCTCCTGGTCATCGGTCAGCAGGGCAATGGTGGGAGCTGGATCTTGATTGGGATTTTCAAGTGAAGACACATCGGTACTAGCAGTCACCACTATAAAATAATCCCGATCCCGTCGGAGTTCGGAGCTATCAGGATAATCAACTATGGCTTCAGATACCCGTTTTTCCCACACTGGTGTTGCCAAATCCTTGATAGTAACATCATAGTGGCTGGCTTCTTTCACCCCATGCCAGCGCAGGGTCAGGGGTTGATTAGGACGTAGTGCTGTATTCCTCGGACTGATCAGGTAGGGAAAGTCTTCATTCTCGATGCCACGTCCAGGTGCTAGGTTATCTCCCGGTCGGAACAATATTCCTGAATTTGGGCAAACTTCAGACACCTTCAAAGCTTTTCCTAAAGGAACTTGCCAATTACTGAGATCACTGCAGGAAACTGTAGCAGAGGACTGAGGGTTTTTGACCCAGATCTGGTCTGTTAGCTTGAGACGATCTCCTTGGTGAGCTCGATCATAACCAAACCACAGGCGACGTTTCACTTGAACATCTCCTGTGACAGCTGCGATGTAGTACAGACCTTCAGCCGGAATAGTTGCTGGAGCCGCGATCGCGATTAAAACGGTGGAAAGTAGGGAGATGGAGAATAGACGTTTCCAAATCATGGCCTTTGTTTCTGTTGTTGAGCTTTCTGAATACGTTCATTAGCTAGATGTAACCAGGTGTCTTCTTCTGGAATTAAACGATTTCCTATTCCTAAATCATTAGCTAGATCTAGCCATTGGTTTGGTTTTGAAATCCTGGGATTTCCGATGATTAAATTGCGACAATTTTCCCATTCCTTGAGAGATTTATTGAGAGCTTCAGGTTTTTTCTGGCGTTCAAGTACCTGAGCTAAAATACAGGAGGCAGAGGCACGATTGGGCAGATAGTTTGCCACATCTGGATCCTTGGCAATTTTGAGAGCTTTTTCCAGAGCAATCTTAGCTTCATCATCCCGGTTTTGTTTGAATCTTACCCACCCTAGATTTTTATATAAATTGTATTTATCCTCTGGATAAACTGATTGCTCTGTGGTCAGTTTTAGACCTTCAAGTAAAAGGTTTGCCGCTTTAGGATAGTCCCCTTCTAGAATGTAGAGTCTGGCCAAGTTGTTGTATGCCCTAGGAATGTTGGCACTTACCGCCAGCTGGTACTCTTGCTTTGATTTCTTGAGCTGTAACCAGTCTTCATAGACTACGGCCAGGTTGTAATGGGCCTTAGCATTATCAGGATCAAGGGCAATTGCTCTTTGGTAGTCGGCTTCAGCACTACTAAGCTCACCGGCTCGATAGTGCTCTAAGCCACGTTCACCGTAACTATCTGAAATGCTGGATAGGCTAAACCAAAACCCTAGCAATCCCAACACTAGAGCCATGGTGGAGAGAAACTTAGTTTCAGCATGAAGAAACTTGGGCACCTTCAAACGAGTTAGCAATTCCTCAAAACCTTTTTTCAATGCTTCTGAGAAATCGTTGTCTTTTTGCTCTTCTTCGGTAAGGTCACTTTTGGCTTTTAGCAGAGTGATCAGAGTTGGTACAATGATCGCGGAAGTGCCAGCCACACCGGGACCACCACTTAAGAAACGACTGGCAATGTTGACCAACAGAGCCAGACTCACACTCCAACTTCCAAAGGTCAGACCCTTAAACACCCAGTCGTAACGATCTAGCCGATGAGGAGGACGCTGTTGATCCAGATACCACCACCAGCCCTTAGGCTTTGCTGCTAGGCTGTCGCGATAGCTAGAAAGTTCCAGAGCTTGGTCAATCCGTTGTTTGTGTTGTTGGAGTTGGGCATCTAGCTCATGGATGCACTCTAGAAGCTCTGCAGGTATGAAGGGTTCCTGTTTGAGGGCATTGTGGAGTGCATCTCTCGCACACAGAATCTCTAGAGCTTGTTGATGACTCAAGGTAGAATCTGTGGCTAGGGACTGCAGGGCAGCTCGATATTGACTTAGCACCAATGTATGATAGGGCATGCTATTGGGTTTGACTGACTACATTTGACTTAATCTGACTTCTGCCTTCTAACTTCTGACTTCTGCCTTCTGACTTCTGCCTTCTGCCTTCTAACTTCTGACTTCTGCCTTCTGACTTCTGCCTTCTGCCTTCTCAATGGTTTCCAGTTACCAGAATTGATGAAAGCTGCCCAGAAATAGGGGTGCTGGTATTTTTGATTTTGCTGCATCTCTAGTTGAGCCTGTCTCATGGCCTCGCTACGTCCCAGACCCTGTTTTAACTTCTGATAGTAAGAAACCATCAGCTCTTTAGTAGACTGATCGTCCACTTGCCAGAGGCTGATCACCTGGCTTTGGGAACCAGCCAGCACCAAGGCTCGCCGCAAACCATAGACTCCTTCTCCTTGGGACAGTTCACCTCGTCCCGTTTCACAGGCAGAAAGTACCACCAACTCACTACCGTAGAGATTAAGCCCCGATGCCTCCAATGCTGTCAGCACCCCATCCTGGACTACATCGGCAAGGTTGCCACTTTGATAATTCTGAACCCCAGCCAGCACTAGTCCAGAGTTCAACAGACTCAGCCTAGACTGCAATCGGGGATTTTCTCGCACCAGAGAGTCAACCTGTTGATTGCCCTCAAAAAAGCCATGAGTGGCAATGTGCAGAATACTGGGACGATTAACTTGCTTGATCACCGCTTCAGTGGCCTGTCGCCCAAGCCGGATTTGAGCTTGGGGTAAGATTTCAGCAATGGCTTCAGCTTCATCTCTGGTTCCTGGTAGAGGCGGAAGCTTACGCTGGGGCCAATTCCCGGAACGGGTAGGGTTTTGAGCTAATTGAACCGTTTCACCAGGTTTTCCGAAAATGGGGTCAGCAATCAGCACTGGCGGCTGCTGAGGTGGGGCTTGAACAGGGAAACGCAGCACGTCTCGCCCGGAGGTAAGGTAGGTAACGGTAACGTTTTCAATCAGGAATTGGTTATTGTGATCCACCAGGGCTTCAAAGGGAATCACGTTGAGAGCCCCATCTGGTGAAATGATTAAGTGATTGCTATTACCAATTTGTCTTCGGATCGGAGCCAGTATCTTTTCCTCTAATTTACCAGCAGCGTCTTTAACTCGGGAAATACGTATTCCAGGATTGCGGATAGCAGTGGTAAAATCATAAATCAGTGGGTCTATTTCCTCTGCTGGTCCTAGGTCAATGCCTTTAAAACGACCATCAGAGTGTAAAGTATAGACGGCATAGCGGGGCTTGCCCCATTGCTGATTTGGAGGTGCTTTGGGGTCAAAAGGTTGGTATTGGAAAAATTCAATCAGAACTGCATCAGGGGGCAGTTGAGCTTGCACAGCTTCGAGGGTAGCGACTTGAGTGGCACGTTGGAATTCAGGACTCTTTTCCAGAAGAGCCTTCTCTTGAGTTTCCTTTTCTTCCGTCAGTTTTTCGAGTTGGGTTTTATAGTCATCGAGAGACTGATTGCCGGGACCTTGATGGTAGAGTTTTGCCAGTTGGCTGTTAGTTTGGTTGAGTTCGTCGAAGCGTTTCTGGTCTTCAGGGGTAAGGTTTTGGCGCAAGCGTTGCCAGCTATTGCTGGTAGTATCCAGAATACGACCTTTACGACGCAGGATTGTTGTTAGTGCCAAATGGGCTGCCTTTTGATTGTTGGGAATTTGTTGGAGATGCAGAGAGATAGCTACATTTGTTGTACCAGAGAGCTTGTCGATGTAGTCTTGTTTTTCAGACTCAGAGCCAACTACCAGATTGTAGTCGAGGTTTTGTTCTTCTACCTCTAACCCTTGAATTAGGAGGTTGAGAGCAGAAGTAGGGTCTCCCTGTGCCCAGTAGATGAATGCCAGATTATTGAGGCTGGTTGCCACATGGGGATGGTCTTGACCAAGGAGTTTTTTCCTCAGTGCTAAGGCTTGTCGATAGAGGGGTTCCGCTTCACCATATCTGCCCTGACTTGAGTAGAGTCCAGCCAGATTATTGAGGCTGGTTGCCACATGGGGATGGTCTTGACCAAGGAGTTTTTTCAACAGTGCTAAGGCTTGTCGATAGAGGGGTTCCGCTTCACCATATCTGCCCTGGCTTAAGTAGAGTGTAGCCAGATTATGGAGGCTTCTTGCCACATCGGGATGGTTCTCACCCAGGAGTTTTTTCGTCAGTGCTAAGGCTTGTTGATAGAGGGGTTCGGCTTCACCATATCTGCCCTGGCTTTCGTAGAGTGCAGCCAGATTATTGAGGCTGGTTGCCACACGGGGATGATCCTGACCGAGGAGTTTTTTCAACAGTGCTAAGGCTTGTCGATAGAGGGGTTCCGCTTCACCATATCTGCCCTGGCTTGAGTAGAGGAATGCCAGATTATTGAGGCTGTCTGCCACATGGGGATGGTCTTGACCAAGGAGTTTTTTCCTCAGTGCTAAGGCTTGTTGATAGAGGGGTTCGGCTTCACCATATCTGCCCTGGCTTTCGTAGAGTACAGCCAGATTATTGAGGCTGGTTGCCACATCGGGATGGTCTGGACCAAGGAGTTTTTTCCTCAGTGCTAAGGCTTGTTGTAAGAGGGGTTCGGCTTCACCATATCTGCCCTGGCTTGAGTAGAGGAATGCCAGATTATTGAGGCTAATTGCCACATGGGTATGGTCTTCACCAAGGAGTTTTTTCCACAGTGCTAAGGCTTGTTGTAAGAGGGGTTCGGCTTCACCATATCTACCCTGTCTCAAGTAGAGTGCAGCCAGATTATTGAGGCTGTCTGCCACATGGGGATGGTCCTGACCCAGGAGTTTTTTCCTCAGTGCTAAGGCTTGTCGAAAGAGGGGTTCGGCTTCACCATATCTGCCCTGGCTTAAGTAGAGTAATCCCAGATTATTGAGGCTGTGTGCTACATCCGGGTGTTCCTCTCCCAAGACTTCCCGCCGAATCTCTAATGCTCTCTCAGCTAGGGGAATCGCTTCTGAGTACTTTCCTTGCTGATAAAGCTTAATGGCTTGCTGAGTTAGTTGAGAGGCTTCTGCTAGGGATAACTCTTCAGCCCTTTCACTCCCTGGTGAACTCAGTTGTTGAGCTATTATACTTTGCCCCCAGCTAGACCTAGGGAAAGCCACTCCCATTCCCATCACACCGACGACGGTGGCTAAAATCGCTGCTGGCTTGACACAGAGGTTTTGATTCATTGTTTGAACCTCCATTGGGGATAGTCAATAAACCTGATCAAAAGAAGTGGGGGTAATACAGTAGTGTGCTACCCACTATTGATTGTTCTACTGACGTTTTAGGGTTCAGGATTTATAGCAACGGAAGTATAGTTTAGGACATAGTTTTTTAGTGTAAAGGGAGCAGGGAGTCGGGAGTCGGGAGTCGGGAGTCGGGAGTCGGGAACAAGAATTATAACAATTTATACAGGGATTATTAGAAACATTTCAACGCTCACGAATTGTCATAAAAAACTATAGTAAATCAACGTTTTATCCTAATAGCTAACCCTTTAAATCGTTAGATTAAATTCCTTGAGCGTTACTGGAGCGATAATTATTCCGTAAGCATTCAGCTATCAGCATTCAGCTATCAGCTATTGGCCATAAGCGAGGCTACTGTTTGCGCAGCGTCTGCGTAGCGTAATCGGTGCTTTTAAATAAAATAAGCTGACGGCACCTCAAGTAGCGTGAGCTTTTAGCTGACGGCTGACGGCTGACGGCTGAATTCTTACTTCCAAGCTTATTGAGTTTGAATAATTTCTGTAATGGGAATAGTTTAATTATCAGCAGACTCTAAGAATTTAATCGCACTCTTGCGGAATTTAATAGTCATTTTTAATCCAATCGGTCAGATCAGTCACGTCTTCAGTCTCATAGTCTTGAGGTAAACCAAAGGTAGTGTCAAGGTCTTGTTGCTCTTGATCACTAACGTAAAGCATTAACATATGACAGAGTAAGAGTCTTTCTTCTCTCAAAACTTCTCGGATGCTTTCTTTGATAAGTGTTTTTAAGTCTTGAGTTTCCATCGCTTTTGAATTAAAGGTTATTTTTGTAAATTATATAGCAAAGGGAACAGGGAACAGGGAACAGGGAACAGGGAGCAGGGAGTAGGGAGTAGGGAGTAGGGAGTAAAGAAAAAAAAAATAGCCGCAGAAATACTATCCACGACTATTTCAAATCTTGATGTCACAAAATTAGCAAACCTAACCTGCTCTGCTTGGCCAAAGGTCACGCTACAAAACCAGACCAAAACCAAGGCCCCCGGGGGGGAAACCCCCCCAGAAATTTAAAGTGTTATGGCAACAACCAATACTTGGTGATTGTAGTGATAACTTCCCCAGGAACATCAGTCGCTTCCAGAGGAGTCCATTCCGCAATCTCCGCATAGCCTAGGGCATACAGCATTTGCATACTATAAAGTACTGATTGACGAGAACCTTTCAGAGTGTGCTGAGCAGGTTGTTTCTTGAAGTTTTGGCTGAATTGTTGTGACATTATAAAAAATCTCATTTCGGTTTATATTGATTATTGTAATGATTATATTTTTAATTGTCAAGGGTTTTAAAAAGTTTTTTTTGGGAGTTTTAGGATTAATAAAAAATAAGCGTTCGCGTAGCGTCTCTTTCAGAGAATCGCTTTTAGCGGAAGCGGTCGCGTAGGGTGACATGCAGGTCAATCGCGTAGTGTATCGTTCAAATAATCGCTTTTATAAAATTAGCGATCGCATAAACGCGGAAGGTTCGCGTGACTCGCGTAGGGTGACATGCAGGTCAATCGCATAAGCGCAGAAGGTTTACGTGACTCGCGTAGCGTCTCTTTCAGAAAATTGCTTTTTTTTACTAGTATTTTGTGATAGCGTTTATTGCATTTATGAGGTACGCTTATCAACCTCAAAGTCCCCCTTTTTAAGGGGGATTTAGGGGGATCATTTTTTACCTCATGGCAGAGAGAATAGCTATAACTAGTAATTTTAACAATAGCGCTGGGAGCAGTAGCTTCTAAAATAGACAAGGTTTAATCAGCGCGGAGATTGTAACGATAAAATACAAATTACTGATTTGCTATAATAAAGTAACCTATCAGCCAAATACACAGGATTGTTTTACCACTTCCCTGTTCCCTGTTCCCACTTCCCTATTCCCTGCTCCCTGCTCCCTGCTCCCTAAAACCAGAAACTCTGTACCTCACCAAATTGAAAAACGCTATACATCCCCAGACCAAGAGCTACCAATATGTACAGACTGTACTAGGATCTGGTTTCACCGACTTCATCGTTTTGCCCTGATCGTAGTCAAAGGTTTTATCACAAAAGCCACTTTCACTTTCCAACGCACAATTCAAAACGGTTTTATAATTTTTGCGATGATGATTGTCGATAATCTCAAATTTACCCATTAAGTTGTCTCGAGAAAATGAAACTAGATAGGCATAGGGCAAATGCTGGTATCTTTCAGGTTTATATGGGACACAAGGAACTTTATCATAAACATTTTGGATACGAATAGTTCGTGTCTCCGGGTTTTGTTGAGGTGCCTGTTGTTGATAAAATTCTACAAATGCTTGGTTGCCTACACGAGGGGAAGCATAGTTGTAGCTTGCAGACTTGATATCTGGTCTAGACAACGCCATATCAAGTGTGAAGAAAGTGCTCAGTGTAGAGCCTAAACTATGGCCAGTAATATACAGAGTATCGATCGGTTTTTCAGATGCTTGATATTTATCAACTAGGGCAAACACTTGATTATGCATCGAGGGTGTGTTCCCATCACTATTGGAATAGATATGGTAGAAACCTGATTCAACCCTAAGCTTAGATGGAACTACAACATCTTCCTGATAAGGTACAAATGTTGTATGATTAATACCAAAATTATCTATTAAATCCTCTGTCGAAGAAGTACCTCTAAAGGCAAATATATAAGTGTAAGGAGACTGCTGAGATCGAAACACTAGACCATAACACTCAACAGTTTTGTATTTATTAAAAATCGCATCAACACCAGTCCAGTAGTCTACAAAATCATAACCATCCGGTGGAGACACCTCAAGACACTCAGCAGGGTTTTGCTTATCAAAAGCATCATAAGTTCGACCGCTTGCTTGCGCTAAAACGATGGCCCTGGTGGAATCAAGGTCAGCAGTTGTGAGGTAAGTAATTCTGTTATCCATCACGCATGCTTTCATTAGGATGGCTATATATAGCCATCCTATCTGATGTGTGAAAGAAATGGTCTGCTTTAAGGCAGGAAGCAGACGGCAGATGGCAGAACGTAAGGGAGAAGGCACCACTTTTTAACAATTCCAGTGATTTTACAAATACATTACATAATTTAGGATTGCTATATAGGCTTCCTCCCCACTAGCAAGGATGAAGCCCATGGCATTACCGTCGAGTCTTTTAAACTCTTGTCATGTAATTATTTTTTTCACAAAAGTCCATACAATTGATGGCTGCTTCAGAATTAGCAACAGAGGGATGCACGGTACACTTAAGACGATAATCACCAGTAAAAAACTGACAGTTAGAACAGGGAATTTGATGCAGTCGTTTTGCAACAGCAAAACTGTCTCGGACTGCTGACAAAACGCTCCAAGCTAGAATCATCATTAGCCCCCAAGCCAAACAAAAACAAATCAGGTTTAGATAAGGCTGGAGGGCATAGATCAGTACGTAAAGGAGTTGAAACACAATTTAATAGACTTCTTGCAGAAGTCGGGAACAGGGAACAGGGAACAGGGAACAGGGAACAGGGAGCAGGGAACAGGGAGCAGGGAGCAGGGAGCAGGGAGCAGGGAGCAGGAACCCACCCCTAACCCCTCCCAGGAGGGGAAAAGAGGGAAGAGGTAAAAATTTTGTGTACCTCATAGCTATGATAAACGCTATAATCTTTGCTCCTAATAACTAAAAGGGAATATCATCTAAATCTTGTTGATGACTAGGGCTACCAGACGTTGGGTTTTGAGGAGATGAAGACCCAAAAGAAGAGTCAAAACTTTGCTCAGTATTTTGTTCAGTGCTGGTATAAGCAAAATCTTGTTCGGTATTGCTAGGAAAAGAAACAGATGACGACATCCGATGTTGCTCCATGGATACAACCTTATCATGGGTTTGGGGACGGGATGGTTCTGGGGTATGGTTGAAAGTTCTGTCCGAGGCCATGACTTGTGGCTCGAAGTGATCATCTGTTCCCAATTTGTGAATCCGGGAAACATTCAATTCTGCCCGTTTTTCCTTGAACCCTTCTGGTCGCTCAATCACATTCATCCTTAAGCTCCCTTCAATCACCACGCGATCGCCTGTGGAATAGTTTGTTTTAATTTCATTAGCCAAATATTCCCCCCAACCTACCACTTTTAAGGTTGATGGGGATTCCTCAGCCTTGAGACCGGAGAATTGTACTAGCATCTGAGTCAGCGGTGTCTGATTCTCTGAGGTGTAACGCAGTTCTGGATCCTGAATAATTTGTGCCATTAAAATGCAGCTGTTCATCAAATCTTCGCGGCTGGATACCCCATCCTTCTTAAGGTGGGGAGGAAAGCCGCGCCTCCAATTAGTGGTTTACAATTAAGCCCGTCGAACGTTTTAATAGTCGGACTTTCCGGGCAGTGAATTGTCCGATTCGCTTCCAGTTGATATCGCTAACGGAAACCTGTCTTGCTGTTTCGCCGCTTACCCAACCTCGTGCTTGTTTCCCAGCCTTGACAGCTTCAACATAGTCTCCTTTACGAAAACCATGGCTAGTAGTTGTACCGCCGTATTTGCGCCGTTTTCCACCTTTATAAAACTGCAACAAATGTAATTGACGGCGGCTTATGGGGGCACGTTTGATAACAGAAAAGGTAGCATCAGTCACGTCACAGTTTCTTGGGACACTTAGCTTACCTTTGCTGTGATAATAGTTTTTGCGCCGGAAGAAATGGGTAGCAGCCAAAGCAATCCCATCTACTGCATGAGTGTTAACTGAAAGCCTACTTTTGTCAGCCTTGTCCTTGACCAGTCCTAGAGCCTCCCTTTTAAGGGCAGTCTCCCAGCCTTGTTTTTGAATAACTGGAGCTATTCTCTCTAACTGAGATATTGACCAATATTGACCTACCATCACAGGAGAAAATCCTTTACTACCTCTTGCTTTGACTACTTCGTAGACAATGACTCTTAATGGATACAAAAGGCTAAGCTCTTTGATTACCCGTTGTTCTAGCTGACGATTAGCTCGAATTGAAGGAGGAACTTTTTTTTCTCTTCTGTTCGAGAATCGTTTTTGTCTATGAGACCTTTGCGAGTAACGTACTTTGCGGTTTATTCGACGACTTCTACGAGTTCTTTCGGCGAAGCCGACGCTACGCGAACGCATCATTCGTCGAGTATCCATGCGTTCGCGTAGCGTCGGCTCTGCCGAATCACGAACTTTCTTGTAGGGCAACACTAAATGCCCTGTCCAAAGAGTAGTCTTATTTGACTGAACAGCAATACCAGAAAACAGTTTTCCAGGGTCAACACCAACAGCAATGTCCTGAGTTTCTTCTCCAGACGGTTTGTTGACTAACTGAACAGCAAAAACATTTAGGTCGTTTTGGTAAACAACAGCTAAACCTTTATTAATCCAACGTCGAGCACGAGAGGCTTTAGTTGGCATTAATGGTCTCCCATCGGGAGAAATAACTGGAACTCGTAACATGGTGATAAACCTCACGAGAAAAGTATTTGAGTTGACGACTCGTCCCCTGGCCGTAGGCCACGCTACGCGAACGACCACCGAATTTAAGATGTCCTGTCCAACAGCAACTGACAACACAATTTTAAAGAGGTTTGAACTGGGGAAGTATTCAAACGTTCGTACCAAAACTCGGCTCAAATGGTCTAGTCAAACACGCATAATTGATTGTTTATGCAAGCCCCATCCCTCTATAGGGTGGGGTTATTGACCTCGTATCTCCCTTGTCCTTTCAGTGTTGACTCCTTATTATAGAACAAGCGTACCAATACTCTTGGCTTTTCTTTGATAGAACTTAACCTACCAACAATTAACTAACAACAATAGCGTAGCGGCTTTCCTCTGAGCTCTACAAACACTCTGAGGAAAGCCACCGCTATGCCTATTAACGTAAGCATTCAGCCGTCAGCTATCAGCCGTCAGCTTATTTTATTCAAAAGCTGTTCGGTGTAGCTTGCGCTATGGGCATAAACTGTTCCCGTAGCGTGACCACAGGCCTTTGGCTGATAGCTGATAGCTGATAGCTGATAGCTGATAGCTTACCTGTTAACAGCCGATAAATCGGATTTATGACACGGCTGAAGGTTGCGCTTCTACACCTTGTTCTTGTTCAACGAATTCCTGAACATGGTTGCGATAATGCTTGAGGTTTTCCTCGGCCCAATCCCGGTCATCGCTGTTGGCAAAAATATGAACTAAGGGTTCGCCAGCATCGGGTAAAATCAACACCCAGTTATCATTTTGCGCGTTGATAATTTTAACGCCATCAACAAGTTCGAGCTGCTCACTGGGATGGGTTTCCACCAGATGACGCATCAGGCTACCCTTAACTGTCCAAGGACAGCGCAGGGTAACGGTTTTGTACCATACCCGGGGGAGCTCAGCGCGAATATCAGCAAGCGATCGCTCTTGGACTGTCAGCATCTCGATCAACTTGGCGATTCCAAACATGGCATCAAAGCCTGGATGTAGTTGGGGGAAAATAAAGCCCATGTCCCAACTACCTCCCAATACTACATTGGGGTTGCTTTGAGAAGCTTCCATCAGTGCTGTGGGGTTAGATTTGGTGCGGATCACCTTGCCATCATGGCGTCGGGCAATTTGTTCCACCGCACTTGATGCCTGGACTGGTACCACCACAGTTCCCCTGGGATTAGATGTTAACATAATATTGACCATCAGTGCAGTCAATATCTCACCTCGAATCGAGATTCCCGATTCATCCACCAAAATCAGCTGTTCCCCATTAGCAGAGACCTGGACGCCAAAATTGGCTTTTAGGGCTTCGACCACCTGACCCAGCTGATTGAGCAAACTCTCTCGTTCTTCTGCCGAGATAGCTGTTTGTTTCAAACTGGCATTGAGGACTACTGCATCAGCGCCAAATTTTGCTAACAGTCGGGGTAACACCGCACCAGACACGGCATAAGCATAGTCAATAACTACCTTAGAACCACTGTTGCGAATTGCCTCTACATTGAGATGCTTCTCAAAAGCAGTACCGTAGATATCGATTAACTGGATCGGGTAGTTAACATTACCGATATCATTAATCTGGACTCGTCTTAGGTCTTCTTTAAAGTAAGCCCCCTCAATTTTTTTCTCTTTACCCTTGCTGACATTAATTCCCTTGGCATCAATAACTTCGATCAGGATATGATCTGGTCGGTCAGGATGCACTCGCACATGGATACCCCCCTCAACCCCTAGGGTTGGTATCACGGTTCGAGCCACAGGAATTGCAGTTGCATCTAGGTTCTGGACATCGACACCCACAGACATCAATCCCCCAATCAAAGACCGGGTCACCATGCGACAGATACTACGCTGGTCACGGGAGAGTGATACTTGGGAGCCTAGTTTTAAGGTAGACCCATAAGCCGCTCCCAACTTAACGGCAAATTCCGGAGTAATATCGATGTTGGCTAAGCCTTGGACACCCCGCTGACCAAAAAGATTCCGTTGGGCAGTGTTGCCCCAAATTAAATTGATATTCAATGTTGCACCTGATTCTATAGTTTTACTTGGCCAAACCCTTACAGTGGGACTAATTTGAGCTTCTTCTCCCACTTTAGACAGGGAACCGACAACGGCACCTTCGAAAACCTGAGCACGACGGTCTATCCTGGTTCCCCTGGAAATGGTGCAGGCACTCAGATTAACCTCTTCACCAATCAACGCTCCATTCCAAATAATCGGTCGTTTCAGGTTAGCGTAGGCAGAGATGGTAACATTATCGCCAATTACTGTTCCTGCTTCGATGTGGGCGTTTGGACCAATCCGGCAGTTGCTACCAATTAGTACTGGGGTTTCAATCTTGGCAGTAGGGTCGATATAGGTATTTTGTCCCACCCACAGTCCTGAGGATTGTTCTGGGTAAGCAAAGTCTAGTGTGACCTTATTCATTAAGCCGTCATACTGGGCTTCTCGGTAAGCCTCCAGGTGACCGACATCACACCAATATCCCTCAGCCACATAGCCATACATTGGCTCATCTTTCGCGAGGAGTTTCGGAAACAGGTCTTTGGAAAAGTCACATTCCTCATTTGATGGCAGGTACTCTAGAACCGATGGTTCGAGAATGTAAGTGCCAGTATTAACAGTATCGGAAAAAATTTCTGAGGTCGAAGGTTTTTCCAAAAATCGGCGGATGCGCATTTCCTTATCGGTGATCACCACCCCGAACTCAACGGGATTAGGAACGCGAGTTAGGATTAATGTCGCCTTTGATTTCTTAGCTTTATGAAATTCAATCGCAGCAGTCAAATCAAAGTCGGTGATGCTATCGCCACTAATGACTAAAAAGGTTTCATTGAGTAATTCGGAAATATTTTTAACACAACCTGCAGTCCCCAGAGGCTGTTCTTCTTCTACCGCATAGGTCATCTTTACCCCAAAGTCACTGCCGTCTTGGAAGTAGTCCCGCATGACATCTGGGAGATAGTACAGAGTGGCAATGACCTCATTGATATTGTGCCGTTTGAGTAGATTAACGATATGTTCAGCAATGGGTCGATTCAGGATTGGCACCATGGGCTTGGGCAGATCACAGGTCAACGGTCTCAGCCGTGTTCCTGAACCACCAGCCATCAGCACTGCTCGCATAATTCCTCCTCTTTTAACCCGTTAAGGGGTTTGATCATCTTGTCTACGTTCATTTGTCTTGTTATGGGCTTTTTTTAGTGAAGTACTTTCCGATACTTTTTAGCTACCAAAATCTACCCTCGTAGACTTTAGCCCGCCAATGCAAGATGCAATAGCATCCAGGGGGTATCTCCGCGCTTCTCTGACGGAATATCCCGCGAGCGCCATAAAAATGTCAAAAAAGTTCGTTCCACCGGGATTTAAGCGCAACTATTTTTACCTTGGTTTTCGGCTTTAATTTAAGTTACATAATCATCCGTGTCGGTGTTACCATAATTTAACTCTCACAAATAATCAGAGTTTTTGGTAGACTATGGGACATTTTTTCTAGCTGTTTACTCACCTCCACAAACAGTGACTTGATCTCAAAACCGTGATTTTGGCATGCTAGCGTCGATAGTGATTCATAAAAGAGTGCTTTCGACAAAGACTGGCGGAACTATAACTAACGACACTGGTGTCGCCAAGTTTCCTCCGACCTCAGAAGAAAGATCGCGCGTTAACCCGCTGCTTCTTCATTCAGGTAATGATCACTACTGAGTTTGGCTAGTCTGTAACTCCTAAGGGTGACACCACAAATGAAGACTAGAGAAACTGGATCTGGATCAATGCTACTAGGAGCTGTAATCCGAATCAATTCGGTTGATTAACCTACACACTTATGGTATTGAGGTCATGGTCTAACACTGGCTTGATAAGGTAAAATTATCATTAATATAAAAATTATCTTATAAAAAGCACCGGAGGTGAAAAAGCATGTCACAATAGCCAAATGTGTTCTACCCAAATTGATCAAGGGTAGTTAAAACTGCCCCAAGGGCTCGCTTTTCCTCCCTGTCAGGCGAGAGGCCTATCTGACTTGAGACGGGGTTTCAAAATATGGCAAGATTTTTGATGAATGGCTAAGTTAATTGTCTTAGGGTTACTGGTAGTCTATGGGTACGGCGTGTGGAAATTCTGGAGGGGGTTTGAGCGCACTGACTTCAGCCGGAGCTTAACCAATCGGATAGCATTGTCACTGTTGTGGCCAGCTTTAATCGTTGCCAATAAGTCCTATCGCAAAAACTTTACTAAAGCCCTTAAGGGCAGATAGGAGTGCTAGATAGCAGTGGCGGTATTTGGCTGATTGGTGGAACCACGGAAAGTGTGACTCTGGCAAATGCGATCGCGTCCAGGGGGATTCCCTGTACAGTAACAGTTACCACAACGGCGGCCAAATCCCTCTATCCCCAAACCCCAAATTTAAGGGTTCAAGTCGGACGTTTAGATACAAATGGGCTAGAGCAGTTTTTGGAGAAGCATGGTATTGTAGCGATCCTAGATGCCTCTCACCCCTATGCAGTGGAAATTTCCCAAATAGCGATTTCAGCGGCTTGTGCTCGGCATATACCTTACCTGCGTTTTGAACGGCAACAGCTAAATTCTCAGGTAAGTTCTGAACTAGACAATTCACCAATAATTTATCTCAATAGTTTCCAAGACCTGATTGCTGGTAACTATCTCCATCACCAGCGGGTATTGCTGACCATCGGTTACAAAAATTTACCCTTATTCCGTAGCTGGCAAGACCAGTCAACCCTATACGCCAGGATTCTGCCGAGTGTTACTGCCATCGATGTAGCGATCGCGTCTGGATTTAGCCCAAATCGAATTATTGCCCTGCGCCCTCCGGTACCAGCTGAGTTGGAAAAGGCACTCTGGCATCACTGGGACATCTCTGTTGTTGTCACCAAGGCATCTGGGGTTGCTGGGGGAGAAGATATTAAACGAGCCCTAGCTGCTGAGTTAGGCATCTCCCTAGTTATCATTACTCGCCCAGTTGTTGATTATCCGCAGCAAACCAGCAATGTATCTGTGGCATTAGAGTTTTGCGATCGTTATGTTTGAACTATCCTCCCCCTTAAATAAAAGGTAAGCATTCAGCCTTTGGCTGACGGCTGACAGCTGAACGCGCACGCGTGCGCGTAGCGCATGAGCTGAATGCTTAAAACCATAGCTTAAACCATAGCTGGTTCGAGTAACCTGATATTAGAAAAGTTGAATTCAGTAGCTGTCCGCCCTTTTTCCTCAATGGCATAAACCACTTGACGAGTCATAATATAATAATCACCAACTTTATCGAACCTGTCCTCAAACTCTCGTTTAGCCATCAAATCACCCGTTTTGGCATTGCGAAAAATGGCATTGTAGCCTGAGGAAATATACCCTTCTCCTGTATCTAGGCTATCGTTGGTATTAATTGTAAAAGCCATCGGACCCATAACCCGACTGACATGACAAATTTCCCTTCCTCGGACTTTATAGTTAGAGCCCATAGCATCACCCTTGACAAAAATTTCTACTGCACCAGTAGAATCATTTTCACCAAAGCTAAATTGGTTTTTACCATGGGCTTTTTCAAAAGATGACCGCTTGCGGTGGGTCACAATATCCCGCATCTGGTTATAGACACTTTCTTTGACCTTTTCATCATCAAACCCACTGACTTCAACACTGTGATCACCATTAATGCGAACTTGACCAGTGTATACTTCATCACCTTGCTTAATTTCCAGGTCAGCTTTGTAACCAGGAAAATTGTCGTCCCAGGTGTAGCGGTTTTCGTAAGCCGCCTGGAATACTTCACGAGCTGTTGCGTTTTCGATCATAGTCTTGCTAAGTCAACCGATAGTTTATCCAAAGACTACTCATTCACTAATCTCTGACGCTGGTTATTATAGCATTACTGCTTGATATAGAATCTTTAAATTGGGTGAGGTAGTTTAAGCTAACTTTAAGCTAAAAATCATTTTTAACCATTACTCCCAAATTTATCATGATTTGGAATAAGTATAGGTAAGTTTAGTTGAAATTTTCCATAAAAAGTTTGCTAATCTTACCGTTAGGTTTTCTAAATAATAAACTATTAACGATTAACAGGATCAGCTGACTTTATTTTAATTCCATAGTTCTGACAGCTGCTCTCCCTGTTATCGTCAGCAGGAAGTATGGTTATTTAACCAGATTTGATCTAATTCTCCAGCAGAGGAGATCGCTTAAGCTTGCCAGCCTTAAGCTAACCCCCTAAGCCAATGCTAAGCTTACCAACTATCACCCCTTGATCATGCCAAAGTTACTGGGGGTGGTGATTGTAAGGGTAACGTCAAGGATGGATGGTTAATCGATATCAGTTGGTTGATTGGAAACCATCACAGGAACTTGATAAAGAGGTACAGTGAAGGTAACTGTTGACCCTAAATTTTCCCCCATACTGAAAAAATTGACCACACCCCCCATGGTTTCAATCAGCTTTTGGGATATGACTAGACCTAAACCTGTGCCGCCATATTGCCGAGTGCGGGAACCATCCACTTGGGTAAATGTTTGAAACAGCCGGTCTTGCTGGTCTAGGGAAACACCGATGCCAGTATCGGCAACTCGAACTTTAACCAATCCTGGGAATTCCGTACCTTTGAAAGTTATCTTCTTTCGGATCACCTCAGCACTAACAGTCACCCCACCTTCATCAGTAAACTTAATGGCATTGCCCACTAGGTTTAACATCACCTGTAGCAGCCTTTGATAGTTACCATACATAACAATGCCATCATAGACATCAGGCATTTCAATTCTGAGGCTGAGGTTTTTGAGCTCAGCTTGATTGGCCGTAAAGTCCTCAACTTTTCTAAACAGAGACTCTAATTCTACTGGAGCCAGTTCTAGCTCCATTTTCCCCGCTTCAATCTTGGCAATATCGAGGATATCATTAATAATATTTAGCAGATGCAATGCAGAATTGTAGGCTTCTTGGATAAAATCCCGTTGCTCCTGTGGATCGTCTGCCATGCCATCAAGAACCAACTTGAGAAACCCAATCATGCCATTGAGAGGGGTGCGTAACTCATGGGAAGTATTAGCCAGAAAATCACTTTTGTGGCGAGAGGCTTCTTCAGCCCTTTCACTAGCTATTTCTAGCTCCTTGTAAAGGGTGCCATGAGCGATCGCTGTGCCGACTTGTTCAGCCAATTCCCCCACTAACTTTATTTCTGCGGCACTCCATTGACGGCGATGATCACACTGCTGTAGGCAAATCAAACCATTAGGTTCATCTTTATAGGAGGTTGAAACCACCAACACAGACAACTGTTCCCATTCACCAGCAACAATGTGTTCTACCAGCAGTGGTTCCTGACTAGTGAGGGCTTGTTCGAGGTAAGGCTCAGAATCTAAGGGTAGCAGTTGTTTGGCCATTGACCGCAAGGGCTGTTGGCAATATTCTGCCTGCACCTTGGTTACCCGTGCGTCTGGTTTGTAATAGCAGACGAGGCAACGGCTTACCTGGAGTGCCTCCCCTAGACTTTTGGCAGTTTGTTGCCAAATGGTATCTAGATCGAGAGTACGACGAATCTGCCCGGAAATTTTGGTGAGTAATTTTTGATGGGGGTCTACACTTAGGCTTGTAGGAGATTCCCGGCATTCCAATGTTGATGATTCCGGCAACAAGTGACCCATAACTAGAACGGTTGTTGCTTCGCCATCCGCTGGCAAAATAGGACTAATCACCAACTCAAAGGCAAAGGATCTGTCCTGGTAACAAAACGATTGAAGACAACGTTCAGGGGTTCGCTGGCTCAAAATTCTCTGAAGCCTCTCTTGGTAGGCTTCGGCTTCAGTCGGGCAGAATGCATCTTCTAGGGGAAGTCCCACCACTTGTGTGAAACTCAGACCATATTGCTCAGCAGCTTGCCAGTAAAAAGAAAGGCATTTACCCGATGCCTCTTGAGTATACACCAGCTCACACCCTAAACCCTGCAAAAAGTTAGAATCACCTTGTGCACTAGCGGATTGCCTATTATTTATATATCCAGTTTGAAAACATTGAAAATTCACAGGTGCAGCCATTAAAAGAAACCTGGAAACTACAAGCAACACCGGGAGCCTCAGTTCCCGTTTCAACATGTAAATGCAACCACCCAACCCTAACGCACGAGCCAATGGCAACGTCTCAAAGTAGATGCCTTTACCTCTTGTCTATCAATCGTTCCACTCACCTCGGGGGGGCAGGGGCGGATTTCGGTCAAAGGTACGGGCTAATTCCTGATCTGTTCCCCTTTCACCCCTGAGCCATTGACGAATTGCCGTTTCTATTACTTTACTCGGATCATTAGTCAAGTGTTTGATTTGATCCAAGAGTTCCGTATCCAAATGAATAGAAATTTCTTCTTTGTCAGCTGAACGTGATAGCGCTACGTTAGTAGCTTTGGTAGACTCAAGGTGGTTTTCAAGCAAACCCTCTTGATGTAAGGCATGATCATTCATAATCAATGGGCTAATAACACTACTAATATAACTTTACGATAACTGACAATTACGCTGGGTCAGTTATAACCATTCCAGGGATAGTACCCTTACCTCTGACGGAAAACATTAAAATACATTAAGTGAAGCATGAACTCAATAGACCAGTTATTGACTGGGTTTATACCAATAGCTTATGACTGATGCCCCTGTCTCTCATATTCGTAATTTTTCGATTATCGCCCACATTGATCATGGGAAATCGACCTTAGCTGATCGCCTACTGCAAGCTACTGGTACCGTAAGCGACCGCCAGATGAAAGAACAGTTCCTGGACAATATGGATTTGGAACGGGAGCGGGGAATTACGATTAAGCTGCAAGCAGCTCGGATGAACTATACAGCTAGCGATGGTCACCAGTACGTTCTCAATTTAATTGACACTCCCGGTCATGTGGATTTCTCCTATGAAGTGTCCCGCTCACTAGTGGCTTGTGAAGGAGCACTGTTGGTAGTCGATGCATCCCAGGGTGTAGAGGCTCAAACTCTAGCAAATGTTTACCTAGCCCTTGAACACGATCTAGAAATTATTCCAGTTCTAAATAAAATAGACTTGCCTGGAGCTGAACCGGAAAGGGTAAGTACCGAAATCGAAGATATCATTGGTCTTGATTGTAGCCAAGCGATTCGAGCATCAGCCAAGGAAGGTATAGGCATACAAGAAATCCTGGAATCTATTGTACATCTAATTCCACCTCCAATCGATACTGTAGACCAACCCCTAAGGGCGTTGATTTTTGACAGTTACTATGATGCTTATCGTGGCGTAATCGTTTATTTTAGAGTGGTCGATGGCACTCTAAAAAAAGGCGATCGCATTCGCTTGATGGCATCTGGCAAGGAGTACGAAATTGATGAGCTAGGGGTGCTTTCCCCTAACCAAGTCCAAGTCGATGAACTCCACGCTGGTGAAGTTGGTTACCTAGCTGCTGCCATTAAGGCGGTAGCCGATGCCCGTGTGGGTGACACCATTACTTTAGCAAAAGCAGCAGCTATTGACCCTTTACCGGGATACACTGAAGCCAAACCGATGGTTTTTTGTGGCTTGTTTCCCACTGATGCTGACCAGTACAAGGATTTAAAGGAAGCATTAGATAAGCTCAAACTCAATGATGCTGCCCTGAACTACGAACCAGAAACTTCCTCTGCCATGGGATTTGGCTTCCGCTGTGGTTTCTTAGGCTTGCTGCACATGGAAATTGTTCAAGAGCGCCTGGAAAGGGAATATGATTTGGAGCTAATCACCACCGCCCCTTCAGTGGTCTATCAAGTGACTACCAATCAGGGAGAAGTCCTTGAAATTGATAATCCGAGTACTCTGCCATCCCCCCAAGAACGGGAAAAAATTGCCGAACCCTATGTCCGGGTAGAAATGATTACTCCAGAAACCTATGTTGGGACTCTGATGGAACTCTGTCAAAGCCGCCGTGGGGATTTTAAGGATATGACTTATCTTGCCCAAGGACGGACTACTTTAATTTATGAATTACCCCTAGCAGAAGTGGTTACTGACTTTTTTGATCAAATGAAGTCTCGCTCTCGGGGTTATGCCAGTATGGAGTACCAGCTCATTGGTTACCGAGATAATCCCTTAGTCAAGCTGGATCTACTGATTAATGCGGAGCCTGTAGACTCCCTGGCAGTAATTGTTCACCGAGACAAAGCTTACTATGTGGGTCGTACCTTAGTGGAAAAACTCAAGGAACTCATTCCCCGGCACCAATTTAAAATTCCTCTTCAAGCCGCTATTGGTAGTCGAGTCATTGCTAGTGAACATATTCCGGCTTTGAGAAAAGATGTATTGGCTAAATGCTACGGTGGTGACATTTCCCGGAAGAAAAAACTTCTCCAAAAGCAGGCAAAAGGTAAAAAGCGGATGAAGGCTGTAGGCACTGTTGATGTTCCCCAGGAAGCGTTTATGGCAGTCTTACGTCTTGACCAAGGTTAGAGGGGGGATTCAGTGATTAAAAGTCCAGACCTGAAAGCCTAGTACTAATCTCGGAATGCTTACTACCAACTAGCGTAATTTTCAACCAGTCAGCCAAGAGAATTCGATGATCACCTTCGGGAATTACGGAATTGGTTTTCAAGGTAGGTAAAAAACTATATGGAGAGATATATATCCGGACTTTTTGCCATAAATTAAGTAAAAATTGTCTAACTGGACACTGTTAAATTCAGAGGTTAGTTTAGGATTGATTTCACATCACAAAAGTTCAGTGGCATGAGAATCCTAGTTACTGGTGGGGCTGGTTTTATCGGCTCCCATCTAATTGATCGTTTGATGGCAGAAGGTCATGAAGTTATTTGTCTGGATAACTTCTATACTGGCCACAAACGGAATATCCTCAAATGGCTGTCACACCCCTACTTTGAGTTGCTCCGTCACGACATCACTGAGCCAATTCGGTTAGAAGTTGATCAAATATACCACCTCGCTTGTCCAGCATCCCCAGTTCACTACCAATACAATCCCGTCAAGACTATCAAAACCAATGTCATGGGTACCCTATACATGTTAGGGTTAGCCAAACGGGTGAAGGCGAGATTCTTATTAGCCTCCACGTCTGAGGTATATGGGGATCCGGATGTCCATCCCCAGTCAGAAGATTATCGGGGTAATGTCAATCCCATTGGGATTCGCAGTTGTTACGATGAAGGCAAGCGAGTGGCAGAAACCCTCGCATTTGACTACCATCGACAGAATGGTGTAGACATTCGTGTAGCCCGCATTTTTAACACCTACGGTCCTCGAATGCTGGAAAATGATGGGCGAGTCGTTAGCAATTTTGTGGTGCAAGCTCTGAAGGGGGAACCCTTAACCGTTTATGGTGATGGTTCACAGACCCGCAGTTTCTGCTATGTCTCCGACTTAGTAGAAGGACTAATGCGACTTATGAATAATGACCATACCGGACCGATTAATCTCGGGAATCCTGGAGAATACACTATCTTAGAACTCGCTCAGGCGATTCAAAAAATGGTCAATCCTGATACAGAAATTATCTTTAAGCCTCTACCTCAGGATGACCCCCGACGTCGCCAACCAGACATTAGTAAAGCTAAAACCTTACTAGGGTGGGAACCTACTATTCCTTTGTCAGAAGGGTTAGATTTGACAGTATCCGATTTCCGTAAGCGTTTAACTGCTCAAGAGTAAAACAATCAGATTTAATTAAATCAATCAACCTCAGGTCAGGGTGCCAATACTATCTTTGGCTCCAACCGTGAGACTTTCCTAACGTTTACTAACGATTGAAGTTTATATTAATTGAGGCATAGGTCCATGCGCGTTTGTGTAATTGGTACAGGATATGTGGGCTTAGTAACTGGCGCTTGCTTAGCCCATATCGGTCATCATGTAATCTGTGTAGACAACAACGAAGAAAAAGTTAAGCTGATGAAATCTGGACAGTCCCCCATTTACGAACCGGGACTGTCGGAAATAATGCAAGAGTCAGCTAATGCAGGTAGAATTGAGTTTACCACAGATTTGGCGGCTGGGGTAGACCATGGGGAAATTTTATTCATTGCAGTGGGAACTCCCCCCCTACCTACTGGAGAAAGTGACACTCGTTATGTGGAAGCTGTTGCCAGAGGGATTGGAACCCATCTCAAGGATGGTTACAAAGTAATTGTCAACAAATCAACGGTACCCATTGGTTCTGGAGATTGGGTGAGGATGATTGTCCTAGATGGGGTAGCTGAACGCCAGAAATCTTTGGTAACTGCAGGAGGTAAAGCTGAAACTGAACCAGCAGAAGACATTACGGCGGATTTTGATGTGGTCAGTAATCCAGAGTTTCTCCGAGAAGGCTCAGCAGTTTACGATACCTTTAATCCAGACCGTATTGTCCTAGGAGGCAATAGCGAACAAGCGATCGCAATGATGAAGGAACTGTATCAACCAATTGTTGAACGCCAGTTTGCCGAAGACAAATCCCTTCCCCCAGTTCCTGTACTAGCTACAGACCTCAGCTCAGCTGAGATGATTAAATATGCGGCTAATGCCTTTTTGGCTACTAAAATTAGCTTTATTAATGAAATTGCCAATATTTGCGATCGCGTAGGTGCTGATGTTACCCAAGTTGCCCAAGGAATTGGTTTAGATTCCCGGATTGGCAACAAGTTTTTACAAGCAGGAATTGGCTGGGGTGGTTCTTGCTTCCCCAAAGATGTCTTAGCACTACTCCATACCGCTGAAGATTACGGCTATGAAGCAGATTTGCTGACAGCCACTGTCAGTGTCAACAAACGCCAACGTCTACTTGCCCTTGAAAAACTCCAGAAAGAGCTGAAAATCCTCAAAGGTAAAACAGTGGGACTGTTGGGTTTGACCTTTAAGCCCAATACTGATGATATGCGGGATGCTCCTGCTCTAAATCTGGTGGAAGAACTAAACCGACTCGGAGCCAAGGTCAAAGCCTATGACCCAATTATTTCCCAAACTGGCATGCGTCATGGTCTATCTAACGTGATTGTCGAAACCGATCCAGAACGGTTGGCTGATAGCTGTGATGCTTTAGTTTTAGTTACAGATTGGGATCAGTTCCAGAAGCTCGACTATGGTAAAATGGCCGAGCTGATGAACTATCCGGTGATCATTGATGGTCGCAACTGCCTAGATCGGACCCAGCTAGAACGTGCTGGTTTCTCCTATTTGGGAATTGGTCGTTGAACTCTATCCCCTCCTCATACGAGGATTGATTGTCAACCTAAAGTTGTCAGAGCAGCTGATTCACTTTATCTGATTATCTGACAACTTTAGGTTTAAAACCAACTTTAGGTTTAAAACTTCCCGACAAACCTCTGACTGGGGACAATCAAGTTGTGTTGTTACTTCCTGCTCTAGGGAAGAGGACTTTCCTGGAGCGCTTTGATCAAGGAATTAGGGGCATCTTTTAGGTGCGACCCGGAGGTGCGACCCGTGATGGCGAGCAATCCCTTGACCGTAGGTCACGCGGGGCGCGTTCGCCATCACGGAAAGCGCACCTGTAGCGAATTTAATTCTTAATGGTAAGAGCGTACCTTTAGAATTTTTGTGATAGCAAGTTTACCTTACTTATATGTAAATTGCCATAAGTGAAATCCTGTACTAGAATAACTGAGGGGTCTGACCCCTCAGTTATTTTGTGAATACTAGCTAAATACCCAAACCCCATCCCCAAAGCTAAAAATCCTAGTTGTTGGGATTTGCCAACAACTTTGTGTTAAGACTAGTGTTGGTGTTGAACAAGAACAAAACCCCAGTCAGCACCCCCCACCCTTGGTGACGGGGCATCAAGCATCTAAATTGAGTTAACTGACCAGTAATCCCCATTAATATTGGCTAGGTGATCGGCAAGTGTTAAAGTCCTACCAAAAAATCGGCACTACCCCAAAAGGGGAGGTCAGGCAACTGATTTGGTTGTCAACTATTATGGGGGAGATTATATATCTGTGTTGATGGTTTAATGGCTTTATGGATGCCAGCAACCATTGACTATCAGCAAACCTAATCAGTAACCCTTAGTGATGTAGTTGGCGACAAATCGAGCTAAGCACTAAACTCTAGTAATGGTAATTTTGGTGATAGTTTTGGCTTAGATCACTAATAGTCCAGTTAATCCAAGGGATATGAGCTAATTTTGGTTCATTTTAAAACAAATATGAGCCAAAATAATCTATAAATGGGTGTGCCATAAAATTGTGACCATAACTGGTCGTCAGGAAATATCAATGAGAGTGGAGTGGCAACAAAAACACGAAAAACATCACTAAGGGTTATTAAACATGCACAAAGCTATCAAGACCAAACTAAAACTGAATAATCACCAAAAAACTTTGATGGCTAAACATGCTGGCTATTATAGGTGGGTTTATAACTGGGGACTGGCTTTATGGCAGCAAGCTTACTCAGAAGGTCTAAAACCATCAGCAAGTAAGCTGAGGAAGCTTTTTACCAACCATGTCAAACCCCAGTACCCTTGGATGAATCAACTATCCTCTAAAGTCTATCAATATGCTTTTATTTCCCTAGGCGTTGCCTATAAACGTTTCTTCAAGGGGCTAGGAGGATATCCAAAATTCAAAAAGAAAGGGAGAAATGACAGTTTGACGATTGACAACTCTGGTAAGTCGATTAAATTATCAGGCATAAGACATAAGTTACCCAAGTTAGGTTGGGTGAAAACTTATGAGCCATTACCACAGATAACCACCAAGAAAATAACTATTTCTAGGCAAGCTGACGGTTGGTATGTGAGTTTTCATTATGAACACGAAGCATTACCGACCCCCAAATTAAAAGATGTGGTAGGGGTGGATTTAGGAATCAAGGAATTAGCTGTACTCAGCACTGGCATTGTGTTCCCAGGTTCATTGCCCTATGGTCAAGCTTTTAAGCAACTAGTCAGATGCCAGCGTGACCTATCTAGAAAAATTAAAGGTTCAAACAATTGGTACAAGGCAGTAAATCGACTAGCTAAGAAACATCAAAAAGTAGCTAATATCCGCAAAAATACATTAAACCAACTCACTACTTATTTAGCTAAGAACCACGGCACGGTAGTGATTGAAGACTTAAATGTATCTGGAATGATGGCTAATCATAGGCTAGCTGCCTCTATTGCTGACCAAGGGTTTTACGAGTTCAAGAGACAGCTGGAATACAAATGTGAATGGTATGGCTCACAGTTAGTCATGGTTGACAGATTTTACCCATCATCTCAACTGTGTTCAAGCTGTGGGCATCGTCAAAAGATGCCACTGAACATCAGGACTTATAACTGTCCTGAGTGCGGGTTAAGTCTCGACAGAGATTTAAACGCAGCAATTAATTTGAGAAACGCCGTAGGCTCTACGGTGTCTGCCTGTGGACGGAGTGCTGCCGACAGTTCCGGAAGAAGCAGGAAGTAAACAGCTTTAACTAGCTAAGGCAAGTTTTGTATAAGTTTTATGGAGCAGGTAGTATGAGTCGCCCAAAACCAAGCCCTTTGCTAGAGCGGCGACAGGGTTTACAGAAAGGATTGATTAGGCAAAAAACCCAGACAATCCATCAAACAACTAGTCAATGTCTGAGATGGATAGTCAAGAATGTCCTTCTATGGATGCAACTGCTTAGTACTGGGTCATTCGTTGTAGTCTGGATGCTGTCCTTCAGTGCCATTGAACCAGCCCAGGCAACTGCTATATCTAAACATACTAAGTTCTTAGAGCAGCTCCGGACAAATCAGAGCAATGATTCAGAGCAATCCATTAGTGAAGAAAGTGAAGAAGTAGCCCCAATAAGTATTGTAGCACTAGGAAAGCTTGAAAGTCAACAGGAGACAATCCCTGAGCCAATTAAGACCCAAAGGTCTTCTGCCCCAAGGAGCAACTCCACCAGGAAACTGGATTCAGCTGTGCCGCCACACTTCTTACCCCAGACTGAAGAATCAGCTAAACCAGTAGCTAAGCGTAAGTTAGGGTCACGCCAGTCAAGGGCTACCCCTGAGGCTCTCCCGACCTTGCTGAAAACCAAGGAATCTGCTCAGCCCAGTTCTTATGCTACCAGGAGGAAGTTACCATTATCTCGGTTGCAGCAGCAAAAATTAGCCAAACGGGAGTCTACAGCTAAAGCTGTTTCTGCACCGCTGAAAACCCAAAGCTCAGCTACCTCAAGGACTGCCTCCCAAAAAACCGTCCAAAAAACCGTAGCTGCTCCAATCCAGCCGACGGCTAAGCCCCAGCCAGAGGAGATAGCCAAAGTTATTCCAGCACGGCCCAAAGGTAAAAAGTCGGCTTTACTAAGCAGTAACGGTAGAGAAAACGGTAGAGAAAACAGAACTACCCTAGCCCAGCCGACAGGTAACCACCAGCAAAGACAATCAACTAAACCCAAGTTCAGATCACCCTATGCCAGGTCTAGAGCTAGGGCAATGCCACCCTTTGGAAAAGCCAAAACGTCGGCTTCCCTAAACATCACCACTAGCCAACCTAACCTCACCACTAGCAAAAAGGTGGGTTCGGAAATCCCTGAGTTATCTCAACAGCCTCAAAAACCAGGGAAACTGGAGCTAAAACCAGGACACAGGGATGGGTTACCAAAGTCATCCCGGCTCAATAAAACTACTAAAGTCTCTCATCGACCTAACCCTGAGGCTACCTCGAAACTAGGCTCACCAGTCCCAGAGTCGTCGGAACTAAAACACAGCAAAGCAGCTAACTCTAAGCTAGTCACCCAGAAGAAATCTGCTGACACTAAAGCTGACACTAAAGTAGACCAGTTAGCGTTAACGCCATCACCTCAAAAGCCTTTAGTGTCATCATCGACGCTAAACCTAGAGAAAATCGACTTAACTTTCACGGAATTCAAGCTAAGCCAACTGTTGCCCTATGGCAGCAGTTCGAGTTTAGATTTGCAAGGAGTAGTTCCAGCTAACTGGAGCAACTGTCAAAACAACACAGCCTGTAATCAGCTGCTGCCATCCCTAATTCCGAAGTTAGTTCCCAATAGTCCCAACTCTAGCTCGAACCAGCAGACAACCTCCCAAGCAAAAACCGAACCTTTGCCAGTACCAACAGGGCCAATTCCGTCCAATGCTGGTAAACTGCCCAACAAGTTCAAGCAACTACCTCCTTCCCCACCAACCCTGCCCGAGCAGCTAGGGCAAGGAACAGCCACACCCCTATTTCTGAATAACTACCAAAACCAATCGGTAGGACAACTGCCTGTCTTCCCACAAACCAAAACACCAGCGCCATTGCCAGCACTTCCTAACTCGATGCCGTTGGTAAGCAATACTCCTAACCAGAATTGGGGCTATTTTCCTTACGTGCCACAAACGGTAGTATTGATGCCGATGATGCCAGGAGTAACTGGGACGATGCCGTTGGGAACGAGTATGGGTACGAATAATGGGTTACCTGCTCAATTGCCCTACGTACCACAAACTGTAATATTGATACCAACGGCAGGGTTCGGCATGTCTACCCCCCAGGGGATAAATAGCTATAACCCTAGCTATAACCCTGGCTTGGGTCAGCTACCTTATTTGAGAACTACACCGGCTCCCCTGCCAGCCCCAGTCAATACCATTCCGATGGGGGGTACTACCTATAACCCTGGCTTCGGTCAGTTGCCCTACCCGAGACCTATGCCCGCTCCTCTGCCAGCCCCAGTCAATCCCATGCCCATGAGGGGTAGTCCTTACAATTCGGGTTTAGGTCAGCTGCCCTATCTGAGAAGTTCCCCAGCCCCCCGGCCAGTAGTCCCGATCAATCCCATTCCCATGGGGGGCAGTAGTTATGGCTTGGGCTTAGGTCAGCTACCGTATTTGAACAATATTCCAGGGCAGGTACCAGGGCAAGTCATTGCGATACCAATGATGCCCAATCCCAACATCCCTGGCTTGAGCCAGTCTCCTTTTCCAGCCACCCCTCCAGGTCAGGTACCAGGACAATTCATTCCCATCCCAGTGGTGCCGAATCCCAACACCCCTGGCTTTGGTCAATCTCCTTTCCCAGCCACCCCCCAACCACCCCTACCAGGGCAAGTCACTCCCATCCCAGTGGTGCCAAATCCCAACACCCCTGGCTTTGGTCAAGTACCCTTCTTCCAACCAGCACTACAACCCTGGCCACCGGCTCCTAACTCAAACCTGAATCGACCAACCTCTCCCCCAACAGCCCAATCCACCGGTCGCCCCTTGCTGCCTACTACCGCTCTCACCCCAGCATCATTGCGTTTCCAGGGTAGTTTCGTGACTCAAGGGGAAAATTCAGTAGCCAGAGCTCGCTTGGACGGAAACTATGTGCTAACGCCCCAATTCCTGTTTGGAGCTACCCTAGATCTGACTAGCGAAAATGACCAATTGGTAGACTCACCTAACGAAGGGGCAACTATCAATCAGTTGTTCTTTACGGCTGCTCCTGCTAGCACCTTACCCACTCTGCGCTTTTCTGTCGGTCAGTTGGATTTAACCTCCTACTTTGATCGGAATAGTTTTGCCAAGGATGGGGTAAGCCATTTCTTTAATCCAGTTTTTCAAACTAATCCAGCCTTGAGTGCTACTGCGATCGCATCTCGTCCAGGTTTATTGGTTAACTGGGCAGTTACAGACAATATAGAAGGCAAAGTCGCTCTGTTTTCATCAGCTGAGAGTCTGGAGCGATTTGACCTCAATGGCTTGGCTGGAGAAATTGGTCTGCGTTACGATAATGTGATCGTGCGAGGAACCTATGCCTCAGGCAGGGATGGTGGTGCCAATAGTGGCTTCCGGGAAATTTTCTCCATCGAACGGGGAAGGGATGACTTTGGCATCAACAAGAATGATGATGAAGAAGCATTTGGTGTCAATGGCGAAGTGTTTATTCCTGAACTGAATATGGGCATATTTGGTCGCTATGGGATTTACCGCAACCGGGATTTGGATGAAGATGGAAACACCTTCAGTTTCGGAATCACCTTCTTGGATTTGTTTTCTAAGAATGACCGGGTAGGATTAGCCTATGGTCGGGACCTCTCCAATGAGGAATTGCGCCAGGAAAATGGGGATGATGTACCAGATGTGTTAGAGCTATACTACGATTTCCAATTTTTACCGAATGTGCGGCTTGGTTTTAGCCTTCAGCAACGCAATAGTTTCAAGGAAACGTTTGCCGGATTTCGATTGAAAACCGATTTTGATGTAACTCCTAGAGGTAGGTTTACTCCATGATTCTAGAGGAAGGCAAAAGGAACAAGGGAAAAGGCTTACCCCCGATAAAGAGCGGAGAATCCTCGGGTCAGAGGCAAAAGGCAAAGGGACTGGATTCACCTTGCCATCCGTGCCGCCGTGTGGTAAATTATTTACCCATTTACCTCTTACCCTTGACCGTTTACCTCTTACCCTTAACTGTTTCCCTTTTCCCTCTTGCCTTTTGCCTTGAGGCAGCTCAAGCCCAAACTATTCCGGTGCCGATTATCAAAGCCTTTAATCTGCTCAGGGAAGGACGAGTGGAGGAGGCAATTAAAGAGTTTGAGCAAGCTGTCCAGCGTTATCCCCAATCCATTGATGCGAAGATTGGCCTAGCCATCGCCTACCGCCGACAGGGATTGATTGACCAAGCCTGGGATGCCTATCAACAGGTGCTCGCTGAAGACCCTACCAATGAGTTAGCCCTAAGTGCAGTAGGTCTGTTCGGGACTTATAAACAAGAATGGCAGGCTCAGGGAATTGAAGCCCTTACGGTCTTGCTCGATATTAATCCCAATGATACAGAAGCTCGTGGCAGGCGAGCTCTGCTGTATGGTTATCAGCAACGATTTGGTGAAGCGATCGCAGACTATGAAATTGTGCTGCAAACGGACCCTACTCCAGATGTGCTAATAGGGGCAGCAGAAGTTTACACCTACAACGGTAACCCTCAAAGGGGTCTGGAACTCTTTAATCAATACCTCGCGACAGGGAATGTGATTAGTGGCTATGCTGTGCTGGCTTATGCCCAATCCTTAAGGCAAACTGGCAATGCGGCTCAGGCGGTGCAGGTTCTGGAAAACGAGTTAGTGGGATTCGCCCTAATCGATCAGCTGGATGACCTAGGCATCCAAACCCGAGCCGCCCTCTCCCAAGCCTATGCTGAAAATGGACAAATCTCTGAAGCCTTGGCTGTATTAGAGCCTTTACAAGGTCTTTCTCAAGCCACATTGCCCTTAGCGCGATCGCTAAATGAAATTCGCAATAAAAATCAAGATCCAGCCCTGGAAGCCCAAGTCTCTATGCTCTACCGCCAGGCACTGGCAGAGAATCCTAATGACCCTAACTTAATTCGGGAGATAGCTGATGTGTTCACAGGCATACCCAGCGAACGGGCAACCGCATTGCAGCTTTACCAACAACAGCTTGCCTTCGAGCCTGATAACCGTAGTCTGATGATTAAGATCGTGGGTCTGGAACGTCAGACCGGGTTAATTTCTCAAGCTCAATTGAGCAACCGTCTAGCGACCATACTGATTCCCCTACCTACTGAACCCAGGGAATTGCAAGCGGTGGCAGACGCCTTGATCCCGATCGAGCCGCCGGGGCCAGAATTTCTATCTATTTACCAAAATATCCTGGCATCTGGGGTTAACGCCCCGTTTTTGTACTTTCGGATGGCTCAACTTTACATTGAAGCCAATGACTTGATCTCAGCTAGAAATGCTTTGGCTACATATACCGCCACACCCCAGGGAGCTAACGATCTGGTAGTACAGTTGCTAGCGGCAGATATTGAACGTCTTGAGGGTAACTGGATTGCTAGCCGCCAGCGTTACCAAGCCTTGATTGCCAGCAACCCACAACGGGATATTCTCAATGGAGCATTGCAAGGATTGTCATCTATACTTCTGCTACAGGATAGACCAGGGGAAGCTGTGGCAGTTTATGACCAACTAGTGGCGCTCAATCCTAGTGATGTTAACCTACAGCTAGCACGCGCTACAATTGCCTATCAAGCGAATCTGATTCCAGAATCCCAAGCTGAGGCATTTGTATACTATTGGTTGCAGACACAACCCAATGTGCTTCCGCCCCAAGAACTCTTTGCTCTAGTCGGTGCTCTACCTGCCAATCCCACACGAGAACCCCTATACATTTCGCTCCTGCAATCTGAACCAGACAACATACCAGTAAACCGCCGTTTAATTCAGGTTATTGCTCAGCGTAGTCCAGAATTAGCTAGAGCTCAGGTGATTGAATTAGTCAATCGAGCTCCCTACTCCGTTCAGACATACTTGTTGCAGGGGCGATTGGCAGAAGCGATTGATCAGTTAGACATAGCAGAACGCGCCTATCAGGTGATTTTGACCGCAGAACCCAGTAACACTGAGATTATTGCTGCTTTAGGTGGTGTTCGTTTCCAACAACGACGCTTTGACTCCGCCAAGCAACTCTATTATAGGGGTCTTGCGATCAAACCCCTGGATTTCGGGGTACGTCGCGCCTTAGTTGGACTAAATCAGACAGAAGATTTTAAAGTCAAAGCCCTAGAACAGTTGGAACAGCTACGACTGGAGGAATTCAGTCGAGGGTCTAGTACTGCTACCCTGTCCCGTCAGAGACAGCAAATCCAAGAAGGATTTCTGTTCCGCAGGGGTTTCCAACCGCCTTGGGAACGTTTTGATTAAGGATAAAAAATGAAGTCTAGATGAAGTGTCAAGTGTAAAGAATAAATTCTAAATGAAGTATAAAGGATGAAGTGTCAAGGATGAAGGATGAAGGATTAAGGATTAAGGTATCGCAAGGGAAAATCCCAAATGGCAATGAACACTTAAAAATTGGCAGTTTTATAATCACAAATGAATAATCCAGACATTTAAAGCCAATATCAGAATTGAATAATTCTGAACTCTGATGTTTTTAGGCTAGGCTTAGGTTCAGACTTCTTCCCTTAAAAGACTACGTTGGATCAATCCAGAGGCTTGTATCCAACTATGTTTGAGGAGTAAATGTAAGAGCCGCAAATTTACGATGTCATACAACAGCCGTCAAGGTTTATTTATGGGTCGCACCCTCAGGGTTTCTATAGTTACTTTCACCATTATGTTGTTGAGTCTATGGGGTTGTGCTCCCCATCAATTGTCAAGACGATCTCCAACCCCTTCACCACCCCAGTCATCACCAAGCAAAACGCCTTCAGTATACCGTGAGTATCCTGAACCAGAGGCTCCCCAGACTGCTTTACCTATAGACGAAAGCGCTATTATAGCAGAAAGTTGGACTGTATACAAAGAGAAATTTATTCAAAAAGACGGGCGAGTCATCGACTACGAAGCAAGCGATCGCTCAACCTCTGAAGGGCAAGCCTATGGGATGCTGCGAGCGGTGATTGCCGATGACCCCACCACCTTTGCCCTAACCTTAGAATGGTCTCAAAACAATCTCAAACGCTCAGGAACCAATGGTACTCTCGAAGACCAACTTTGGGTGTGGAAGTGGGGTCGTAATCAGAGCGGTAACTGGGGTGCGATTGACAGAAATTTTGCCAGCGATGCCGATATTGATGCAGCAACAGCATTAATTCTCGCTTCTCGTCGCTGGAATCGACCGGAATACCTAGACTTAGCTTTGACTAAGCTGGAAGATTTGTGGAACTTGTCCACCAAAGAGGTCAGGGGAAAGCGCTATCTTCTGCCAGGACCTGTAGCAGCCTTTGTGCCCTCTCCATCAACTGTATATCTCAACCCCTCATATCTTGCTCCTTTCTCCTTTCGTCTCTTTGCCCAAGTTGACCCCAACCATGACTGGTTAAGTTTGGTGGATAGTAGCTACCAGGTGTTAAAAGAGTCTTCTCAGGTTTCTGCTGTAGGTTTACCCAGCGATTGGATAGCCCTTGATACCGAAACTGGTCAATTCCAGCCATTGCCACCAGACAGTCCACTCAAAAGTTCTTATAGCTTTGATGCCTACCGAGTGTGGTGGAGAGTTGCTTGGGATGCAGCTTGGTTCAATACCCCAGAAGCATTTTCCTATCTCGGTACTGCCACCCAGCATTTGCAATCCCTGTGGCGTTCTTCTTCAAAGCTGCCCGCCAGGATTGACATCCAGGGAAAACCAACGGTGACTTACGAAGCAACTTCCCAATATGCCATGCTTTATTCTGCCCTACGTTTAATTAAGCCAGCGATGGCTAGAGAATTGATAGAGCAGAAACTAATACCACAATATCAGGAAGGCATTTGGGATGATCAATCGGCCTACTATACCCAAAACTTAGCTTGGTTAGGGTTATTGCCTACCACAGCCATCGACCGCAACCTGTTAAATCCCAGTTAGGGAGGGGAATAGTTTAAACATACCAATAACTATACCGATAACTATACCGATCAATCTATACCGATCAATCAGGTGATACAGGTGACAAAAATGGTCTAAATCGTTAAAGTTAAGCCTAAGCAATACAACTTTTCTTTATAAATTAAGGGTGATCTTACTATTCTCCTAGTATTCTCTATTGTTAAGATTATGAAATTCTTGTTTCGCCGCTCCCAAGCCCAAGATCGTACGACTAATCATCAACGACGTCCTTCTCTAGGTCCTAGATTATCCTTGTTGCTGCTATGTGCAAGCATGGTATTAACCCTCGGCATCGGTACTACCCTAACCAGAGCTCAAGGGGACGGTAACCTCAGAAAACAGGAAGACCAGTTCATCCAGAAGTACAGCTTACCCAAAACCCCCACTAAGGCTCCAGTCTACAAACCTAAACCTCGACCTCGGCCAGCGGCGCGACCTAGACCAAAAGCTGCTCCAGCAGCGCCACGACAAAGACGTTCTAATCCTGCGCCAGCAAGGGTTGCTCCCACCAGACCTCGACCAGCTGCCCGACCTCAGCCACGGACCAAACCCCGCTCCCAGTCCCAACCTCGTTCACAGCCCCAATCTACCCCAAATCCAATTGCTTCTACGCCGAATATCCCATTAAGTGAGTACATCTTGCAATTTAACCGCTCTCCGATTGTAGGCAATCGCCTCCGTATGCGGGGGGTTTATTCGGAAGCAAGACTGGGCTTTACCCGTCCGAGGGGTTGGAATATAAAAACCGCCAAAGCCTTAATCCGCTTCCAGCATTCACCAGCCTTGATTGCAAATCGCTCTAACCTGACCTTGCGGATTAATGGTACCAGTGTGGCCAGTGTCCCTCTCAACCGCAAGCAGTCTCAGGTGGCTAACGTCATGTTTGCTATTCCAACGACCCTGATCCAGGACTACAATGAACTTTCCCTAGTAGCCCAGCAACACAACACCACTGGCTGTACGGATGGAGGGGATGCCACGTTGTGGACTGAGGTTTTGCCGGATTCCAAATTAATCTTCCAATACCAAGTTCAACCTATCCCCCTAAATTTCAGTCGCTATCCTTATCCTTTCTTTGATCAACTCAGCTTAGATGCCAATCGCATTGCTTATATGCTGCCGCAGGGGAATGTCCAGACCCGATCCGTGGATTCCTTAGAATCTTGGTTGACTGCTGCGCCTCGCTTACAGGCTTCCCTAGGCAGATTGGCTGACTTCCGTCCTATTACCACCCGTTTAGTAGAGACTATCGACGAATTAGAGTGGGGCGATAGTTTAGTTGTGATTGGGACTCCTGGAAATCAACAGGTTTTGAAGTCTTTAGAACTGCCCTTTACTTTCTCCGGGAATCAGATTTTAGATGGAAATCAGATTCCCTTACCCGATGATGTCGGTGTGCTGGCACTTACCACCGTCAATGATGGCAGTAACCCGGTCTTGGTGGTGACTGGCAATGGCCCAGATGGCGTGAAAAAGGCTGCCCAGTTTTTAGTACAGCCAGATACCAGTAAACTTGGCACAGGTCAATTAATTTTCGTGGATCAGGTTCCGGATGTACCAATACCATCCTCCCGAAATTGGCCTGGTTATTTGCCAGAAGAAAATTCCTTTACTCTCCAAGACATCGTTACTCAGCCCAATGGTAAACCCTTTAAGGACGTAACGGTGCGAGGCAGTGGAGCACCACCGGTAGAGTTTAATTTTCGTGCCTTACCGGATGATCGGTTTAAACGGGGCAGTTCCATGAATTTAGTTTACAGCTATGGTCCCCAGGTCAATCCTCGCACCTCTGCTGTAGAAGTCTTACTAGATGATGTACTAATTGGTGGTAAACGCTTGACTAAGAGGGATGGCTCACAGCGAGAAACCCTCAAAGTGGATCTTCCTGCCAATCTGATTAAACCCACCTCTAAAATCAAAGTTGCTTTCCGGCTGAACCCCAGGGAACCAGAGGAGTGTGGTAAAATTACGGACCAACAACTAACCGGTACGGTTCATGCTGAAACCAGCTTCAAAGTTAATCGGGAGCCCTCAGTTCAACTACCTAATCTAGAACTGTTGCAAGTAGGTTACCCATTTGCAGCTCCTCAAGATTTGTCCAATACAGCGATCGTGTTGTCAGAGACACCATCTGATACCGATCTGCTCACACTACTAGCTATGAGTGAACGTTTAGGACGTCTGAGTAAGGCAGATTCAGTACAGCTGGATGTTTACACCATTGAACAATTGCCTGATCAGATCAGGAGGAAGCGCAATCTAGTCGGAATTGGCACCAGGGATGAATTTCCGTTTCCAGAGGTATTTGAGTCAAAAGGTTTGCGTTTGAGTAATGCTCTAGGACGTCAGTGGGGTGAAGCTAGTGCCCAGACTCTACCGGATACTGAAGGGGTAATGAAACAAATCATGTCTCCCGATAACAATCAGCGGGTACTTTTGGCTTTGAGTGGTCAAACGGAAAATGGCTTAGACCGCGTGCGGCAGATTCTCACTAAAGATTCTTGGTTCTACCAGTTGCAGAAGGATACGGTTTTAGTTAGTAGTTATCAACAAGACCCTGCTGGTTATGACCCCGATGCCTATAAGCTAGAGTTCTTTGAACTAGCCCGTTCTAAAAAGCGCATTGAAAAAACCTCCGCCCTCAGTAAAGCATCGTTCTTCCTCCAACAAAACTGGTGGTTCCTAGCTTTAGGTATTCTGGGCGTAACCTTCCTGCTTTATGGCATTAGCCAGTTGTACCTCAAGCGTGTGACAGATCAAAAAAGTCATTAGTAATTAGTGATTAGTGATTAGTCTTTAGTTTTAATTAGTCTTTAGGATTGTTTGTCTATTAAATAGGATTAAATCAAAATTCCACTGTCAGCTATCAGCTGATAGCTGATAGCTGACGGCTGAATACTTACATCAATATTAGTTTCACATCTCAAATCAAAATGCTATAAATTGCTATGTCTTTTTCCTTATTCAAACAATCGAGAAATAGGCAAAATCGCCCTCGTCGCTCCCCTTTAATTACATTACTCGTTGATCGCCTACCTCGGTTTTTTGACCGAGTCCTAGCACGGCTAGGGTCGAATCACTTGTCGTGGCTGATTTTGCTGCTGGTGTTGCTATCCATACCCCTGATTACTACACCCCTAACAGTCAGGCAGCAGGGGATTGTAGCGATCGCACTAATATTGGTTGGTCAAGTGGTAGTGCGCACTGAAGCCAAACAATCTGATAAAACAGTCAGTGAGTATTTTCATCTGTTTTTAGTATGGCTGAGCCTGGTGACCACCATGCGCTACCTATACTATCGCTTTGCCTATACCCTAAATTTTGATACTTGGATCAACGGGTTTTTCTGTGTGCTGTTGTTGGGGGCGGAATTGTATGCAATTCTAACCCTATTGCTAGCTTATTTTCAAACTATCAAAATCAAAGACCGAGAAACCGTTGATCTGGCTAACTATCCTCAAGACCAATGGTTCAAGGTTGATATCTACATTCCAACCTACAACGAGCCTGTGGAAATTGTCCGCAATACAGCAGTAGCCGCTCTGGCTATGGACTATCCGGAGGATAAAAAACAAGTCTATGTCTTAGATGATGGCAGAAAGTATCCAGAGCGTCGCAAAAAGTTGAAGCAGATGTGCGAAGAAATCGGCTGTAAATTGTTGACTAGACCTAACAATGATCATGCCAAGGCAGGTAATATCAACACAGCTTTTAAGACTACCAAGGGCGATCTGGTATTGATTCTGGACTGCGATCACATTCCAGTGCGAAAATTGCTGATGCGCACAGTCGGGTTTTTCTACAACCCAAACGTATCCTTTGTGCAAACGCCCCACTGGTTCTTTAACCCCGACCCCTTTGAGCGAAATCTCTATACTAAGGGTGAGATTCCAGTGATGAATGAACTCTTTTATAAAGTACTGCAAAAGGGCAATGACTTCTGGAATGCTTCCTTTTTCTGTGGCTCAGCAGCGGTAATTCGCAAAAACCATGCGCTGGAGATTGGGGGAATTGCCGTTGAAACCGTTACAGAAGATTGTCACACGGCCTTCCGACTCCATTCCTTAGGTTATGAGTCAGTGTACTATGACCAGATTATGGTTGCTGGCTTAGCCCCTGAAACCTTTGCCTCCTATGTGGGTCAGCAAGTGCGTTGGGCAAGGGGAATGGCTCAGATTCTACGGCTAGAATTCCCCTTGTTGAACTGGAAGGCAAAACATCTCACCTTAGGCCAGCGGATTTGCTATTTTTCAGCCACCTCCCACTTCTTCTATGGCTTTCCCCGGCTGATTTACGCTATCACTCCCACTCTATTCCTATTGTTTGGCATCAATCCCATTCAGGGTTTGGGGCTAGAAACCTTATTTTATGCCCTGCCCCATCTACTGATTAGCCTCAATGCTAACTATATCACCTACAAAGAAGTTCGCTTTTCCTTCTGGAACGAGGTGTTTGAATTTGTGATGTCATTCCAGACGGGGTATGTCACTCTGATGGCGGTGATTAACCCCAAGCTCGGTTCATTTAATGTAACTGACAAGGGGGTATCGGTTAGTCAGCGGAGTTTTGATTGGCAGTCAGTACAGGGTCTTTTGGTAGTAACAGCTATAGTGATTGCTGCCTTACTAGCTGTTCCCTTTTGGCTGCTGCTCCGTCCAGAAGATGCAGAAGCGGTCTTGGTTAACGCCATGTGGTGCGTCTTTAACTTGATTCTGCTGACAGCAGGTTTGTTGGTTGCCTTTGAACAACCCCAACAACGCCCCAAACACCGCCTGCTACGACGCCTTCCGGTGACAATTCACACCACTGACCAGAGTTGGCCAGGGGAAACGGTTAATATCTCAGAAAGCGGAGTTTTAATTGCCTTAGATAGCTGGCCCAACCTACCTGATCAAGTAGACCTTGAAATTGTGGGAGATTACGGCAGACGAGCCTTTGTTGCTGGAGAAATTATCCGCAAGACACCGATTAGTGACCATCAAGTTCACCTTGCGATTAATTTTATCAACCTCACTCAAGCTCAGCTAGATGATTTAGTCCTAGTAATTTATTCCGATGTCAGGGAGTGGTATTCCCAGAAGCGTGCGACCTTAGACCGACCTATGGGCTCCTTAGGTTTCTTAGCCACTGGTGTGTTCCGTGCCTTCCGAGAGTTGAATACCCAAACTAGTACTAAGGTGCGTAAACAGATTAGGGCTACTGCTCAGCTTTATTGGGAAGGTAAGTTTTACAGTGGTAGGGCAACTGAAATGGGAGTGATGAGTTTACGGGTTGAATTAGAACGCAGCACTGCCTATTCTGATACCACGGAGCAAACTAGTCCATTGCTCACACCAGAAGATTTACGAAGAATGGAGCAAGACCAACCCTTCGTTGGCTTGCTATTGAGTCAGGAATCGACTAACCAGTTACCACAGCGATTGTTGGCTCAAATTGTGGATGTCGAAGATTTATCCGATCAAGTTGCCATTGAGTTGAAGTTCCCAGACCAATTAAAGCAGAAACAGGAGACCAAAATTAAACAGCTTTTGAAGGTACTTTAGTTGAAGGTTTAATCAGGTTGAAGGTTGAAGGTTGAAGGTTGAAGGTTGAAGGTTGAAGGTTGAAGGTTCCCCTTGGAATTACCCTAGGGTAGGTTAAAACTGGAGTTTAGACTATGACAAAATAGCCCAGTCTTCTTTTGAGGCTGAGATGTTAGTAAATTGATGCAAAATTTGGTCTAAGTCCAGGGTAAACGCATATAGAAAAGAAAGAACAATGGTGTAAAATCAAGGATTTTGTCGTAACTGCTCACCGCAACAAGGTGGTGTTATTGCCAAGAGTATCGATTTTGCAATCGCGAAGAACAAAGGGGTCGGTTATTGGTTCTATGAGCTGCTGTTAACTCCAGTAGGCAAAGAAGCTACGAGAATTTTCAGCAAGAAATTGTTATCCAAACCAGCACGAAGCGCGCTTCATTCTTAAACTGCCCGCGGGTTGGCTCAAGACGCAAGAGATTAAGAGCCAAACGTCGCAGAATACTGAAGTTGCGAGGAGCATGGTTTTTGCGAATGCGACATTTGTCCTCACAGAACAGTACATCTAGTGGGACTAAGCGCGATAATTAAAGGCATAAATAGTGCTATCCTATATAGGGTCTAGTTTTTAGGTTGGTTACTTTGTCCCTCCAATCCCATGAAAGAAACTGTTTCCACAGCAATGCCTCCATCAGCTAGTAAGGTAATTTGGCATTTCACAACCCAAGATGCACGAATTAAATTGAAGCATCAATATCGCTGTTTTTGAAGATGTTGAATCCGACAATTCTAATGCATCAAATTAAGCTTGCCACGCCAGTAGGGTGCGTTAGGGACGGGCTCGCCGTGATTGTCACGGTCGCCAGGGTTGGGATAGCCCGTCCCGTAACGCACCACCGGCTCAAACCCCTTGAACAAGATGCACCGAGCCAGTTGGGTAGGGTGCGTTAGGGACGGAAAGCCTCTGATTTTATCAGTAGCCAGTATTGGGACAGTCCGTCCCGTAACGCACCACCGGGTCAAACCCATTGAATAAGATGCACCCAGCCAGGATTGATGATCGTGATCTTTTTGGCATCATGGAAGTAACTCCTATTTAGGTGGGAGGAAAACCGCGCTGATGTTGATTAAGGCTGTTACCAGCGCGGTTATTAGTATCGGTCTTTACCTTCTATAGTATAGATAACTCCTGGGAAAAATGCAAGGGATAATTAAAAGTTTTTACATTTCTTTACAAATATTATGTTTCGCGATTTATGGACTCAATTATGTGTAATTTATTTTATTTTTTTGAGTTAGCTGTGTTAATGAGCAACACCTTAACCAAAATCACCAATGCCCCTTTGTTTTTTTTGTGTAGGGTTAGATGTAAACCTAGGATATCTTTTTTGATTAGACAATAAAACTGAGAATCTCTTTCTCCTCTTGCCTGTTGCCTGTTGCCTGTTGCCTGTTGCCTGTTGCCTGTTGCCTCTTGGCCTTTGGGAGTATGTTCACAACCCAGATACAACGCGCTTATTACTTCCAGCACTCTAATTTTAGATTCCTGACTTCATTCATTTTTCGATAATCTCTATCTTCTGAAACAATAATTAAATTATGTTGTATGGCTGTGCAAGCTATCCATAAATCGTTGATACGTACTCCGGCATCCTCTATTTATTCCCTAACTCGGTTGACATAGTCCAAACACTCTTGAAAATCATCTCCAGCCCAAGTTGGTGAAGTTTTTAGCCAATCTAAGAGGTTTGTGACTGGATACTTTTGATGAGATAGTTGATAATTGTCAATCTGCCACAAAATTACCCTTGCCGTATTTCTGATATCCATAAGATAGTTTTTGGCTGCGTCTGGAAGCTCATTTTGTTCAGATGCCAAGGCAGAAGCTTGCAAAATTGCCATTAATCTACGTTTAATACGTTCTAGATAGTCCTTGGAGAAGTCAAAGATATGCTTTTCCAAAACTGTTGATAATCTAGACAGTCCTGTGTAAAGACTACTGAATTTATTAACAGTATCGATTTCAAGTGCTCGTTCAAAAGCCTGCTGTGCTTGATCTAATTTACCCTGTTGTTGGAGCACTTCTACTAAATGGTTCAATCCCATAGCAAGTAATGATTGATTATTGAGGGCTTCAGCGATCGCAATTTCTCGTTCAAAAGCCTGCTGTGCTTGATCTAATTTACCCTGTTGTTGGAGTAATCGTCCTAAACGATTCCACCCCATAGCAAGTAATGATTGATTATTGAGGGTTTGGGCAGTCGCGATTTGACCATTTAGTTCAAATTCATCTCCCAGAGCTGCTATTAAAGGCTGACCCTTGTGTTCTGATCCAATTCGACCCAAATCCTCTACAAAATTAATTCTTTCGATAATTTGCTTGAATTCAGCATAAAATCCTTCTTGATTAGATTGCTCCAGATTCCTCAATTTTGCCTCGCTTATTGCTAAATATTCGATAATCAAGTGCTCGTTATTTAGAACTAATTTAGTTAATTCTTCTTCTGGTAAGATTAGCATTAGTTAAACTACTTTTAATGATATAATATAAGTTGAGTATAGCATGTAAGCATATGCGTAGCACATAAGCTGATAGCTGATAGCTGATAGCTGATAGCTGAATGCTTACTATAGCATTTACCTACTCCCTACTCCCGATTCCCTACTCCCTGCTCCCTGCTCCCTTTGCTAAAGTTATATAATAAAACTATCAATCATCTCTTTCAACTATGGAACCATTAGCCGCTGCCGTTGTCGCTATTTCTACTGTGCTCGCCACTAAAGCCCTAGAAAAAACTGGGGAAAATGTCGGGCAAGTTGTCTGGGACCAGACTAACCAGTTTGTGGAATCCCTGAGAAGCCAGTCTCCAGATACAGTAATGGCGATCGAGCAAGCTCCAGGGCAACCTCTTAATTATGCCGAAGTGGTATTGGAAGTAGAAGCAGCAGCCAAGCAAAATCCCGAAGTTGCCCAAGCCATCGAGGGTTTGGTGACTACTGTTGATGCTGAAGCTTTGCCTAACTTAGAGGAAATTATTGAAAAGATTACCAAAGCCTTGGAATCCCACCAGGCTACTAGTGAGACTTACAACATTGAGAACATAATTGAAAACGTGGAGAACTTTGCCAAAGGGGATATTAATCAAGGTAATACTAATATTGGAAGAGATAGTATTGGAAGAGATAGTATTGGAGGAGATAGTATTGGAAGAGACAAAATAACTAATAATTATAATTGACTACAGTCGCCTGGGAGGCAGGTTAACCAAACTCGAACAAATCAAGCACCCCCACTACCTGCGTATTATGTCGAACGCCCGGAAGTAAGCCAACGACTAAAACAAATTCTGTTATCCCAAGAAACCGCTAGAGCTGGCACTTTAGTAGTTAGTGCCATCTATGGCTTAGGAGGCATTGGGAAATCCACCATTACTGCCGCCTTAGCCCATGATTCAGAGGTTCAATCCCATTTTCCCGATGGGATTTTTTGGGCAACCTTAGGTCAGCAACCTGATATTTTATCCTTTCTAAGTACGTGGATACAGGCATTAGGAGATTATGACTTCAAAGCGATTAATATTGATAGCGCTTCTTTACAATTAAGAACGTTATTATCTGATAAAAAAGCCTTGCTAGTCGTGGATGATGTTTGGCATCCTGACCATGTTGAACCCTTTCGAGTAGTAGGGGGTGGCTGTCGGGTTTTAGTGACCACCAGAGAAGCTCCGGTTAACGGTGCGATTCGCTATGATTTAGACGTGATGACTCTAAATCAATCCTTGGAGTTATTAACCGCTTGTTTCAACAATGAGTTAACTAATCAAGAACTCAACTATGCTGAAATCTTAGCTAAAACTGTGGGCTACTTACCCCTAGCCTTAGAATTAGCGGCTGCCCAAGTTAGGGATGGATTCTCTTGGGAAGAGTTACTGGATGAGTTACAAGCAGAAATTGCTGACTTAGAAGCCTTGGATCGATTGGAAGCAGAGGAAGAACCAAATGACGCCAAGCGCAAAAACTACAGTCTAGTGGCTTCCTTTAATCTCAGTTTAAAGCGATTATCCCCCGAGAGATTGAAAAAATTTGCTTGGTTAGGGGTACTGCCGGAGGATGTCACCATTACTGAAACCATGGCGACTACCTTATGGAACTGTAATTCAGTTAAAGCTAAAAAGACTTTACGATACTTAAGACAAAAAGCGTTATTACTACCAGGGGTCTCTAGTACAAAAAAAACTAACTATCGCCTCCATGACCTGTTACATGATTTAGCCCGTAATCTGCTACAACCAGAGCTAGGATTATCAATCCCCGAAGCCCATCAGCAATTAGTAGAACGTTATCAAACTAAGATCGAAAACGGATTATGGCATACCTTACCCGATGATGGTTACATCTATAACCACTTAACCTGGCACCTAGAGAAAGCCCAAAAGATAGATCAAATTCATCAACTCCTGAAAGAAGAAACTCCAGAAGAAGATAACGGTTGGTATTGGCAGTGTGATAGACAAGGAAAAACTGCCAATTTTATCAAGGATGTATCGAGAGCTTGGGCAATAGCAGCAGCTAAGTTTAAGGAAAATCCTACAGAATCGATTAGTTTACAGTGCCGGTATGCTCTGATTACGACATCCCTCAACAGTTTAGCTGGAAATATTCCTCCAGAGTTAATGGCTGCATTACTTAAGAACAAAATCTGGACGCCAGCCCAAGCACTAGCTTATGTGCGACAGAGCAAAGATTATGAACGTCAAGTAGAAGGTTTAAAGGTAATTAGTGAGTATCTTCCGTCTTCTTTATTAGCGGAAGCGTTAGATTGCGTCAGAGGGATTTGGGATGAATACTACCAAGCAAAAGCCTTAGTAGACTTAGCCCCCCACTTACCGGATGTGTTGTTACACCAAGCCTTAGATTGCGCCAGAGGGATTTCCTATAAAAGATACCGAGCCGATGCCTTAGTGGCCTTAGCCCCCCACTTATCCGAAGTGTTACCTCAAGCCTTAGATTGCGCCAGAGGGATTGACTATGAATCAGACCGAGCCAGAGCCTTAGCAGCCTTAGCCCCCCATTTACCGGAAGTGTTGTTAGCCCAAACCTTAGATTGGGCCAGAGGGATTTCGGATAAATCCCACCGAGCTTTCGCCTTAGGAGCCTTAGCCCCCCACTTACCGAATGTGTTACCAGAAGCCTTAGATTGCGCCAGAGGGATTGACCATGAATACTCCCGAGCTTTAGCCTTAAGAGCCTTAGCCCCCCACTTACCCGATGTGTTGTTACCCCAAGCCTTAGATTGCGCCAGAGGGCTTTCCAATGAATACTACCGAGTCAAAGCCTTAAGAGCCTTAGCCCCCCACTTACCCGATGTGTTGTTACCCCAAGCCTTAGATTGCGCCAGAGGCATTGGGTATAAATACGACCGAGCCGATGCTTTAGTAGCCTTAGCCCCCCACTTCCCGGATGTGTTACCCCAAGCCTTAGATTGCGCCAGAGGGCTTGACCATGAATACTCCCGAGCTTTAGCCTTAGTGGCCTTAGCCTCCCACTTCCCCGATGTATTACCAGAAGCCTTAGATTGCGCCAGAGGGCTTTTCGATGAAGACTTCCGAGCCCATGCCTTAGTGGCCTTAGCCTCCCACTTACCCGATGTATTACCAGAAGCCTTAGATTGCGCCACAGGGCTTTCCAATGAATACTACCGAGTCAAAGCCTTAGTGGCCTTAGCCCCCCACTTCCCCGATGTATTACCGGAAGCCTTAGATTGCGCCAGAGGGATTTCCGATGAATACTACCGAGCCCATGCCTTAGTAGCCTTAGCCCCCCACTTACCCGATGTGTTGTTACCTCAAGCCTTAGATTGCGCCAGAGGGCTTTTCGATGACAGATACCGAGTCAATGCCTTAGTGGCCTTAGCCTCCCACTTACCTGATGTGTTATCGGAATTAGATTGCGCCAGAGGGATTGACCATGAATACTTCCGAGCCCATGCCTTAAGAGCCTTAGCCCCCCACTTACCTGATGTGTTGTTACCCCAAGCCTTAGATTGCGCCAGAGGGCTTTCCAATGAATCAGACCGAGCCAGAGCCTTAGTAGCCTTAGCCCCCCACTTACCTGATGTGTTGTTACCCCAAGCCTTAGATTGCGCCAGAGGGCTTTCCAATGAATCAGACCGAGCCAGAGCCTTAGTGGCCTTAGCCCCTCACTTACCGGATGTGTTGTTATCCCAAGCCTTAGATTGCGCCAGACGGATTTGGCATCAAGAATACCGAGCCGATGCCTTAATTGCTTTAGCCCCCCACTTACCTGATGTGTTATCGGAAGCCTTAGATTGCGCCAGAGGGATTGACTATGAATCAGACCGAGTCAATGCCTTACAGGACTTAATTAAGATATTCACTCCTTCGTCCGTTGATTTTCCTCTTTGGCAACAAATTCTTGATAGTTTAGCTAGTCTAACCCGTCCCTATTTTCTTAGAGCTCTTCCTCAATTAGCTCCTTTAATCATCGAGCTTGGGGGTATTGAAGCCCTAAGAGAAACAGTGGCAGCGGTTGATGATGTTAGTCGATGGTGGAAATAGGGAAAAGGGAGTAGGGAGTAGGGAGTAGGGAGTAGGGAAGAGTTAATCAAGGATAGAGGAATTATGATTAGCCTTACTGGGTGTGGCGTGGATGGGTGTTAGGATTCAGTTGATGCCTGTGCCATGGGGAATAATTGCACTGAAATAAAGTTCATAAAATACAGAGCAACATCGCATCCCTAATTTCAAAATCTAATATCTTGCCATCGTCGAGACTCAAGGAAACGACTTAGATGTTTAACGTTAGTGGTAGCAATAACTAAACGTTGTCCTAAATTTTCTTGTTGAAATAGTTGACACTGAGCAGCAATTATCACATCATTATCAAGAGTTTTGTCATCAGCGGTCGGCATTCCTTGATGGCGAGACATTGCCCAAAGTTGAGCAGCATGACGCATAACCGGTTGAGTTATCGGTAGAAAGTCAATGATATTGCCCATCTCATCAAGATTAGCTAAACCTTGATGTAATGGTTTTCTCATGCCATCTAAGATTAAACTTCTTCTAACTTCATAATCACACAAATCAGAACTCAGTACATAAACTCCTCTAGCTAAAAGAGAGTAAAGCCATTGCTGACATTGTTGTGCTTCTAATTTGTCATTGGGAGAAGATAATAACCCTAAAACGCCTGTATCGACAAAAACAATCATTATTAGCTATATAGCTTAGAGCCTTCTGGACGAAAACTATCAAGAATTTGTTTAAATTTCTCTAAATCTTCCTGTCTAATTTTAGCTTCTTCTTGTGTGATTTCCTCTTCAAGGCGTTTTCTTAGCCATGCCAGAGCAGGTTGATTGAGTTGAATTTGTTCTTCGACAGTTTTCCCTCTATGTCTTAAGTAGGGAGCAAAATGACTTTGAGTATTGGTTGCCATAGATTTTAACACCTTGTTTACTTCATGCTTTACTTAATTTAGTATAGCGCTTATCAATGCCCTTGCGGTTACGCTGGAGTTGGTGCAGCAGGGGTTCAATAGCAGCAGTGAAGGGTTGACGAGGTAGATCGATATGCGATCGCACAAAGGTACAGTCAAATTCAGCCAAGATATCTTCGATGGGTTTAGGGAAGGTCAAAATATTGGCATTAGCTGTAAGGCTGTCCAGCTTTGAGAATGCGGCGGCGGTTCATTTGTAGAGTAACTTAACTACTATAATTTTACAGTATTTTTCAATGGGGTAAACTAGAAAGTTCTGGGTTTTAGGGAATCGGGAGTCGGGAATCGGGAGTAGGGAGTAGGGAGTAGGGAGTAGGGAAGAGATAAGAGTTAATCAACGATAGAGGAATTATGATTAGCCTGACTGGGTGTGGCGTGGATGGGTGTTATAATGCAGTTGAAGTTTCTGATAAAATTAAAGTAACTGTTGATAATCGACTAATTACTTATCAGTGTAGCTATGAGTGTAGTTATCCCTGACGATATTGTCCAAGCTAGCCAAATGACTGAGGGTGAGTTCAAACTTGAAATTGCCCTGATGCTGTATAAGCAAGACAAAATTAGCAGTGGCAAAGTCCGTGCCTGGACGGGGTTAACCGTGATTGAATTTCAGCATGAACTTGCCAAGCGCGGTTTAGATTTGAATTATGATGTTGCTGATTTTGAAGCAGACCTTAAAACCATACAATCGATGAGTTTGCTGTGATTATTATTAGCGATACATCACCCATTACTAATCTAGCAGGCATCAATCAACTTAACCTCTTGCATCGCTTATATGGTTCTGTTATTATTCCCGTTGCTGTCTACAATGAAATGGTTGGTATCGGTAAAATTGTACCTGGAACAGTAGAAGTCCAAACCTTATCTTGGATTAAAACTCAGGCTGTTTCAGATAGGCAGCAAGTTGTCATACTTCAGGAAAGTCAAGAAACCATCGATTTAGGTGAAGCAGAAGCGATCGTATTAGCACTGGAAATGGATGCCGATTTGCTACTGATGGATGAGCGACGGGGACGAACAGTTGCTCAAGAATTGGGGTTAACTATTGTGGGGTTACTGGGCATTCTGGTGCAAGCCAAGAAAAGTAATTTAATTCCGGCGGTTAAACCATTAATGGATCAATTGATTGAAACAATGGACTTTCGTATTAGTTCTCAATTGTACCACGCAATTCTCCAAGCTACCGATGAATAAAGTACATTATAAAATTAAAAGAGGCAGGACTTTATCCTTCTTGGGTTTTAGGGAGTTGGGAGTCGAGAGTCGAGAATAGAGAAGAGCCATGAAATATAGCATTTTAATTCAATGGTCAGAGGAAGATAACTCTTATGTGGCTAGTTTACCCGAATGGGGTAACTATGCTCGTACCCACGGTGACACCTATGAGGAAGCTCTTGAGAATGCTAAGGAAGTTTTAGAGGATTTGGTATACGCCTATAGCCAAGTTAATAAAGAGTTACCAACTCCAAAGATACTAGAGGTAGCCTGAAATTAGCCTAAAAGTAAGTATTCAGGTATTAGCTGAATGCTTACACTCCCTAAAAACTTAGAACTTTATACCTAACTGAATTGCAAACCGCTGTAATTAAACTGTTGTTATTTGTGAATAATTTAATAAAGGTAACTCTTTACCTCTAGCTTGGTAATCTTCTACTAAAAGCTCTAACACTTCTTATAAGCAGTCAGCTGACGGCTGACGACTGTTCGCGTAGCGTGAGCTTTTAGCTCACGGCTGACGGCTTATGTTACATCTTCATACAAAGCCTCAAGACTAGTCCGAAAATCCACAGTTTCTAGATTAATCTCACTGCCCGGATAATAAAATTGCAATGTCCAAACTCCCTCGGAATTCCGGCGAAAGCAATCTAAGCGTTTACGATTTTGGCTAATTAAAACATATTCCACCAAGGTTTCTAACTGTTGATAGTCAGAAAATTTGTCACCCCGGTCAAAGGCTTCAGTCTTGGGAGATAAAACTTCTACAATTAAACAAGGATATTTTTTATAATTAGCCAATTCTCGGTCTCTGGCATCGCAAGTCACCATAACATCAGGATAATAATAACTATTGGATGCTTCAACATAAGTTTTCATATCTGCCATATAAACCCGACAGCCAGTGCCCCTGACATGATTTCTTAAGGCTGAAGCCAGGTTAAGGGCAATAGTAACATGGGCATCACTAGCGCCAGCCATAGCATAGACTTCTCCATCAATATACTCATGTTTGATGGCACTATCTTCTTCGTAGGATAGATACTCTTCTTTGGAAATGTAATTGGGGATTTTATCAGCAATCATGATAGTTTCAATACAGTGACTTTATTAGTATAGAATAAAGGGAGTAGGGAGTAGGGAGTAGGGAGTAGGGAGTAGGGAGTAGGGAGTAGGGAGTAGGGAGTAGGGGAAAGAGTGTGGGGAGTGTGGGTAGAGAGGATACTGAAGAAGTAATTTTCGATAATTGGGTATAGTTAAAGACATTGTATTGATGCAGTCGATCATCGATATCTGATGATATTATCGCCTCCTTAATCAAAACTCGTTGATCATACTTTTAAATAAAAGTAATGGTTGAGAGCAAGGATAAATTTAAACTAAAAATTGCGATCAGCGCGTTTTTCATACTTATATTCCTATTCTCTATTCCCGATTCCCGATTCCCGATTCCCGACTCCCTAATTAAAAACCACTATAATTAATTAACCGTTTCAATTCATAATCCCCACTAAAATTTCCAGCAACTCGGTTAGCTCTTCTGGGACGAGGTAGCGCTTGGGGTCTTGTTGTATGGAACGTTCTTGGCGATTAAAAGTACCGAAACGCCAGTCTTCTCCGGTGGTAACAATGCCATACAAAATTCTCTGGTCAGACTGGAGCCACTGATCAAGGGCAACCAACTCCACCGCCAGTTGAGTGAAGCCCCGTACCAGATCAGATTGTTTGGCTTCTATCACAATCACGTTATGGTTAGCAATATAATAATCTAAGGTTCCCCGCAGGTGTTCGCTAACTGCAATAGAATATTCAATGTAAATGCGGTGATTAGTTAGATCCACTACTTCAAACAGAATTGGTGCGATCAAGGCTTCGCGACGGGCAGTTTCGTTGATCAGCTCGATGCGCTTGCGGTTACGCTGGAGTTGGTGCAGCAGGGGTTCAATAGCAGCAGTGAAGGGTTGACGGGGAAGATCGATATGCGATCGCACAAAGGTACAGTCAAATTCAGCCAAGATATCTTCTAGGGTAAAGGGAAGGTCAAAATATTGGCTAAAGCTGTAAGGTTGTCCAGTTTTAAGAATGCGGCGGCGGTTCATTTGTGGTTAGTCTTCCTTGGTTTTGAGGAAATTCGGAGCAGGGACTTAATAGCAATAGTAAAGAAAGCTACTTTTTTATGTTATGATAAATTACCAAAATTGCTCATAAACTTTTTATCAAAAATATACCTATATTTTATCCTTAAATATCCTCAATTAACTGGAAATAATAGCAAAAATAATTGCTTAGCAAAAGTGTTGTAAATCATAGGAAGTAAATCCAAAAAATACCAATTAAAGTAGGCTGAGCAAAGTCATCTAATCTAGTTCCCTACTCTCTACTCCCCACTCCCTACTCCCCACTCCCCACTCCCTACTCCCTACTCCCTACTCCCTGTTACCTATAAAAATAATTTTGTCAACCCCTCCCAAGGCGATATACTAAAATTTAACGATGTTTTTATATTTCAAATGAACTCCTCAACACCATCCATCCAATTCTTTGACGGTATTTATGAACAGCTGAGTGACGTCAGCCTCAGAAAAAACCGAAGCTCAGGAGCCCGCATCGTCTTAATGACCTTTGAAAGCTTAAAGGCTATTGAACAATTCAACAGTTATAGAAACCGATTTTCTCAATCAATGGTCTTAACAGACGAAGAAGGGGTCATTAATATGACTCCATCCTCAATAAAATTTCGCTTCGGTGGTCCAGAAGGAGATGAGCTAGCAGGAGTGGAGTGTAAAGTTGAAATTGATCAAGACGACCACTGGGAACGCTTCATGCGCTTCATGAATCGGTACGCTGAAGCTAATGGCATGGCTTACGGTGAAAGCAAACCATCTACTGAAGGATAATTACCCATCCTGAACATTTCCCCCGGTCTTTGGGTTCCGTCCCAGGTTAACCTAAGCCATAAGTGTGCTATCAGACACGATATCAAGTATCAAGGATGAAGTATGAAAGTCGCAATTACTGGAGCAACAGGATTTGTCGGTAGCCGCTTAGTCGAGCGTCTACAAGAAGAAGGACATCAACCCTTAATCTTAACCCGTGACTCAGCTAAAGCTAAGGCGAAATTTCCCAATATAGAAACTATTACCTACACTCCCACCGAATCAGGGGATTGGCAAAATGCGATCGCAGGCTGTGATGGTGTAGTCAATTTAGCCGGAGCCCCCATTGCTGAAGAGCGCTGGACAGCAGCCCGTAAGCAAGAAATCCTCAATAGCCGCCAATTAGGTACCCAAAAAATAGTGGAAGCGATCGCTCTTGCTGACCCTAAACCCACGGTATTAGTAAACGCTTCTGCCATTGGTTACTACGGCACTAGTGAAACAGTAACCTTTGATGAAACAAGTCCTGCTGGAGACGACTTTCTGGCAGAGGTTTGTCAAGCCTGGGAAGGGGAAGCCCAGAAAGTCAAAGAAGCTGATGTACGACTAGTGATACTGCGCCTCGGTATAGTTTTGGGCAATGGCGGTGCCTTAGCCAAAATGATACCCCCCTTTCAAATGTTTGCTGGAGGGCCAATCGGTACCGGTCGCCAATGGTTTTCTTGGATTCACCGAGACGATGTAGTGAACTTAATCATAGCTGCCCTAACCAGACCAGACATGGAAGGGATTTTCAATGCCACAGCCCCCAATCCTGTCTTGATGTCCGAACTATGTAACGCCATTGGAGAGGTTCTCAATCGTCCCTCCTGGTTACCAGTTCCCAGTGTTGCCCTAGAAGCCCTGCTGGGAGAAGGAGCCACAGTAGTCTTGGAAGGTCAACAGGTGCTACCCAAACGAACCACTAGTTATGGATGGGAATATCAGTATTCCACAGTAAAGCAAGCTCTAGTAGAGATATTGAAAACTGAAAATTGAAAATTGATCAGAATTAACAATTAACAATTAACAATTTCTCAATGACTAATGACTAATGACTATAACTACTAAGGTGTTGCAGTCATGGCATTAGTGGGAGTCGGAGGAAGTTCCTCTTCCTCTATCTGAGCCGGAACCCGTTCTACTCTAGCACCAAGTTGTCGGAGTTTACCCTCCAAATCGTCATAACCCCGGTCTAAATGACGGAGTCCCTGAATCGTAGTTATTCCTTCTGCCCCTAACCCAGCGACCACAAGTGCAGCAGATGCTCGTAAATCCGTACCCACTACTGGTGCTCCCGACAACATTGGCACACCTCGGATAATCGCATTATTCCCTTTAACCCGGATATCCGCCCCCATACGATTCAATTCGGCAACATGACGCAGCCGATTTTCAAAAACCGTTTCGCTAACCACACAGTTTCCTTCACTCAGAGCCAGCAAGGCCGTAAACTGGGCTTGCATATCCGTAGGAAATCCAGGATAAGGCAAAGTTTCAATATCCGTTGCCCTTAGTTTATTGGGAATAATTCGTAAGCGATTGGGTTCTTCCACCATCACCTCACTACCAATTGCCCGTAGCTTAGCAATCACAGCAGTTAAATGTTCCGGTATTACTGGGTAAAGGCTCAGTTCAGAGTGGGTAATTGCCCCAGCTACCAAGAAAGTGCCAGCCTCAATCCGGTCAGGAATAATCGGGTAATCCACCGAATGTAAACTAGAAACCCCAGAGATACTAATAGTTTTAGTACCAGCACCACTAATTTGAGCTCCCATTGCTCGGCAGAAATTCGCCAAATCCACCACTTCTGGCTCTTGAGCAGCATTTTCAAGGGTGGTTTCCCCTTCTGCCAGAGTCGCTGCCATCAGCAGAGTTTCCGTTGCGCCGACACTGGGGTAATCCAGGTAGATTTTTGCCCCCTTTAGCTTGTTGTTACCTGTTCCTTTCACATAAGCATTGACAATCCCATGCTCAATATGAACTTGAGCGCCCATCGCTTGTAGACCCCTGACATGGAGGTCTACAGGTCTAGCACCAATCGCACAGCCACCAGGCAGTGGTATCCGTGCCACTCCCAATCGCGCTAGCATCGGACCAAGGATAAAAAAGCTAGCTCGCAGCTGGCTAACCAACTCATAGGGAGCTTTTGATTGTCCGATATGGCTGACATCTAAATCTAAGATGTCACCATTGCGTTTGAGCTTCACTCCCACAGCAGCAAGAATCTGGCTCATCCGCTCGATATCTACTAGGGAAGGCACATTACGCAGTCGGCAATCTTGAGAACACAGTAAAGCCCCTGCCATAATTGCCAAGGCAGAATTTTTAGCTCCACTAATTTTTACCTGTCCGTGGAGAGACGCTCTACCCCAAATCTTGAGAACCGATTCGTTTTCCTGGGACAGAGATTGTGGATTTATCGGGCTTTGAGAGTGATTGATGGGTCTATCCTCCAAAATCATTGTAATTTCTGGCGAAATGTTAAATTTGGTTTTGATTTTACCTGAAACTTTATAAATGTCTAGTTTTCCAAGTATCTTGATCGAATGTCAGGTTTTCCACTATACTCAGTAGTTGGCAATGTAAACCGGGAAATTTGCAGGCGTTGCGGCTATCGACAAGTTTCTTGTCCAAAATCCCAGTAAATGCTGTATACTAAAAAACCGGTGAGCTAATAGAGCAAACCCTATAGCAACCCTAAGTTTAATCCTCAACCGTGACAGTTCTGAATCAGAACTGACCACTATCGGAATCACCAAAGATTGCTATAGCGCCAACAAACGCGGAACTGGCGGAATTGGTAGACGCGCTAGATTCAGGTTCTAGTGTTCGCAAGGACTTCCGGGTTCAAGTCCCGGGTTCCGCATAATTAGCCAGACTTGTATGCTGACCGAAAGTCTAAGGGCGCAACGCCCCACCGATTCTATCCATGGGGTTAGCCCGCAGGAAATTTATTCCCTGATCAATCTCCGGGAACTTTTCTCGGAAGACATCGACTATAATAATAAGTAAATTCAACAAAAAACTAAGGAGGTGATTAAAAGTGTTTGTAATGGAGTTCAAAGCGGTAATCAAAGAGTCCCAAAAAGTCGCAATAAATGAAGCTATTAGGACAGCAAAATTTGTCCGCAACAAAGTGCTTCGATATTGGATGGATAACAGAGGGGTCGCCAAAAAAGAACTCTACCGTTACAACACTCAACTCAGGGATGAATTTAACTTTGTCAAAGAACTTAATAGTCACGCCTGTCAGGCTTCTGTCGAAAATGTAGAAAGGGCTATTAAAAGGTTTTTCGATAATTGCAAGAAAAAAGTCCCTGGCAAGAAAGGTTATCCCAAGTTTAAGAAGCATTATAGGTCGGTTGAATATAAGCAATCTGGATGGAAATTATCCCCGGACAAAAAATCTATCAAGTTTACCGACAAGAAAGGCATTGGGAGGGTTAAACTCAAGGGCACCTGGGACTTGTGGAGTTTCGACCAGAAACTTATTAAGCGAGTTAGGATTGTTCAAAGAGCTGATGGCTATTACGTCCAGTTCTGCGTAAAAATCGATAATATTGAGCGACTAGAGGCTACTGGTTTTACTGTTGGGTTGGACGTAGGCTTGAAGGAGTTTTATACCGACTCTGATGGATACTCAGAACCTAACCCCAGATTTTATCGCAAAGGCGAAAAGCGCTTAAAGTTTTACCAGAGACGAGTATCTCGAAAAAAGAAAGGCTCATCCAATCGCAAGAAAGCAATTAATAGACTAGGCAGGACACATCTTAAAATAAGTAGGCAGCGTGAAGAACATGCCAAGAGACTGGTTAGAAGTTACCGTAAGAATAAAGAAGCCTTTATGGTTAGTCGGCTATGCATAAAAGGGTTAAATCTTTGTTATTAAGGCTTCTTTATTCTAAGGTTTCGTCTCCGGCGCGTTACGTAATCCGGTCTAACGACCTGGTCGCCTATGAAGATCTCAGAGTCAAGAACCTGGTCAAGAACCACTGTCTTGCTAAATCTATTAATGATGCGGGTTGGTATCAATTTCGAGAATGGTTGGAATATTTTGGCCAGAAGTTTGGAAGGATCACTGTTGCAGTTAATCCTGCTTACACAAGTCAAAACTGTTCTGATTGTGGCGAAGTGGTCAAGAAATCTTTGTCAACTAGAACCCACACCTGTAAGTGCGGATGTCAGCTAGACCGCGACCACAACGCCGCTAAAAACATCTTAACGAGAGCCTTGGGTACGGTGGGGCACACCGGAACTTTAATCAACGCTTGGGGAGATCTGTCCTCTACTCTTCCTGGTTCCGACCTGGTTGAGCAAGACGGGTCTATGAACCAAGAATCCCCTGGCTTCTAGCCATGGGGAGTGTCAAAAGCACTAAGAATCCCCTAGTCAAGGAAATTCGCAAGCTGCACAGAGTCAAAGGGCGTCGGCAGCAAGACCTATTTCTGTTGGAGGGAACCCACCTGTTGGCAGAAGCCTGTGCCGTAGATTATCCCCTAGTCACCCTCTGCTATACACCAGAATGGCTTGAAGCTCATCCACAACTATCCCACGATGCTTCCGTTCGGTCTCAAAGAGTGGAAGTAGTCAGTCAGTCTGTACTAAAAGCGATCGCTACTACAGTTGAGCCAGATGGAGTAGTAGCCACAGCAACCCGTCTTCCCCTTTCCCCGAAACCCTTCAATTCCCTCTCCCTAGGGCTAGCCCTAGAAACCATACAAGACCCAGGAAATCTTGGAACAATCATTAGAACTGCCGTAGCTGCTGGTGCAGAAGGATTGTGGCTAAGTTCCGATAGTGTAGAGCTAGATAATCCTAAAGTATTGCGAGCCTCAGTTGGTCAGTGGTTCCGTCTTCCCATGGCAGTTACCCCGGATTTGCCCACCCTCGTAGCTCAAGCTCAAGCTCAAGGGATACAAGTAGTGGCCACAGTACCAGATGCTAAGGTCAGTTACTGGGACATAGATTGGCGCTGTCCTAGCTTAATACTCCTGGGCAATGAAGCAGCTGGACTTAAGGAAGAGTTAGTAAACACCACAGATCAGCAAGTTAAGATTCCCCTGATGCCAGGGGTAGAATCCTTAAATGTAGCGATTGCTGCTGCCTTGATGTTGTACGAAGCTAAACGGCAACGTTTTTGAAAGTATTTAGTCTCAAGTTTTAGGTGGGCTGGTTGACTGACAAAACTGTAAGCATAAGCTTACACAAAACTCAACCAGCGTAGTCAAACCACCTTACTTTAAAGGCATCTATAGCAGTCGAAGCCTAGTTTAGGACAGTCACTTTTCCTCAAACCTAGATACAAAGCTAGTTTAACTTCTGACTTCTGACTTCAAACTTCTGACTTCTGCTATAATTTTATGATTTCTATAAAAAATAGTGTTCTTGGAATTCCAAAAACACTATATAAATAATTGCCTTATCAAAAAAACAATAAAGTAGGGTTTATTAAGAACTATCCCCGGTTACCCAACAAGATGGGAATACGGATGATAACTATCCCCAGTTTATTCACACCCGGTGTCGATATAGACTCCCAAAGAAGTGAGATAGCCACTGGCGCTGCCGAAGAATGATTGAATGGTGGGTTGGGCAGCTTTTAAAGTGAATGGCTTTCGGTTTGATGTTGATTGCATAGTACCAAACGGACCATAGGTCTTGCCCTTAAGAGTCTTAAATGTTAATTGGGCAATTAAGGGTTTGTTGCCAGCATATGAATAGTCTGCAACGTAACCATCTACTTCTACTAATGGATCATCTGCACTAAAATTGATGGTGGTCTCTCCGCCGCCAGTACCTCCATTCTGAAATGATTTTCCATTGGCATAACTTACCTTGAAGCCATCAATAATCCACCCATGATGAACCGTGATTTCAGTAATTGGACCTAATGTGCTGGCCTCAGGGAAATTATAAAATTCAGTGGTTGTCCGTCCTACAGGGCCTTCAATAACTTGGGCTTGGGCAGGAGAAACCCCTAGAGTTGTGCTCAGCAAGACTACTGCAGCCAATAGTCCAATAAACTGAAAAAATCGCTTAAACATTACTTAAAACCTCAATCTTTTAAAGGATTTGTAACCCACCCGAATCTAGCAGGTATGCTAGCCAAAATATTGAATTATTTAAAAAAAATTTAGATTTATAAAAAAAATATTATTTTTGACATATTATGGCTCAATATATGCTCAATATTTCAATGGTAAGAGGCAAGAGGCAAGAGGCAAGAGGCAAGAGGCAAGAGGCAAGAGGGGAAACAGATTCGGGGTTTTATGGTTCAATAAAAAAAGACCATACAGCTTGAAATATCAAATACAAATGCTATATATGAGCAAGCTAAAAGCCATGAAGGGGCGATAGCTTGAGTACAAATGCTCTGCATAAGTGACATACACCCCATCTAACTTAAGTAAGTTTAAAAAAATCTCTAGTTATGACTTGTAACTAATAACAATTAAGGTATTGGAGCTAACTAAAATTTTTTCTATAGCGGTTTCTAGCCTAATGAGGTACACAGGAGTTTTTCCGTGTTCCGTGTTCCCACGTCCGAAGTTCCCTGTTCCCTGTTCCCGATTCCCGATTCCCTGTTCCCGATTCCCTGTTCCCTGTTCCCTGTTCCCTTTGCGATCCTAGATACTTCATACTTCACCCTCCCAATCTTAATAGTTGAGCACTTGCAATCCTGGATTGCTCAAGTTGAAAATAATAAGGACGAAGCATAGCCAATCTAACTCAGGAGATAGATGTGAGTCAAGACTTTGATTACGATTTATTGATTATCGGTGCTGGTGTGGGGGGTCATGGTGCTGCCTTACACGCAGTTAGCTGTGGTCTGAAAACCGCTATTATTGAAGCCGCTGACATGGGCGGAACTTGTGTCAACCGGGGCTGCATCCCTTCTAAAGCTCTATTAGCCGCATCAGGTAGAGTGCGAGAGCTACAGGACGCTCATCATCTCAATGCCCTTGGGATTAAAGTAGCAGGGGTTGAGTTTGACCGAAATGCGATCGCAAATCATGCCAGCAATCTAGTCAGTAAAATTCGTGGTGACCTGACCAACAGCCTAAAACGCCTGGGTGTGGATATTATTAAAGGCTGGGGTAAAGTAGCTGGACCTCAAAAAGTAACCGTTGCTACAGACAATGGCAAAAAAACTATCACTGGCAAAGATATTATGATATCCGCTGGTTCAATTCCCTTTGTACCCCCAGGAATTGAGATTGATGGCAAAACCGTATTTACCAGTGATGATGCCATCAAACTAGAATGGCTGCCAGATTGGGTAGCAATCGTGGGCAGTGGTTACATTGGTCTAGAGTTTGCTGATGTCTACACAGCACTAGGGTCTGAAATCACCATGATCGAAGCCCTAGATGACCTGATGCCAACCTTTGACCCTGATATTGCCAAACTAGCCACACGCATCCTGATCAAACCTCGGGACATTGAAACTCACACTGGGGTGCTAGCGATGAAAGTAACTCCCGGTTCCCCGGTAGTAATTGAACTAGCAGATACCAAAACCAAGGAAGTAGTCGATGTGCTCGAAGTCGATGCTTGCCTGGTCGCTACAGGTCGGATTCCCGCCACCAAAGACCTAGGACTAGATGCCGTAGGAGTGGAAACAGACCGGCGCGGTTTTATTCCCGTAGATGACACCATGGCAGTACTTTCAGCAGGGGAACCCGTACCTCATCTTTGGGCAATTGGTGATGCCACTGGGAAAATGATGTTAGCCCATGCCGCATCCGCTCAAGGTATTGTCGCAGTAGAGAATATCTGTGGACGTCAGCGCACCATAGACTACCGCAGCATACCCGCAGCCGCCTTTACCCATCCAGAAATCAGCTACGTCGGCCTAAGCGAACCACAAGCCAAAAAATTGGCCTCCGAAGAAGGCTTTGAAGTATCCATTGTAAAATCATACTTTAAGGGGAATTCTAAAGCGATCGCAGAAGGAGAAGCAGATGGGGTAGCGAAAGTGATCTACCGTAAAGATACCGGGGAAGTCCTAGGAGTCCACATCCTAGGTATCCACGCCTCCGACTTAATTCACGAAGCCTCAAATGCGATCGCAAACAGACAATCGGTCAACTCCCTCGCCTACTTAGTCCATGCTCACCCCACTCTGTCAGAAGTACTCGACGAAGCTTACAAACGAGCTGTAACTCATTAGTCAAAATCCTTTGTTAATTGCTAATTAACAAAGGATTTTGGAACTGACGCACTGAGAAACTGACGCACTGAGGGACTGACGCACTCACGCACTATATAAAACTACTGATGCAAATTCGCCGACGCCCACCTAATCCAGCAGTTAAAATCCAAACCCTGCACTATCAAGTTGCACTACCAGACGATAAACCCCACCATATTCTCGAAGAAATTGTCTGGCACAAAGAGAAAGAAATTGACCAGATGCGGGAAAGTCTGCCTCTAGTGGAGTTGCGTAAGCGAGTACAAACAGCACCACCCCCCCGAGACTTTCTAGCAGCCCTAAAATCAGGAAAGACTAGCCCTGCCCTGATTGCAGAAATCAAAAAAGCATCTCCTAGCAAAGGGGTTATTCGAGAAAATTTTGACCCAGTAGCCATTGCTCAGTCATACAGCCAAGGTGGTGCTAGTGCGATCTCAGTGCTGACAGATCAAAAATTCTTTCAGGGTAGTTGGGAAAACCTGGCAAAAGTTCGTGCTGCTGTAGACTTGCCTTTGCTGTGTAAGGAGTTCATCATCTATCCCTACCAAATGTACATGGCTCGTAGTCACGGAGCAGATGCAGTTTTACTGATTGCAGCCATCCTTTCCGATCAAGACCTGCAATACTTTATCAAAATTGCTAAGACTCTGTCGATCACTCCCTTGATCGAAGTCCATACCCAATCTGAATTAGATCGAGTATTATCTCTCGATGGAGTTACCCTAGTAGGTATAAACAATCGTAACTTGGAAGATTTTTCCGTCGATTTACAAACAACCTGTCAATTACTAGCAGCAAGGGCTAACCAACTACTCGAACGTGGCATTCTGGTAGTCAGTGAATCAGGGCTTCATACCAACGCTCACCTTGATCAGGTAGCATCTGCCGGAGCCACAGCCGTCCTCATTGGTGAGTCATTGGTAAAACAGCCAGACCCAGCAGTTGCTATTGCCAGCTTGTTTAGCCATCAGTGACCCATAGCCCAAAAAAATAGTCAATTTTGATGGCAGACTCCGACTCACCGAGGTACAGCAAATTTCATGGATCCAATTCCCCTTCCATCTTATATTCACTACGAACTGCTGCTCCAACTGCTAGAGCGCCAAACCGCATTTGCTACCAGTCAAAACCCCCAATTGCGAGAGCAGGTTCATGAATTGATCAGTACTCTGCGTAAAGCCCTAGCTCAACAGAAGCAATTAGAACAAAGCTGTCAGCGAGCCAACTTGCCAATGGAGTATCGCTGGTCTCTCAACAGCGTCAAATTGGATGCCCATGACTCAAAAAATGGTTTACCGGATTCAGCAGGAAGACTTCCTAATTAAATTGTCAACTTCATAAATAAAAAACTAAGAAATTTAGTCACAGTATCCAGTTTGAGCCAATATATTTTGAGATTGTTACCTACTCCTGAGGAGCGTCACTCCCACTGTCGGCATCAATAACACATGCTCGCTATGGCTCCGAACTAAAGAGTGTCCTAACTTCAGGATGTCAATATACAAAGACTTTAAGGCAAGTTTAAATCTAGCGTGGCTGGGTCAGTCTTCGTGTAAGCATGGGTGGGGATAACCGCTCCCATGGTCCGGTGGTGAAACGCCAAAGTAACCGCTAAATTAACCTTGAATTTCCGGTTTTGTCCGGTAACATCCAAGACTTAATCGGTCAGTTCAGAGTAACTAACCAATCATCAGATCACAACAACCCTAGATACCAAGACTAACTACAGATGGAAGACAAGCTCAAACTAATGATTCCTGGCCCGACGCCAGTACCAGAACAAGTATTACTGGCCATGGCCAAACACCCGATCGGACACCGTAGTCCGGAATTTAGCGAAATCATGGCAGAGGTGAATGAAAACCTCAAATGGCTACACCAGACCAAAAATGATGTCTTGACTGTAACCGCTAGCGGTACCGGAGTTATGGAAGCTGGCATTATTAACTTCCTCAGTGCAGGCGATCGCGTTTTAGTTGGTTCTAATGGTAAATTTGGCGACCGTTGGGAAAAAATCAGTACTGCTTTTGGTCTGGAAGTGGACACCATTACCGCTGAGTGGGGTAAGCCCCTAGATACCGAGCAGTTTCGTGAAAAGCTAGAAGCTGATACCGAAAAGCAAATCAAAGCCGTAATCGTTACCCACTCTGAAACCTCTACTGGCGTTCTTAACGACTTAGAAACCATAAATCGTTACGTCAAAGACCACGGCGAAGCCCTAATTATTGTTGATGCCGTTACCAGCCTCGGAGCAGTCAATGTACCCATTGATGACTGGGGTCTCGATGTAGTAGGCTCTGGTTCCCAGAAGGGATACATGATTCCCCCAGGACTCGGATTTGTCAGTGTTAGTCCTAAAGCTTGGGAAGCCTACAAAACTGCTACCCTGCCCAAGTTTTACCTAGATTTAGGGACTTACAAGAAATCTACGGCTAAAAACAGCAATCCCTTTACCCCGCCAGTGAACCTAGTTATTGCCCTACAAGCTTCACTGGGCATGATGAAAAGAGAAGGGTTAGAATCAATATTTTCCCGTCACCAGCTTCTGATGCAAGCAACCCGCGCCGCCGTCAAAGCCCTATCATTACCTTTGTTTGGTTCTGATGAGTATGCTAGCCCAGCCGCAACTGCAGTTATTCCCACATCAGTAGAGTCCGAAAAAATTCGTTCTGTGATGAAAAAACGCTATAACATTGCTCTAGCTGGGGGACAAGACAACTATAAAGGAAAAATATTCCGCATTGGTCACTTAGGTTTTGTCTGTGAGCAAGATATTCTTGCTGTCATTGGTGCTCTCGAAGCCACCCTTCAGGAATTGGGACACCAATCCATGACACCAGGAGCAGGTATTGCAGCTGCTGCTAGTGTATTTGCTCAGAACTGATTAACAGTTGAAGGTTGAAGGTTGAAGGTTAAAAGTTGAAGGTTAAAAGTTGAAGGTTAAAAGTTGAAAATTGACGGTTGAAGGTTAAAAGTTGAAAATTGACGGTTGAAGGTTGACGGTTGACTGTGTTCTGCGGTAAATGGTCAACCGTCAACTCCTAATAGTCTTTTTAATTTTTAATGAAACTTCCGCCACCTAAGTTCAGTAAAGATGGCGGAATAATTCCTAATTGAGTTTAACACCACCATCAGATCCCAATTCTCAATTGGAACCCAATCACATACCCAATTCCCAAGTTTTCCTGATCAGTACGAAATCCTGAGGAATTAATTAAAGAAGTTTTGGCTCTGCCATAAGAGATCATCCTAATTGACACTCGCCGTCTTGAAAGAACGGCGATTCCCAGATCGACGAGCTGCCTTAAACCACTGTGTCCTAATCTTTGACGCCGCCAAAAAGTAAGCAATATCTAAACCAAAGACCCGTCAAGAACAAGAATTCAGTTTAGTTCACAGTAGACCCAGCGGGCAATTCTCGCGATCGCGTTTGGTTACTTGCTAGAAAGTGCGTGATTAAAGTCCGTTGCTTTCTCATTCACCTGGTTCCGGCGTGCCCCGCCGTACCGTTTTTATCTCAAATCGTGTTTTTGCTTGGTTCACACACCAACGGTTAATTGATGACTGGGTTTTTAAGGAGGACTTTCCCTACCCTCCGAGCATTATTATTTTAAGGTCAAGCAGGGGCGGGTCTCTCTCCCGGTTGCGCCAAGGCCAAAGGCCACGCTACGCGAACGGTTTTTCAACCTGTACTCATGGTTTCAGTATATCCTAGCGCTACATAATCGTCAACCTCAAATACTAGAATTATTTCTAGGCGACTAAATTCGCTAGTCACTTTCATCTGAGCTCGCTTTGTGACGGAGTTTTCAGTGTTTAAATTTCTAATAAAATACATGGGTGATGTGAGGGTATGCAAAAGCCAATGTTTGAAACAGCTGAACAATTTCCTGTCTTGGGGTTACCCGTTCACCTTTTAGACAACTACAGTCAATTCTTAGAGGATCGTCTCACCAAAGGTCTAGGTAGTCATGTGGTAACTCTAAATGCCGAAATGGCAATCCAGGGAGAGCGCAACCCTGAGCTAGCTGCCGTTATCAAGCAGGCAGAACTAGTGATTCCTGATGGGGCAGGTATTATATTTTACTTACGACTCCACGGTAAAAAAAAGCAGCGCTGTCCAGGAATTGAACTAGCTGAGTCTTTACTGGTCAAGGCTGGACAATACGGAGAATCTTGCCCAGTGTTCTTCTATGGGGCAGCCCCTCATGTAGTCCAAAAAACAGCTAGGGTTTGGCAGAAGAGAGTTCCAAAATTAGCGATCGCTGGAATTAGTGATGGCTACCTCAGTGCAGAAGCAGAGGAAGACTTAAAGCTCACCTTAAAAGAACAACAGCCTAAAATCATACTAGTCGGCTTAGGTGTACCACGTCAAGAATTTTGGATTGCCCAGAATCGCCACCTGTGTCCCCAATCCACTTGGATTGGTGTTGGTGGTAGCTTTGATATCTGGTCAGGGGCTAAAACCCGTGCGCCAGGCTGGTTCCGGAAGAATAATCTCGAATGGTTATATCGGTTGTATCAAGAACCCCACCGTTGGCGGCGAATGATGGTTCTGCCTCAGTTTGCTCTCAAAGCTTTAGGTCAAAGAATGATGGTTCTGCCTCAGTTTGCTCTCAAAGCCTTAGGTCAAAGGTTGGCATAAGCTAATCCCTAATCAATAGAGGTGCAACTATTAGCCTTATAGCTCTCTAAACCTTGTCAAACATTATCCATTATTTTATAATCAAATAAGTTAGTAACTTGTTTAACTTCGGAACACTACCGCCCAACGAAGAACTAAAAGCTTTGGCAGCTGGTCGTAAGTTAAGCGACGTAAAATAATGGACTGAGTGAAGTTACAGTGCGGTTTGAGAGTAGGCAGAAGAGCCTCCATTAATAAAAATAGCGCAATGCTTTTGGCATTGCTTTGTCGGCAACAACCATTAGTTAAAACTAATGCTATACCATCGTCCTATCTGCTTGTGAGTAGGTTTGTACAGGTTAAATGTTGCACCTGAATCAATACACCTGACAACATGAGTATTGTCGAGTATTATCTTGATGCGATCGCATAAGCGCGGAAGCTTTGCTTCATCGCCTTTGGCGATTGGCCGTAGGCCACGCTACGCGAACGCTCGTTGGGGAGCGGCTGTGTGCTAAGGCTTGCCTCAGCACCTTCTCAGCCTCGTGGAATACCAGTCCCTCATCTGACTCCCCATTTCCCCATTTCCCCATCTCCCCATCTCCCCATCTCCCCATCTCCCCATCTCCCCATCTCCCCACACTTCCCTATCTTTCCCTAATCCCTAATGACCCAGAAAGCGATAATCAAATTACAAGGAGTGACAACAACCTATCCCAACAACCGAGGTTTGTTTAACGTCAATCTAGAAGTCAAGTCAGGGGACTTTTTATTTATCACAGGGCCTTCTGGTGCTGGTAAATCCACATTGCTAAAGTTACTCTATGGTGAACAGCGCCCCACCCAAGGGAAAGTATTTGTCGATCAAATCAATGTTGGGCAATTACGAGGCGATCGCTTGTCATTCCTACGCCGTCGCCTAGGGATTGTTTTTCAGGACTACAAACTAATTCCCAAGCGAACTGTGTCAGAGAATATCGCTTTTGTTCTGTGGGCACAGAGTTTCACTCGCAAAGAAATTAAGCGACGCCTAACACCAACCCTTAAATTAGTGGGTTTGCAAGACAAAGCCAACTGTTTTCCAGAGCAACTTTCAGGAGGAGAACAACAACGGGTAAGTCTAGCTCGTGCCATTGTTAGTACACCGCCCTTGATATTAGCTGATGAGCCAACAGGTAACCTCGATCCCGACAATTCGTGGCAGGTATTAAACATTCTCAGGAAACTTAATCACCTAGGGACTACAGTTATTGTGACAACTCATAATGAAAACTTAGTCAGAATCTCCAATCAGCCAGTAGTACAGCTGCGCGAAGGTCGTTTATATTCGCCTTTTTAGAGGCAATAGTTTACGAAAAATCAAACATTATGGGTGAGCACTGGGCTCAAGGATTGTTGTTGAATTTTCTTAGCACTCTCGGTCAGTCCTGCTCTGACTTTTTGGTATTCAGACTCAAGCTGGGCAAAAATTTCCGCTGCTCCAGTGATAGTGTCCGACCTCCCCAGACTTTCCAGTTTCTGACACAGTTTGGAGAGATTTATCCCCCCTAGGGTAGCGCTACTAGACTTTAATGTGTGAGCCGCAATTTCCATGGCTTTTGGATCTTCTTCAATAATTGCTTGAGCCATGTTTTTTACTAACCTCGGAGTATCTTTTAAGTAAATTTCAATCAAACCAAGCAAGCATTCCGCCCCCCCTTTTCCGATACTGTCGAGCAAGGATTGCAAAACCGAAAAGTCAACAGCTTGATCAGCTACTACTGGCTTGGTAAGTTCACGATGGTGCCGACCTTGACTCAAGGCACGGACTAACTCTGGTACCTGGATCGGCTTACTAATGTAATCATCCATTCCTGCACTCAGGCACATTTGTCGATCCCCTTCCATGGCATTAGCAGTCATGGCAATAATCCAGGGGCGTGAATGAGCTGGCCATTGTTCACAAATCCGTTGCGTCGCAGTTAAGCCATCCATTTCCGGCATCTGGACATCCATCAAAACCAGGTCATAGGGCTGACGACTAAGAGCTTGGAGTACTTCTAATCCATTACCCGCGACATCAGCCCGGTACCCCATCCGTTTCAACAATTGCAGGGCTAACTGCTGGTTAACGATATTATCTTCAGCCAACAAAATCCGCAAAGGATGCTTTTGCGCCATTTCGGTGTCAAGTTTTAGGTGTTGAGCAGGTGTGCGCTTAATCTTGATCGGCTGTCCGCTCATCACCTGGGTCAAAACATCGTAAAGCTGAGATTGCTTAATAGGCTTGTTTAAAACAGCTGCAATATCTAGCTGACTCTGATGATGCTTTGTATCTGATTGACTCATTGAGCTCAGCATTACCAAGGGCAAGGCTTGACCCTCAGACTCCTGGCGGATTTTCGTTGCTAGGGTAAAACCATCCATCTCAGGCATGTACCCATCAAGAATGGCAATGTCAAATTTATCCCCCTGACTGAGCCAATCGAGAGCTTCTCTACCTGATGCTGCTGTCTGGGTAAACATACCCCAAGACTTGGCTTGCTCAGAGATAATCGTGCGGTTGGTCGCACTATCATCCACAATCAGCAGCCGCTTTCCTTCTAACAATGGCTGAGATACTGGCAGGTTAGGTTCCTCGATCGGATCAGGCTGTTTAGCCAATACAGTGAAATAGAATTTAGAGCCTTGACCAACTTGACTCTCTACCCAAATCTTGCCACCCATCATGGTGGTGAGCCGTTGACAAATGGCCAGACCAAGACCTGTGCCTCCATATTGGCGAGATGTGGAGGAATCCACCTGAGAGAAGGACTGGAACAGGCGGTCGATCCGATCCTCAGGAATGCCGATGCCAGTATCCTTGACCACAAATTGGATTTCGTAGATTGAAGATTGGGTGGAAGGAGGACAAAATCTGGTGGTGTTAGGGTTGCGGGAAGAAATCTGGGGCTGAGGCGGTAAAAATACTCTGGTGTTGTCTCTCGTATTGTTCTGTGTTCCGTTCGCTCCCCTGACCCCGTTAATATAGCCGTTAATATAGCCCGTCTGGTCAAATCCTCCTTGTAGAGTGTAGTAGTTTCCATTGGGTAGAGTAGGGAAACTCAAAGAGTAATGTTTTCCGTAGTCAGAACCAGACGCCAACGGGTAGGAGTAGTTAGCAGTATTGCTTTGTTCTTTTTCTTTGCCATCAACCCATTCCCCTGTGCTCACTTCTCGGGCGGTTACAGAAACTAACACTTCCCCGATATGGGTAAATTTAATCGCATTCCCCAACAAATTGACTAGAATTTGGCGCAGCCGAGTCACATCTCCCACAATCATGGGTGGAGTGTTGGGATGGAATAGATAGGCTAACTCCAATTTTTTCTCAGCTGCTTTTGCCGCCAACAAATCTAGGGATTCCTCAATGCAAGTGATCAGATTAAACGGTTGTTCTTCTAACTCCAGCTTTCCAGACTCAATTTTGGAAAAATCCAAAATATCATTAATGATGGTGAGTAAACTATCCCCACTATTGCGGATCGTTTCCACAAAGTTTCGTTGCTGGGACGTTAGATCTGTATCCAGTAGCAAACCCGTCATGCCAATCACAGCATTCATCGGAGTGCGGATTTCATGGCTCATGGTTGCCAGAAATTCGCTTTTTGCCTGAGTGGCCGCTTCGGCAGTTCTTCTAGCTTGCTCTAGGGCAAAATTTTGCTCAGTCAATTGCTCTCGTTGGCGGGTTTCTTGCTCAAGCAAGCGAGCCTGAGCAATAGCAATCCCTACTTGGTCAGCCACGGCTTCGAGTAACTCAATTTCATCCAGACTCCACTGACGAAATTCATCACACTGATGTATTCCAATCACACCATTCGGTTCCCCCTGATAGGAAGTACGAATTACCAACATGGATTTGACTCCAATCTGCCGACATATTGGGATCATCGGTTTCAGAAGGGGGTCTTGGTAAACATTAGGGGAACTGATGGCTCGGTCTTGGACTAACAACTGCTCTAAATAAGGATTCCCCAGAATCGGAATTTCTAAATCCAGTATCGATAGATAACCCTTTTCTAAATACTCAGCAACTGTAGGAATGCGAGGATAGGGTTGGGAAACATAGGTATGAATGGTGCAACGATTGACCTGAAACACTTGACCAATTTGTGTGGCGGTGGTCTGAAAAATTTGTTTAGTTTTTAAACTTTGGCGGATTTCTTGGGTCACCTGTTTGAGTAGCATTACACGAGTCAGTTGCTGGTGTAATGCTTGCTCGGCTTGCTTTTGCTCAGATATATCAATCGATACACTTAATACCGCTGGCATGTGGGAAATTGCTAAGGAGAAGGGAATTTTGGTAGTTTGGATGATACGCTTTTCTCCATCGGGATAGATGATCGTCTCTTCTGGAAGGTGTGTCGGTTCTCCACTCTCCAATACCTGCAAATCCGCCTCTCTAAACTGGAATGATTTTAGGAAAGATTGAGGAAAATCTTCATCCCGATGGTATAGTAACTCATCTACTGTCGTACCATAAGCTTCCGCAACTGCTTTGTTGGCTAGAAGAAACTCTCCATCTCGGTTCTTGGCGTAAATGAAATGAGGCACTAAATCAATAACTTGACGCAGTTGTTTTTCACTTTCTTTCAGATGTGACTCGGTTAATTTACGATTTGTAATATCTTGGATAGTGCCAGAAGTCCCTGTGATACTATTGTCAGGATCTAGGGTTAATTGGGCATGAATTTCGAGCCAGCCTGAGCCCCCATCCTTGGTAATATACCTTAGTTCCTGCTGATAATACTCCTGTTTGTGGGTAATTAGGGATTGAAACAGTTCTATGTTAGTTTGACGATCATCAGGATGGAGATAATCAATAAAGTTAGTACCAATGCTATCTGCTACAGAAAAGCCCGTCATTTCTGTCCAAGTTGGATTGAGAAAGGTCAACACCCCAAGCCCATCGGTTTGGAAAATAACCTCTTGCACATTTTCCACCACTGACCGATACTGCTCCTCTCTCTCCAGCAAGGCCAGTTCAACTCGCTTGCGTTCGGTAATGTCTTCCACAGAGCCTTCGTAGTAGAGCAAATTCCCATTAGTGTCTCGGACAGGGCGCACATTTTCCAAAATCGAGATTACACTACCATCTTTGCGATAAGCCTGAGCCTCAATGGATGATACAGCACCATTTTCCGCGATTCTGTTAGTAAACTCGTTACGAGCCTCAGTGTCCAGATAAATTTGTTTTGAGACGTTCGTAATCGACTCCACTAGTTCTTCTGGGGAAGAATAGCCATAGATTCGCGCTAAGGCTGGATTGGCACTAATAAAGCGCCCATCGGGTGTAATCTGATAGATGCCCTCTACTGAATTCTCAAAAATGCTACGGTAATTCGCTTCAGCTTGCCGCAGCGCTTCCTCGGCTCGCTTGCGATTGGTGATATCACTAAAGGTACAAATGACTTGCTCTACTAACCCATCCACCCCCACCTGGGGATCTGCATTCACTAGTAACCATACCCAATCTTTAGTCGCTTGATTGTGGACACCCATAACCACATTTCTTACCAGTTTATGGGTGCTAATTGCCTGTTGGATAGGACGACTTTCGGTGGGGAATGGAGTGGTGTCTTCGTGAATGATAGTCCAATCCGAACCAAAAGGACTTTTATCCAACAATTCACTTTCGGTGAAGCCCAGTATATCCAGAGCCGCTTGATTAAAGAGCATGAATTCGGTTTTTGCCTCGAATAGCAATACCCCGACCTGCATTTCTCGAATCACGGTTCGGAATAGCCTTTCGCTCTCTTGCAATGCTTCTTGTCTAAGAGCTTGCAGTGCTTTACTCGTTTTCTGCTCGTAATATGAGGCAAGTAAGGTGAGGCTGAAGATGATTAGGTTAGTTATCCCGATTGTGCTTGTTACTACCGAAGTATTTAATGTTGGAGAAAACCCAGTGTCTAATGGTGGAGTAACGGGGAACTTGGCTGCCATCATGGTTGTATAGTGTACAGAGGTAATGGCTAATCCCAGGATCACTGCCCAGCAAAGCTTCCACCAATTAAGGACTTTTCTAGTTCCTACCCCCAAATCAAAGGATAGCCACAAGATGAAAAAGGATGTCAAGCTGGCTATAACAACGGATAGGGCAACTAAAAGGAGGTTGTAGTGAATCAGCCTTGGTATTCCCATGGCAGCGATCAGCAGGTAGGGTACGGATGCGATCGCTAATCCCATTACCACACTGCCCACCATTAAATGTCTGAGGTTGGTGATGCGGCTGACACTATAGAGTACGGCACCAGATATTAGCACTGCTACCCAGTAAGAAAGCAGTACCATCGGCATATCATAAGTGATGGGGATTGGGAACCGGAATGCTAGCATTCCCAAAAAGTGTATTGACCAAATCCCAACTCCCATGATCATTGCCCCACCAATCAGCCAACCTTTACGGTTACTCTTTTGTGAGGTTTTTACTTGTCTAGCTAGAATGAGCACCGTATAGGTCACAATCGAGGCGATAGCAATGGATAGAACAACTAACTGTAGGTCATAGGTACCACTCATTGCTCTATCTGTATCGCTAATTGGGACAGTTTCTATGAGAAAATTGAGCCAGACCAAAACCATTGAGTAGGGCATACCGAGATATTATCTCCCAGACCTTCTAGGGGCCATGTTGATATATTTCTTCCGAAACTTGTCTTGTAATTCTGAATATATGTCTTGAATTTACACAATTTTGATGAATTAATTTACCGTATAAATACGTATTTTTATTATAGCTATATCATAAAATTTACCGAATATAAATCTAATCTATTGCTTGAATCATAAAGCACCAAATTAAAAACTTGGTAATTGTAATTGCAGAGATTTTTTTAGCTACCAAACAATTATCAACAGATAGCAGGATAAGTATATTTATCCATACCTAATTAAATTTTTGATAATAATCATTGGGTATCTAGCGGTTTTTAAGCTAGTAAGGTACAATTTTTTGGGTTTATAGGGAGCAGGAACTTCCGAGCAGTAAAGTCAGAAGAAAGAAAAGGGAAAAAATCCTGTGTACCTCATTAGGATAAAAACCGCTAGATACCGTAAAAAAAACTACTTTGAACGTCTCAAGCTTAGACTAAAGGTATGCAGTCAGCTAATGCGCTACTTGAGGTGCTACGCGAATAGCATTGAGCTCTCAGCTAATGTAAGGCAACCCCTGATCAATAAACAGAGTAGGAAGTTGTTCGTCAATTAACAGTTAATATAGCGTTTTCCATACTTATGAGGTACACAGGATTTTTTCCCTATTCCCTGTTCCCTATTCCCTGTTCCCTATTCCCTGTTCCCTAAAATCCAAAAATTTTGGATCTAACACAATTGAAAACTGCTATATTTAATACTTAAGACTTAATATTTAACCTTACGTAAGTCTTGGAAAACTGGGTGTAGTGGGTCATAAACTCGTTCAGAATTGCCTTGAATGACCCGGTGAATGGGAACAACTTCCACCACGCAGTTAGTGTATGCGATCGCATCCAACTGTCCTACCAACTCGGGTGACCAAGGTTCCTCACGAACTCTCTGATTTTGGCAAGTCAGCCACTGAATTAAATGCGATCGCATCACACCCGGTAAAATTCCAGCTTCCACTGGTGGTGTCCACCAGTGACCATCTCTCCATCCCCATAAGTTACCTGTACTAGTTTCCAGCCAATTCCCGTGATTATCTACCAGAATCCCTTCCTGTGCTCCCATATTTTGCGCCATTTGCTTCGCCAGCCATGGAGATAGGTAATTCCCGGTCTTGTGAGTAGGTAAGCAGCGATGAAATTTTACAGAGGGGGACTGGGCTACCCAAGCAGTGATACCCTGTTCTTGCCACTGGGCTAAATTGGCTGGCAGAGGACGACCCATAATCAATTCTCGTCCATCGGGGAATAGGCTAATTCTCAGCACTGGGTAAAGGGTGATCAGTGATTGTGCTCCTTGGCGCAATTGCTCCCAATCCGGCTGTTGCCAACCAAATGCTTGTAGACTCGATTGCAGGCGATGGCAATGATTAGTCCAATGGGTTAGTGGATGTTCTAATGACTGATGGTAAACTCGTAAGGTCGTAAAAACTGTAGCGCCATAGATAAATCCTGGCTCATCAATGGTCAGGCTTAGGAAGTTGCCCTCAATTAGCTGGCCATTGTACCAGAAGCAGGGTTTTGACATGACTATGATCGTGATTAACCAGTGTCAACAAGTAGGGAACTATATAGGTTAAACCCCCTGAAATCCATCGCTCTCGATTCATCTGCCCTTTTAGGAGAGCAGAACCATGATTGATCACAAACAGAACTGAGCCAACCACCAAAGCCACCCTCAGTGCAGTTGGCATCAATTCGCGATCAACAACACTTAGACAGAACTCTTTTAGAGGTTTCACGCTTTACCTATCGAGCAAGCTGTTAACCATCTAATTTTACCTAACTGATGGTTTTTTGTTGGGGGTTGGCTGTTAATTACCAAATTAGCTTCCGGCAAAATTCATCCCACACTCATGGCGTAGCATTGAGATGTGGGATGAATTTTGCACAGGGTCTCTCGGATAAGGAAAGCGAGCAATCAAACTTCTAATTAACTCTGACTGAGTCATTCCGGAGACGAATCCCTGAAGAGGGTAGCCTTAATTAACAATTTTTAACCCTTTTGCGCAAGAACCTCAAACTATAAAGGCTACCCTCTTCTACGGAAACTTCTAACCACGCCGTTCTGCTTCTTGTGATAATTGCCTTTTCTAGAAGTCGGTAATCCTGATTATTAGTTTTTTATCTTTTATTTTGGCTTGTCACACTGGAGGGGCGACAAGCGCCCCGTAACCCTTGAGCTATATTAAATTGAGCGAATTATGGTAAAAAAAGATAGGTCATAAATTGTCAATACGACCTATCAAGTTATAATGAGCCCAGAATTAGAACAAAAACATCTAAAAAATATCCTTGACGAATCTCAATTATTATTTGTTTATAGCACTACGCATTAAGATTAGGACATTCCTAAACTCCGAAACTTAGTCATAGCTTACTTCTGACTTCTGACTTCTGACTTCTGACTTGCGCGTAGCGCTATACCTTGTCGTAATTATTGGACAATATCTCAATAATGTTCAACTCAAAAAAAATGCTTAATCTTTACCTTTTCCTAGTAAATTTACATCAATTTTCAAAAGTTACAGAGATTTTTGTCATTGTCTTGATGCAGTCGCTCATGGGAGAAAGCACGGCAGTCGCTCATGGGGAGGGTCTGTGTGCGGAACCTGCGTCCGCACCTTGTAAGCCCCGTGGGAACCCCCAAGACCGCGCTGCCTCCCCTGTTCCCTTGCTGCATCGCTACCAAGATTTCCAATCAAAACAATGTGGGTTACAATTATTAGATAATGGCTATATCAAACATTTATTAAACAGCAAAAAATCTATTTAGCTATCGATATAAATAATTGGAATAACCAGAATTTATTGATAGTTAGCTTAATTTATAAAAACCGAGCACTTCTTTGAAGTTACCGTAAGAGAGTGGTTTGTTCGCGTTCGCCTTTGGCGTGGCCTACGGCCAAGCGCGCCTTTGGCGATAGTTACCGTAAGACAGGCTCGCCTTATTTCACGAGTTTTAACCCTTTTTTGCATAGCCTGCCGACGCTCATTGGCGAGCCGTAATAAGGCCTCAGATGAAACCTTATTACGGCTCTCCTAGACCTGACTGCCTGACACATCTGTGTGAAAACCAAACAGATCAGGTTCTACACTTTAAAGACCGAATACGGGAAAACCAAATCTGGTCTAGTGGGACTTTAGCCAAAGCAAACCCCTGCGCCCACGTCTGTTTTGTCAAGTACAATTTATACAAAATAGCTGGGATTACCCTGCCCATAGCCCATAAGCTGATAGCACCTCAAGTAGCACCATCTGTAGCGCATTAGCTGATAGCTGAATGCGCTACGCTATATCAATATACTGCGTCAAGCATTCAGCTATATCAATATCCGATTCAGGGCAATTTCTAGATGGTACAACCCCTAAAATAGTCTCAGGGAAATCAAGAATCCCAAATTAACGTAACTATTGCTAACTATTACCCCCCGAGACCCCCAGAGGATTGCTATATATATGGATGCTTTTGCCCCCTTACCGCCTCAGTGGACCAAATCAGCCACCCATGCCTTGGAGTTCTGCTGTCCTAGTTGTCGAGCATCTGTTCTAGAAGCTGAGAAGGTTTGGATTAATCGCTCCTCACCAGTGATGGGTGAAGACCACCGCCGGAAGTGGCAAGAGTTTTATCAATGTAAGTGTGGCTATGTATGGTGGGCTTGGAGTAGCGATCGCCCACCCTCAGAATTTAGCAATCGAGACAATCCTCCTATAGTTTAACCGCCGATCGTCCTTCCCGTTCTTTGGGTTTTCGTGGTTCACTCAAACCACTCTCAATTTTATTTGCGCTACCATATTGTTCACCAAATTAACACCCCTAGGGTTAGATGACCAGCAGATCACCAGGTAAACAGGCAGCTCCAACAATGCGAACGCAAGAGAACGACTGGAGACTTTTCCTACGCCTAGTCCCCTACGCCCGTCGCAGCAAAGGCCCGCTATTGATTGCAATTACTTTATTGATACCCCTGTCCGTAGCAAGTGCCATTCAACCCTTAATTGTCGGTCAGGTAATCTCTTTAATTCGTCAAGAAGAGCGAACTTGGTCTTTCCTATTAGAGCGCTCCCTATCACAGAGCCTCAATATTCTGATCACTATACTACTATTAACCATACTAATCCGGTTAGTGTTCGTTGGGCTTCAGGGATTCGTGGTGGTGAAGATAGGTCAGAAAATCACTGCTGCTATCCGGGAAGACCTATTTGAGCACGTCACCTCCCTAGCGGTGCGATTTTTTGACCGCACACCAGTGGGGAAATTGATTACCAGGCTCACTAGCGATGTGGAAGCCCTAGGGGATGTCTTTTCCACCGGTGCCATTGGCATCGTGGGTGATTTACTATCCATGATAGTCATTGCTGCTACCATGTTTTTGGTGCAATGGCAACTGGCATCGATCTTAGTGGTAATGCTCTTGCCAGTGACTGCTATTATTATTTACTTCCAGAAACAATATCGCAAAGCTAACTACAAATCTAGGGAAGAACTTTCCTCCCTAAACGCGATGCTGCAAGAAAACATCTCTGGCATTAATATTGTGCAACTGTTTCGCCGTGAACAATACAATGCCGAGATGTTTCGCACGGTTAACCAAAAATACATCACTGAAGTAGACAAAACCATCTTTCACGATTCAGCGATTTCAGCAACCCTAGAGTGGATTTCCCTGGTAGCGATCGCAGCAGTATTGTGGAGCGGTGGTCATTTTATCCTCAAAGATCACCTGAGTTTTGGTGATTTGTCGGCCTTTATCCTCTATGCTCAGCGGCTATTTGACCCCTTGCGTCGGTTTTCCGAAAAATTCACTATGCTCCAAGCTGGTTTCACTGCCATTGAGCGCATTAGTGACATCATGAATGAAACTATTGAAATTCGTGACCCCGAAGGCTTGCAGGTCAGACGCTTGCAGGTGGCAAGTTCTCCAGAGTTTGAGGGAGGGAAACAAGACCGGAAACAATCTGGAGATTTACCGATAAAGCCTCCAAGCAGCTTGAATGGTGATCTAGCCCATCACTCTTCTAACTTATCCTTCAGCAATGGTTATACTGAACAACCCTTGAACCTTAAACCGTCAACCCTAAACGGAGAGATTTGCTTTGAATATGTTTGGTTTGCTTACAAGGAAGATGAATATGTTCTCAAAGACTTGCACTTTACCATTCATCCAGGGGAAAAAGTTGCTTTAGTTGGTCCAACCGGTGCAGGTAAAAGTTCCATTATTCGGTTGCTGTGCCGCCTCTATGAACCAAGCCAAGGGCGAATTCTCGTAGATGGGATTGATATTCGGGATTTACCCCAAGCAGAACTACGACGCCACATCGGAGTCATCCTTCAGGAGGGATTTCTTTTTGCTGGTGATGTTAAGAGTAATATTTCCTTAGGAGAAACCTACTCCATTGAGGCAATTAAAACCTCAGCGGAGGTGACTAACGTGGCTAGCTTTATCGAAAAACTGCCCCAAAGCTACGATACCCAGCTCAGAGAGCGAGGCACTAATCTGTCTGCTGGCCAAAAACAATTGTTAGCCTTTGCTCGTGCTGCAATTCGTAACCCCCAAATCTTGGTACTCGATGAGGCAACAGCTAGTTTAGATGTGGCTACCGAAGCTCTGATTCAAGAAGCTTTGGAACGGCTGTTACAACAGCGGACTGCAATTATTATTGCCCACCGACTGTCCACTATCCGTAATGTAGACCGGATTCTGGTACTAAAGCGAGGAGAGTTAGTAGAGTCGGGAAGCCATGAGGAATTGTTAGAGCAAAACGGATTGTACGCTAGTTTATATAAATTGCAGATGCTAGGAGATTGATGGCTAATCTAGCATTTTCATTTAAGATGTGAAACTAGGATTGATGGGAATAGGGAACAGGGAATAGGGAACAGGTAACAGTAGGAAAGAGCGATGCAGCGCTATAAGACCACGCTCAATCATTCCCTGTTCCCTTGTCCGAAGTTCCCTATTCCACTTCAAGTAGCACTATAGATTAAGATGCGTTCGCGTAGCGTGACCGTTCGCGTAGCGTGGCCTTTTGGCCAAGGTCAATCGCTAACTCCGGAAGAGTGACAGGTTCTGCAATCTGTCGTCCCACTGCTGCTGCTATCGGCTTTAAGCTATGAACCAAATCCACCATTGCTTCGATGGAAAGCGCCTGTCTAGCATCAGAAACAGATTTTTCTGGTTCCGGGTGACATTCAATAATCAGTCCATCTGCACCAGCTGCCACTGCAGCTTTTGCCAGAGGTGCCACTAATTCCCGCTTACCCACAGCATGGGAAGGGTCTACAATCACCGGCAAGTGAGTCAACTGCTTGAGTGCTACTACTGCTCCTAAATCTAAGATATTGCGGGTATAGTTATCGAAACTGCGAATACCTCGTTCACACAACACCACCTGAGAGTTACCGTGAGTGAGGATATATTCCGCTGCCATGACGAATTCCTCAACAGTAGCAGCTAGTCCCCGCTTTAGCAGTATCGGCAAGTCTTGCTTACCCAAGGCTTTGAGTAAGTCAAAGTTTTGCATATTGCGACTACCTACCTGAAGCAGATCAGCGTGGGTAGCAATAGATTCAATTTGCCCAATCGACATCACCTCCGTCACTACTGGGATTTGGTGACGCCTGCGGATATCAGACAAAATTTCTAGTCCTGCTAGTCCTAGCCCTTGGAAAGAGTACGGGGAGGTGCGCGGTTTGAACGCACCTCCCCGCAACGCTTGTACCGGGGCAGCTTTGAGTTTAGTAGCCACTGTTTCCATCTGGGCGTGACTTTCTACGGTACATGGACCACCAATAATCACCAGTTCTGAGCCACCGAAGACAACTTGTTCTGAGAGTCTAACGATGGTTTGGTGATTGGGGTTAGTAGCTAGTGCTAGTTTAGCGTTCAACATGGTTATGGACTCCTTAGTTAGAGATATAGACATAAAAAAAACCCGGTTCCTTGAGGGTTCCGGGTTGCTGTGAAAGCTTGGCACGACCTAACTACCCGGAACGATTTCTGGGCCAAAAAAAGTAAAAGCCGTAAACGCTGTAAAGGTAGGTGGTCATCTCTTGCTCTTGTCGCTGCTTTGCCTAAAAAAACAAAGGACCGCAGATTATATTGCTGCGGTCCACCGGGGGGTTCCATATGGAACTATCCTCACCTCCGGTGAACCTCGCTAAACCAAAAATAAAAGTAATAGCTGGGGCTGAACATGTCTCTTTGCGGCTAAGCCATGAAAAATTTGGCAATTTCTTTTTACTGGTACTACCCTAGCAAGGGTAATAGGGTGATGTCAATAGTTACTGGGAAATGAGGAAAAGTCTGAGCTACTACCTCTGGCTTCGATGCAGCCTAATCCCATCTATGCTTGTCTAGTCTTTCACGATTTTTGCCCAAGACATGATTTAAGATCACAGTATAAGTGCTCATTGCTCAGTTTAACGAGGCAAAGCCGTTGAATGCTAGTTTGATTGAAGTCAAAGTTCATTCCTCGTTACGAGATTTTCTGCGATCGCAGGGTCAACCCAATTGGCCTCACCAATTGACTATGGCGAGGCTAGTGGCACGAGCCTTGCGGTTAGGGCGTTCTGCTTTGATACAGACCGGTTTAGAACCCTTGCAGGAAACCTCTCTACAGTCTTCCTATCGCCTGAGTTACCTGGCACCAGCCCTGGTTTGGTCTGGACCTGTGATCGTAGTGGCACCCTTATGGATACAAGAATGGTTGCTGCAAAAGGAAATTCCCCTTTTACAACAGTGCTTTGGTAGCGATAAGGTAATTCATACCAGTGATAGGTTTCCCGATCAACCGTTCCAAGGACTGTTGATTACCTCACCAGAATCTTGGCTAACAGACCGCTTGAAGAACAAGGGCTGGTTTCCTAATCACATCCCTACTGTGATTGATGGTGTGGATGACCTAGAATCTTGGACTAGTAACCAGCTTAAAGGCTGCATCCAGCCCCAAGACTGGGACGCACTGATGCAAGCCCACCCACAAGAGGCTGATTTGATTCGGGATGTGCGGGTAAAGCTAACCAAAGCCTTATTTCAGCGCCCTGTTAACCCCTATGAGTGCTACCTGATTGAAGCTGATCAGCAAGATGGCTTGGAACAGCTATTTGATCGACTAAGTTCCCTAAGCACTGAAGCACAATCTCTGTATCGGCTAAAACCCTGGGAAAAGTTTTGCCACTTCTGGCAGCAGTCAGGTCAGCTAATGTGGGCAACCGTTGCGCGATCGCAAGGTCAGTTTTCCTTATATAGCGCACCAGTAGAAGTGGCTACAGCCTTAAATCCCATTTGGTCGAGACAGCCAGTAGTGCTAATCGGTGGGGCTCTAGATTTAGAGAAAACTGCCTCTGTTTACCGTCAGCAGCTCGGATTAGGCGAGTTAACCTGTTTGAAGTTTTCCCCTCACCGACAGATTCAACTGTATTTGCCCGATCGTCTACCCATGCCCAATACAGAGCGATTTCAAAACGCTCTGACTCAAGAAATTCGCACCCTACTAAACCTAAGTCCTGACATCACCAGACCAGTCGTTATTTTAGTTGGAGATGTCCCCCTCAAAGCCCAGTTAGGGGCAGTCTTAGCAGCAGAATTTGGTTCCCGGGTGCAGGTAGAAACCACCAGTCTCAGTGACAGAGGTATTTTGATTTGTGGCTGGGAATTTTGGCATAGGTATCAAGCTCAAATCCCCTCTCCCCAACTGTTGATGATTGCTACCTTACCAATTCCCTCTTTGGAAAATCCATTAGTTGCTGGTCGAGTCGCTTACTACAAGCAGCAACTAATGGATTGGTTTCGTTTATATTTATTACCAACAGCATTAAGAGAATTACAACGAGCAGTAGCACCAGTAAGAGCTACTCAAGGCTGTGTTGCCATCTTAGATAATCGTGTAAACCGCCGCAGTTATGGACGCCATGTGCTATCAGCCTTGAGTCCTTTTGCTCGAATTAATTATTTAGATGCTAGTTGGTTTAATTCAGATGCTCCAGAAGGACAAGATAGTTGGCTTTAGAAAGTGAGTAGGTTGGTCAAATTAAAGCCAATCACATTAAAGCCAAAATGTTGAGGAGCCCAAGTCCTAATTACAATCCAAGTTTTCATTAACTGTTCTCACCCCTACCTAATTATCAAATTGCCGTATTGATAGCACATATTCTCCTTGATTCGCACTATAATTTGTTGAAACATCAAACACTAAACCATCTGTCTCGGCCTTGATATCAATTACATTCGGTAGATTTCCTTCTTTATTAAAGCTCAGTAGCTGATAAAGTCTATCTCCTACTTTGACAACACTCCCTAACTTAACTCTCGATTGAATCATTCCTCCAGCCGGAGCATAGTATCTCTCGATGTTATCTTTAGATGCTAATTGCATTTTGTAGGAGTCTGGATCAGTTATCGGTAAATCCGGTAGTTTTAACATTCCTTTTTTCGACAAATAGTTTTTGATACCGTATACTCCATTTTTTACCGACTCTGGATTCATTTGCATCCCAGATCCCAATTCTAGAGTCCATGATTCAATATCAAACTGAAGGGTTCTGCCTAACTTAGCCAAGGCTTTCTCTAACCCTTGCCAAGGCTTAATAAATGCCTCATCGAAAGCATCACCATCATACTCATCTTCATGCATCACAATTCCATAATCGAGAAGAAAGTCTTTGGCGCTTTCTTCCCGAGAGTAGAAGCCATACAAGAAATCAAGTCCTTGATTAGTAGAACTATGGATATCAATCACATAGTTAGCATCTACACATAAAGATTGCAGTTGATAGCGGTAAAGGTGACGAAACGGTAATCCCCTCGGAGAGTAGCAGTCTTCTAAGTGTTGTTTCAAGCTAGACTGGATCCGTGCTAAATAGTTATTTCTGATTTCATCAGGGTTCAAATTAAGTTGAGATTGGGCGAAATCCTCTAAATCATCACACTCTTTTTCATAGTCCCAAAAAATCCTATTCCAGTCTTGACCATCGTAAGGATTGAATCCTCCTGTGGCAAAGAAATGACTACGCTGATTAGTGCTAGCTGGATTACAAACAGGGACCAGCCAGATTTCCCCAGTCAGCTGAGTGTCATCCAGAGTGCTCAAAAAGTCAATCAACTGGTGAATCACTGCATTACCAACAATTTCACAACCATGGAGATTGCCTTGTAAATATGCCTTCTTTCCTGGTTGGGAGCCAACGAATTTATAGACTTGGAGCGAAATGCGATCGCCTGAGGTGAGTTGCTGAATTGGAATAGTAGAAATAGTTGGATTCATATAGCAGTTTTAAATTGGGTTAGGTAAAACGTCCTGGGTTTTAGGGAGTAGGGAGTAGGGAGTAGGGAGTAGGGAGTAGGGAGTAGGGAGTAGGGGTAATAAAATTGACTGTACCTCATAAGGATACCATTTAAAAACATTTACAAATATGTCATTAACAATCTTGCTGATTTATCATAACATCAAAAACTCTTCGGTTCTCTTTCCTACTGTTCGATGTTCCCTGTTCCCAAGTTCCCTTTTTCTATCAATCCTAATCAGCCCTCACCTCTACGCGGATATTCTACAAGTGGCGGGAGAGTAACTGGCAACCCGAAACAGATGCGATTGGCCGTAGGCCACGCGGGGCGCGTTCGCTTTCCCTATGGTGAGTTTCTCAATAGACCTATGTCAGCTTCCATATTTGGCTAGCCAATCCAATGTCCACATAAACGGAATTCCAGCTGCAACGGCTGCCTCAGCATCTTCGTTGCGATTGACCTTCGGTCACGCTTCGCGATCGCCAACCATCAAAGCTGAAGAGCCGCTCGTTTTAAACTGCAAAATCATTCCCGGCTTTGGTTTTCGGTATTCTCCAGCGTATGTTTTACTGGTTACTTCAGAAAAGTAGTGTTGCTCGCAATAATAACAGGTTGTCCCATAGTCAGGACAAAAAATAATTCCTTTGAGCTGGGGAAGCAATTTAAGAGTTTTCTGTTGCTCTTTAATACAATTCTTCAGGGTTTTATGTCGGGCTGCAACTCCAGCCTGATTGGTCACCCCAAGAATGATATAACCCTTATTTTTGAAACATTGCAGAGCTTTATCAGCTCCTTCAATAACTTTTTGCTGGTCAGGGTAGTCAATAAATCTACCGTGACCACTCGGCTGGCGAATGGTCCAGTCGCAATCTACAAATAGCTCAAGTTTTGAATTCATGAAGCTTGCTGGGTGGTACACCAATTAGCGATGCAGCGCGGTCTTGGGGAGGTCTAGTCACCTGAACTTGGTGATGGTGCTTGAGATGACCATGAGGCAGTGCGGTCTTGGGGGGAACCCCCATGAGCAACTGCCGTGGTTTCCCCCACTCGCGCTTTGCATCAAGACAGGGAATGGAGGGTTAATTTCCGACTGTATCTTCCATGAGGTCATTGGCATCAAAGCATTATATACTAAGCTTTTTAGGGCTGATGTCACCCCCTCAGTTTTTCATCAAAGCTTAATCTAGTTACTGGTTTAGTTAATGTTTTCGTGAATTTTTCTGGAATTGTGAAAATTTTGCTGAAGTTATATCTATAATTGCTTTTAAAATAAAATTCAGCCAATTCAACTAGTTGATTGAACTCCTGATTAGTTACATCCATGCTTACGACATTTGGCTTGGATGTTTCCCTTGATGGTAATCGCTGATTAAGATGCTGGCTTATTGTCTAATTAATTAGCTGAAGCCACTTGTTTTATAGAGCAATGTACTTGTTGATTAATTTCTAAAAAAATGATATAATCTTAAGGACAGAGTGTGAATATTTTCCTGATTGGTTATTACGGTTATGGTAATATTGGCGACGATTTATTTGTGGCTCAGTTAACTAATTATTTCGCTAGCAAAAAAGATGTCAAAAAAATATTTATCTGTTGCCAAACTAACTATTACCAAGGTTTTAGTGATAAAGTTTTATTCTTTAAGAATGCACAACTATCAAAACTCAAAAGAACTTTATTACTTTTGAAAAGTGACTGCATAGCCTGGGGTGGGGGAACCTTAAACCTGCAAGACAGGCCCAGGAATTTATCAAGGATGCAAGCCTTGTCAAAATTAATGGGTAAGCGTTTCTGCTTCCTGGGTGTTGGATTAGAAAGCGTGAAATCTGAGAAGAAAAAAAAGATAGCTGATATCTTTGAAAAAGCCGACCTGCTATACCTTAGAGATAACCATTCCTATGAAATGGCATTGCAACAGCTTCAACTTTCCAAATCACCTGACTTAGGAGGTGACTTGGCTTTCTTGGATTTGACTATGTATGAAAAGTTTGTCAAACCAGCCAAGCAAGCTAGTGATATTGCCAACATATCCTTCTCTGGAAAATTTTGGTGGGGTGAAGGCAGAGCTGAGTTTTATGCCAAACAGTTAATGCCACTCATTGATAAGTATAATTGTATGATTCATTTGCTACCAGGACATGTAGGAAATGAAAGAAATGATAATCGGTTCCACGAACGACTGAAAAAATATTTACCTGCTGCTAATTGCCAAATCAACTCATGGAAAAATCCGGAAGAGTTTCTAGCAATCCTCAGGCACATGGATTTTCACATAGGTAATCGCCTGCACTCAATTATACTAGCCGATATCCTTGGCATTGCCAATATTGGAATTGTTAATTCCGAATCAAAAATTAAGCATTACATTGATAAGTCAGAAATGCTACCGACAGCAAGAGTGGTAAATTTTATGGAGCCCTTGTCTATAGAGCAGATAGAAACAGTTTTCAAAAATTACAAAAGACCAGAAGAGTTTATCTGCCAAGAATCGAAAACTGCGAAAGAATGTCTTGAGAAAGTTTTTGCCAATAGATAGTTTTTACTTTATTCAAATACACTAACAACTATTATGAAACTACTGCATGTTGAAAAAATCATTGCTAATGACAGAGTGAGACTTGTTGGTCTCGTTCAGGTTGATAGCCTTGACCAAGAAATAGAGATTTATTTTGAATATCCTCAACGATTCGCTGATTTTGTAACTGAAAGCGCCGATGCTTTTGTTCCTGCCTTACTTTTACCGGCAATGGAGAAAGGTGAAAATCTGGAGATCAAACCGCTGATGTCCGCGAAACTTTTCCGCAATTTACCTACCATACAAGATATCTTTCATCAGTGGTATCCATCCCAGCTTAAAAAAGTTTTAGTTACCGCAGATTACCCAACAAACTATGATCAAAAATCCCTTAGCAAAGTTGGGGCATTTTTCTCCTTGGGCGTGGATTCGTTTTATACCTTTATTAAACATACGAAGACCCCTAGCGACTTTGGAATTCCCCTTTCTCATTTAATTTACATGAAAGGCATTGAGCGACCTTTACGCATTTATAAACATGGTCAAGAAAAAAAGGTAATCTCAAGGATTATGGAAGTTGCCCATGCAGCCAGTATAGATTGTATTGTCGGTGAAACAAATATCCGCAATCATTTTAACTTACAATGGGGACCTTATTATCATGGGGCTGGCTTGGCTTCAGTCTCCCTTTCTCTTTCAGCAGGTTTAGAATCTGTTTTAATTCCTTCAACAGATTCTTATAAAGATGTTTTCCCTTGGGGAACTAGCCCATTACTCGACCACCTATGGTCAACGGAAAAAACTAATATAGTTCATGACGGTTCAGAGACCCAAAGGGTTGAAAAAATTGCTAACTTTTTAGCAAAAGACCCTTTGGCTATGAAAAATTTGAGGGTATGTACTAATAATGAAGGTGGTGAAACCAACTGTGGAACCTGCCCTAAATGCGTGAGAACTATGCTGCCTTTACTGATTTCTGGTAATTTAGAAAAAGCCATAACATTTCCAGATCAATTACCCAGTAATTGGAACAGAATATTGCAAATTCAAGATACTCATGATCTAAGTCATGCTGTAGCAATTTTGAAGCTAGCGAAAGAGGTTAAAGCCGAAGAAAAAATAGTAAAAGCTCTTGAGAGCAAAATAGAAAATGGTAAAGCTTATCTATTTTGCCAAGGCAAAACTATTGCTGAAGTAGTAGGTTCAATACTTCACGTTTATTTTATTAAGAAGCCATTTGATTTGGTAAAACAACCAATCAAAGATATTCTAAATAGCCTAAATTTATATAGCGCAAACCAGAGCTGAATGACACCCTGGCCGTAGGCCACGCGGGGCGCGTTCGTTAAGGGCGAGCTTAAGCTAAAAACTTGGAAAAGTCTGGTAGAACTGATTAGCATTCAGCTTTTTCTATAGCTGAATGCTGATCCCTGACTAACCCCCTTCTAAAAACTGGGGATTAGGCCAATGATATTGCTTCTTAACAGGTCGGGGAGCTGGGTGACTTACCTTTTCTCTCCTAGCACTTTCAATAACACTCCCTTGGCAAAGCATCTGAGCCATCAAAATCATTACAGTTTCAAATACTGAGGTCTTATTATTGGGATTAACAGCCACAATTGGGGGTTGATTAGGATCGCCAATGTATGCCATGCGCATCATAATTTCCTCTGGAGTCCATGCCCCTGCAACATCAGTATGAGTCAGACCAATAATCATGGGAATAGTAACCCGCTCCTGCATAAACGATAAAATCTGACGAGCACTAGCAAAATCAGTGGTTCGATTAGCTGCCATCAATAAAATATAGGCGTGAGCTCGGCGAATCAAAATATCCCACATAAAATCAAAGCGAGCTTGACCAGGAGTTCCATACAGGTGCAAATCCAAGTTCCGATTTAAGGGACGCAAACCAAAGTCTAAGGCAACGGTCGTTTTTTTCTTAAGCAATGATGTGGCATCCGTAGCGGTTCGTTCTGTTTCAATAACCGCACCTTCGCTGAATGTTCTGACAAAAGTAGATTTGCCAGCCCCTATTGTTCCCGTTACTACAATCCGTATACTGTCCATTGGGTTATGCTTTCCTAGCAAATACTACAGGTTATCAACTGTGCCAGTAGGTTGGGGTGAATCAAGGTAATTTGTTGACGATTGACGGTTGACGGTTGATGGTTGACTGTTAGTGGTCAACCTTAAACAAAAAATAGCTTACATTGAATTTCACACACCCACTGACGTTATACCAATAACTGACGTTATACCAATAATCGAGAATGCCTTGGCCGTAGGCCACGCTACGCGAACAACAATTTTTAAAAAATTTTACCATTTGGTAATGGGTAATGGGGAATTAATGCTAGTCTTTAAATTCCCCATTACCCATTATCTATCACCCCTTAATAATAACCAATAAACCTATATTGTATCCATTTTCTCTAAAAGGTATTAGTAGAGTAATACCCACAAAATTACTAGAGCAACATTGGTTTTAATTCAGCCAGAGTTCGTTTAATTTCTAACATCAATACTCCCTGCTTAGCTGCTTTACTAGCTAGAACCAGAAATACCGCTTCTTCACCACAACTGGTCAAAACGCTAAATCCCTCTTTACCCTCAACATAGATCCGGTCGATTTCTCCTCTAGCCAGTTCTGAGCCAATTCGCTCACCCAAGGAGAGCATAGCCGCAGACATCGCTGAAACCCGTTCTTCATCCATTTCCCCAGGCAGACTGGATGCTAACGGTAAACCATCGGTCGTGACTACAGCTGCTCCTTGAATATCAGCAGTGGATGTAACAAAATTATGCAGGATATACCCCAATTTTTGAGAATTGATCGCCATTGTTCCCTTACTCCAATTGCAGAATGTGTAATTCGGTTAGTTTGTTTTCCTCGAAACTGATAGCTGATATTTAAGTAGGAGTAGTGCCAATTTGCCAAAACTTATAGACTATTGATTTAGTTTCCAACAAAATCGACACTTAATCTAGCAATCCTATCGGAAAAGTGAACAGTCACAGGTCTTACTCAGGACTCGTAACTTTCCGAGTCTGAACTATTTTATTGACAGGTATTGTTCACAAATGATTTAGGATTGCTCTAGTTACATAGAGCCAGCGCCAGTACTAATCAGACGTCTAAATAGAGCCTCTGTCCAGCCAGTTTCTTTGAGAACCGCTGCCGAACTCACTTCTACATAGGCTTGCTCAATGAAGGCTAAATCAATCATGCAGATCCGACTGAGGGCATCCCGCAAGGCTTCATCTTTACTATCAGTTTTTATCCGGTTAGTAAATGCCTGCACCACAATTGCCATGGCTGGGACGACATGTTGAGGACCGATACCAATTTTCACATGTACCAAACCTATACGCCAACGACGTTCAGCATAGGCTTTTCCCCAGTCATCCATACCAGTGAACATTTCGTAAAACCATTGCACAAAGGTTACCCGTAGGCGCTCCATACGACCTTCCTTCTCTTTCATAATGGCATCCATTTCTTCATCATTACCTAAGTAAGTATAGAAATGGTCTGCCATTTCAGAAGCAATTTCTTTTCCCCAATCTGCCTGTGATTTCAGAAGCACTTTGTCTTCATTGGTCAAATTGACACGCTTTTCCATCTTGGTCATAAATTCCTGGGGATCTAAGCTCATAATTACTCCGATATAGCTGAATCTAACTCTAAGTTATTACTTGACTATTTAGCAAAGCACCCCGATTGACTTTTATAGTATTTAAACAGTATAGCAATGTTTTGATTAATTATTATCTGAATAGATAATTTTAACCGAAAATATAATCATGTAAATTAGTTATATTTTAGCTTATTTTATTAAATAAAAGAGTTACAAGTATTTTTTTGTATAGTTTTAGTGAAGTTTATAGTTTGGGTTTACCAGAATTTTAAACTATTGACTTCATCTATCGTTGAATGTACCTATAACCTAAACTCCTGGATGCTTAGATAATACATTTATAGGTAAACTCTATAACGTTTACCTACTAAGCTTTTCAGCAAGTGATCCGTTCAATCCGGATCACTTTTTTTAGTGACGCTAATTAATGATTTGTGTAGTTTTATAAACACAAATTACAGAACATGGCAATTCTTAGAAACGATAATCCTTGGGGCGAAGTATTCGGCTAGCAAATTTGGGAGCAAACCAAGAATTTATGTGCGAATGCTTCGCCCTGACAAACGTCCTTTGTTTTATGGGTTTCGACCTGACAGGGGCTGGTCAGTTATTTGAGCTGAACGGCACTAGCTACTGGCTTGTCTAGGAATCTAGGAGATCCATCAGAAGCACCAAAGCCTCAAGCACTGAGGTTCGCTGATTGGGATTAACTATCACACTTGGGGGTTGATTGTGAGGGTTGCTATAACCGAGAGTTCTGATAATTTCCTCTGAGGTCATTGCCCCTGGACAATCCATATGGGTTAAACCAATAATCATGGGAACATTTACTCGCTCTTTCATAAACAGCAGAAGCTCACGAGAGTTGTTTAAACTACTGGGTCGATGAACTGGCACCAATACAATATAGGCGTGAGCTTCACTAATCAAAATATCCCACATGAAGTCAAAGCGAGATTGACCAGGAGTACCGTAGATATGAACATTTAGATTGTTACCAAAGGTAAGGCTACCAAAGTCAAATGCAACGGTAGTTTTTTTCTTTAGCAGAAGTATTTCGTCGGTGGCTTTACTTTCTATTTCCACAGCTTCAACATTACTTGCTGTCCTCACAAAAGTAGATTTGCCAGCTCCTACAGTTCCGGTTACTACGACACGGACACTTTTCATGGGATTTACTCCACTAAGACTAGTTAATATTGAGTAGATTTCAGTCTTAGCAGATGAGAAAGGGAAATTTGGTGGGGTAAGTCCTGTAATTTGAGTTAAACTCAGATCTTGAACCAAGTTTAAGATTTACCTGTAAAGGTAGGGAACAGGAATCCCCCCTAGCCTTAGTAAGGGGGGAGGGGAACAGGGAACAGTGATAAGATTTGGTGATTTCAGTACTTAAATTGATTGTTATCACTGCCGTTATTAAGTTTTTTGTACTGGTGCAAGAGCTCAGTTAAAGGAGGATTATCAAAGGGGATTTGGTATTAATACCTAACCTTCAACAGTATTAATCTTGAGTCCTCGACTTTGTATAGTTTGCTCAAATAATGGCGTAGATAGGGCTTGTTCCACCGGCCAAACTCCCGGTTTATTGAGTTGACCAGTAAGCATCAGTTCCGCAATACTACCAGTACCCACCCCAGCAGCGACAGCAGTATTCTCATGGACTAAGGTTGAGCCAGCACGGGCTGATTTACCATCTTTGTAACCAGTAACCTCTGAGCGAATGGCAACACCAACGCCACTAACGCGATCGCTTACATCCGTCATGATGTGGCTGACATGGGACAAAAACTCGATTCCAGCGGGATTTTTCAGCCAAGATGAGGGAAAGATATGGGCAGCTATCCAGGTCAGATGATTATAAAAATCGGGAACTGAGCCAAATTTAGTGATTACCGTGTTAACGGGGAATGAGTCCACTAAGGTCAAGGCTTCTGGCATATCAAACCAGTAGACACCAGCTTTACCATAGGGAGCAGGGAATTGGATGGTTTCGCGTAGGCTATAAGGTTTCACGGTTTGCCACTGATTATCAATCCAAGCTTCAAACGGTTCTTGCAATCCCAGGAAAGTAGTACGCATCACCGTCACTCCAGCACCACCAGAACCCGCAACTACATAGCTGAGGTGAATCCGTTCTGCAACATCTAACTGTTCTACATCGTGACGCACCATACTATTGGAGATACCAGGAAAAATGCCAGAATTCACAATAGCGGTGACACCAGCAGCAGCAGCCTGTTCACGGAAAGCTAACGCTTTGCGGGTGAAAGCACGGTTGTCACTGACATCGAGATAGTTAACCCCTTGTTCGATGCAAGTGTTTAGGACAGTAGCGTCTCGGTAGAGAAACGGACCAGCACAATGGATCACTAGGTTGTGAGATGCGATCGCATTTCTTAACCCCTCCTGATCAGCTAAGTCTAGAGGGAGAAACTGCACGGGGGGCTGTAACTGTTGTGGTAATACTAGATCAAGTTTACCCTGACGTCCGGTAATCGTAATTTTCGCCTGAGTATGGGCAAGTAAGTCTTGCGCTACACTGTTCCCGATTCGTCCTTTGCCTCCTAGGATTAAAACCTGGTCTGTCATTAGATCATGTCCGGTTGAATACTTATCGCATTTCTATATTACGGTTGCTGGTTTCACCGACCGTAGGGAATAGAATCATTAATTATCCTGATGCTCTACGCTCAACTCTTTACTCCTTGTGATTCTGACAACATTTCAAGCATTGATTATCATTTAATTTAATTGTGTCCATTGGGTTTTACTAATAGTAATTTTTTTAACTATGGGTCTTCAGTATCTACTATGCTAAAATGTTAGCTGAAACCTTAACTAAACTCAAAAAATGGATCAAATTATAGCCTGACATGTAGCTTGATTTGACTTCTAAGGATAATCTATTGTTATATAGCGGTTTTCAATTAGGTGAGGTACATGTTTTGAGGGAGTAGGGAGCAGGGAGTAGGGACTTCGGAGCAGGGACTTCGGAGCATAAAAGAGGCAATAGGCATGCTAGCAATAGGCATGCTAGCAAGAGGTAAAAAAGCCTGTGTACCTCGTTATACTAAAAACCGCTATAATGTAATTTGAGGATGTATTTGTCATTATGGCATCAAAAAAGGAAATTAAACTGCTGACAGAACTTCTGGATATAGAAGGGGTAAAAGCTTGTTCACCTGTAAGCATTCAGCTATCAGCTATCAGCTCTCAGCTCTCAGCTCTCAGCTCTCAGCTCTCAGCTTTGAGCTTTGAGCTTTTAAATAAAACAAGTAAGCTTCGTTTAATCTTTGTTACGTCAGCTGACGGCTGAATGCTGACGGCTGACGGCTGACGGCTGACGGCTGACGGCTGAATGCTTACGTTCACGTTACCAGCACAAAGGAATTGGAATAATTTTACAGAAGTGTGGTACAAAAAGTTATAATATCAAATCCGGCTAATCAGTTATCGCAAACGTTGTTTTAGGCCACCAATGAAAACAAGTCAAACCACTAATAAATTTTGGCTGTTCCATTAAAACTTTCAAGGGAGTAAGCAAAACTTCTTCTAACTCTGAGGTCGAAAAATATATAGTCAAAGGTTCCGGAATCCTCTCCTGGACCATAGAGATTAAGAGGACGGTCTGGCCAAGACTGACGAATTTGATTCCACTTTTCGATTTTTACGTTTGCTTGTGGTTGCCAAATTTTATTCAATTCTGCTACGGAAATATCCTCAGCCCAAGTATTTTTAGGGCTGACTACCAGGGTAATAGCATCTAAGGCGACGGGAAGTTCAATATACTTACTCCATTGGCCTTGCAGGTTGCCATCTCATCTGCTTCAATCGGGCGAGAGGCATCATTGATGTCCGTATCCCCAGCACAAAACTTCTTGAAACCGCCGCCAGTACCAGAAAAGCTGACTGCGATCGCAGGGGCATCGGTAACATCTCGTTGGTAACGCTTAGCTGCTTCATAAGAAATGGGAAAGACGGTGCTAGAGCCATCAATTTTGATGAATTTGCCGGTGGAAACTGATAAAACATTGACTGATTCAGTGCTAAATTCACCATCGCCCAGGATGCCAGATTGTGCTGAGTCTTGTACTTGATTTGAACATCCAGTAGCTAGGGTGATTACACCAAGAGTAGCAACTAATGCTCCTAAGATTGTCTTCATGGTTTTTTCCTTGGAAATTTTTATCGCTTTATTTATGCATCAGGTTTTTTAAGCTATCACTGATAGTATGCAGCAGCTGTTCGATGGTTTCTTTTAATTCGTGCCATGCTTCTTCAGCTGCTGCGTTAATGTCTTTGAGTTTAACTTGAGCGTTTTCTAAATGTTCTTCTAGACGCTCGATTTCTTCATGTTGCAATTTTTGGATGAGTTCCTCTCGTTCTGCCTTTAAGCGGTTGAGAGTAGTCTGGGCTTCGTTAATTTGCCCTTCTAATTTTTCAATATATTCCAATCTTTCATTCATGGTATAGGGAAGGGAGTAGGGAGTAGGGAGTAGGGAGTAGGGAACAAAAATTATCAAAATTTATTTAAGCTCCCTATAAATGTTTGATTATTCCACTATTAGAAAATGGCCGTAGCACCAAGGAGGATGCCAGGAATCACAAAAAAGACGCCTATGATATAGGCAAATGCGATCGCTTTTCGTTCACTAGCCACAGCAGCGAGGGTTTCTGCACTGATAATTGGCAAGCGACAGAGGAAGGGAATGCCATAGATGATAACCACCCCAAGCACGTTGTAGATCAAGTGAACCATGGCAATTTCTAGGGCAGGAACGGCTTCTGCGCCAGAAACAGCGGTGGCTGCTAGCAAGGCGGTAATACAGGTGCCAATGTTCGCACCAAGGGTAAAGGGATAGATTTGCGCTAGGCCAAATACCCCTGCACCGGCCAAGGGTACCATCAAGCTGGTGGTAGTGGAGGAAGATTGAACCAGAACTGTCATTAAGGTACCAGCAGCAATACCCGCGATTGGTCCTTTACCAATGGCTGTATGAAGAATATCTTTGGCACGACCGACCATTAGGACTTTAAGCAGTTTGCCAATAAAACTAATGGTCAAGAAAATCATCGCGATTCCTAAAATAATCAAAGCAATACCATCAAAGGGCCCTGGTAAAACGTGAGTTATGGTTTTAAACACACTCACAACTGGCTTAGTGGCAGCTTTGACAAAGTTCAAATCTTTGACACTTAGAGAACCGCCTCCTACTAAGTTTTGAGCTAAGAAATGGGCAATCTTCTCTAGGGGGTGAAAGATAATCTCAACGGGCAGAAAAATGACTACACTCAGTAAGTTGAAAAAGTCATGGATTGTAGCGGCAGCAAAGGCTCGCTTAAATTCTTTCTTATCCCCAATATGACCTAAACTAACTAAGGTATTGGTAATACTGGTACCAATATTTGCCCCCATCACCATTGGCACAGCAGTGGTTACCGGTAAGCCTCCAGCCACTAAACCAACAATAATTGAGGTTACGGTACTGGATGATTGAATTAATGCTGTGGCAACGGTACCAACGATTAGTCCTAAGAAAGGATTAGTGGCAAAGGCAAATAATTCTTTAGCCTGTGATCCGGTTGCGGATTTAAAACCCGTACCAATCATGCCAACTGCTACAATTAGCAGATATACTAAAAGTACAACTTTAATCCATTCCAGAATATTGTTAGTTTGGTTTGCCGGTTGGCTTCTTTCTATAGGTTGCTCTGAAATGTTGCTCATAATTGATGTGAAACTATAGCCTTTCCGGTGAGGTATAAGCCAGAGGGTTCAAGGATTGGTAACGTAAGAGTAGGGATCCCCCCTAACCCCCCTTAGCAAGGGGGGAACAATTGGCTTCACCCTTAGCAAGGGGGGAAAATTGGCTTCACCCTTAGCAAGGGGGGAAAATTGGCTTCACCCTTATTAAGGGGGGAAAATTGGCTTCACCCTTATTAAGGGGGGAAAATTGGCTTCACCCTTATTAAGGGGGGAAAATTGGCTTCACCCTTATTAAGGGGGGAAAATAGGCTTCACCCTTATTAAGGGGGGAAAATTGGCTTCACCCTTAGCAAGGGGGGAAAATTGGCTTCACCCTTATTAAGGGGGGAAAATTGGCTTCACCCTTATTAAGGGGGGAAAATTGGCTTCACCCTTATTAATTGGCTTCCCCCTTATTAAGGGGGACGGGAGGGGGATCCCAACCACAGCTTAGAAAGATTTATCCAAAACCCACGCAGCATTGCCTCACTACCCTAGAAAAGGCTGTCTACTTGATTCCAGAGCTAAAATTATATCACAAAGTTTAACTTTGAGTTATAAATTATTTATCAAAAGAATAAACTTTTATAAAGTAGGGTGGGCAAAATTTTAGGCTCTAGAATTATCAAAAGAACCAAAGGGTTTTTGCCCACCAGAAAAGCCCCCGACTCCTGACTCCCGACTCCCGACTCCCGACTCCCTACTTTCGACCCAAAATTAAAGCAGTAATCGCACCAACTCCCACACCAAGCAAAACATGAAATAGCACAAACCAGAAAGTGTAACTCAAGCAAGACTGGAGTTCAGCTTTAGGGCATTTTTCTATAGATACATTGGGGTTTAGTTTGATCAAGATCGCTTCTAGAGGTTTAGCATCAGTTTGGGAAGAAATACCACTGACCGCTAAACCAATACCCACCGAGGCAATCCAACGTTCTAATCGTTTCTCTTGTTGTGCTTGTTCAGTTTCCACAATGCCTCGGATACTACCAAGCATCTGGTCAAATAGTTGCTGACCGGGTTTGAGATAATTGAGATTGACTTGAATCTGATTTTGAAATAGCTCGGTTCTTTGGTTTAGGAAGTCTTCCAAAAACTCGATATTATCGTCTTTGAGACTAGATTCACTGATTTTTTTTAGCCAGTAGTTATAGTTGGCGGCATTGGTAGCGATCGCAGTTTTGTGATCTTCCATGTCTCGCAGATAACCAGCATAGTCAAAGGTCTTGGATGGCATCTCGGTCAGTTTCTGCTTCAGTTGCTCTAGCCTTGTTTTTCGCTCCCTTGGCAATTCCTTGAAGCCTTGAACCTCTTGTTCCAGTTGCCCATAGAGTCCTCTAGTTTGGCGATAACACCAACGGGCTTGATCATAAGCAAACAGGATTTTACTGCGACAGCACAACAGATTTAACAATGAAAAGTAAGTCTTTTGTGCCAGGTTTAAGGTTTCTGGGTGACGGTTTAACCAGACCAGAAGGTGACATTGCTCCGTTGGTTTCTCCTTACCGTTGTCATAGGCAAAAATTGGGCTACCAAATAACTGCCCAGATGCGCTAAATTGGGGTTTTTGGTCGGTTCCCTGGAAAAAAGCATCCACACAAGCATCTGCTAACTTTCTATCCTCCTCGGGAGTACCCACTGGTTCGCCATAGAGTACTAAGGTTTGTCCCAAGGAAGCTTGAATAGTGCTGGCTAGCAGACACCCTTGAGGATTTAACCGACTAAATTGACCGACTGGAACAGTGACATTTTGGTAATACAGAGTTATATCAACGGCATAAGTGTCATGAATAGGAAATGCCTCAAAGGCAAAAACTCTAAGAGCCTCTTGTAAACAAGCGATCGCTTCTTCTATATTCTGTGCTTTCTCCCCTTTTATTCGGTTATTGTAAGCATTACCGAGATTATTTTGTGTGATTGCCCACTCAACAGGAAAAGCCTAAAAGGTATAAACTCTAAGAGCCTGTTGGTAACAAGCGATCGCCTGTTCTATATTCTGTGCTTTCTTCCCTTTTCTTCTATCAATGTAAGCACCTCCAAGATTGTTTTGAGTCAAAGCCCATTTTTCTGCACAAACTTCACGGGTGAAAAAAGTTAGTACGATTTTATTGCCAGTAATGGCAATTTCCATATTCCTGGCTTTGTCACCCAAGGGAAATTGTGCAATTAAAGTGCTTAAATCGCCAATATATCCTAATAAGAGCGCCGTTTCATATATTTCTCCTTTCTCCAGAATACTTGTTCCCACAACATGCAATAATTTAGCTAGTCTATCATTAATTTTGTCTGTATTTGCTGCTAGTAATGGGTAAACTACCTGCTCATCACCCCTACTGTCTTCAATTGCTTGTATAACCTCTAATAAAAACTCGAATTGGGGATCAGATGTTTTGCGATTTCTCCCCATCAACCGTTGTTTAATAGTTATTAAACAATAATACAACCGCTTTAGAATATTCATTACCAAATTAGACTTATCTAAATCACCCTGGATTCACCAATCTTCAGCCACTGCCAACATTGTCTGCTGCAATCCCTTAGGGAAAGGCCAGAGGCAAGATTTAATACTTATAGCATTTCTCAATAGATTATGACAAGCAATCTTAATTTATCGTAACACCAAACACTCCTCGGATATCTTGACACTGCTCCCTGCTCCTTGTTTCGATCCAGGCTCTATTCATAAATAAACTAAAAATGCTATAATATTTTATACATTATTATAAAAATTATTTAACACCAACTAAACTAGTAAAACCCATGAATATTGACACAGAAATATTACAAACAGTGGGTAAAATGCCAGAATCCCTAAAACAAGAACTGCTGCATTATGCCAAGTATCTAATGGAAAACTACTCCCAAGATGTTTCCCCAGAGCAGCATGCTAGCAAGAAACGTCGTTCAGGGATCTTAAAAGGAACCTTTGTGCTACCATTACCTGATGATTTTGATGAACCATTAGACGATTTTAAGGAATATATGGAATGAGCTCTTTCCTGTTAGACACTCATGCCTTGATCTGGTTATCTGAAAATGACCCAAATTTGCCTAATAAACTAAGAGACATGATTGATGCAGCGGATAGCGTTTATCTGAGTATTGCTAGTCTCTGGGAAATTGCGATTAAGTTGAATCTTGGTAAGTTATCACTGCAACGAAATTATCAAACCATTGAATCTGAACTGCAATCATCAGATATTACTTTACTACCTATTGCATTTATCGACACCCTGCAAATTTCTAATCTACCCCTACATCATCGTGATCCATTTGATAGAATGTTGATTGCTCAAGCCATGAATAGATCTCTGGTTTTGATTAGTCGGGATAATAAATTTGATGCTTATCCAATTCAAAGACTATGGGTTAGTTGACTGACTGATAAAGCTGTAAGCATTCAGCCGTTTACCAAAGGCCACATGCTTACCATTTTAAAGAGCCGCTACGCGATTATCCTACAGATAATCGCTTTTTTTTATTACTCCTAAACCCCAAAAAAAAAAATTTTAAAACCCTTGACAAATAATTTTATAATTATTACAATAATCATTGTAAATCAAAGTTCAACTTTTGAAAGATGCCAGAAGAATTTACTCGCAACTTCAAGAAACAACCTACTCAGCACACTCTGAAAGGTCCTCGTCAATCAGTAATCCATAGTATGCAGATGCTTTATTCATTGGGCTATGCAGAAATCGCAGAGTGGACTCCTCTGGAGCCGACCGATATTCCCGGTGAAGTGATCACTACTATGACCAAGTATTGGTTGTTGCCATAACACCTTAAATTTCTGGGGGGATTTTCCCCCCTTGGCCTTGGGTTTGGTCTGATAGCATAGGATCACATCCGAAAGTTTCGGGTATTTTTCTGACATCAATCAAAAGTTGAACTAGCCGTAGATAGTATTTCTACGGCTATTTTTTTTGTCAGCGGTCAGCGGTCAGCGGTCAGCGGTCAGCCGTCAGCTATATCATAAGGGATGATAAAATTAGTAAAGAGTTTTTCATAGCTATCAGGTAAAGAGGATTTTTTACCTCTTACCTACTCCCGACTCCCGACTCCCGACTCCCGACTCCCGACTCCCGACTCCCTACTCCCTAGCCATTCCACGATTTCCTTAGGTAAGGGAGTTTTAGTTCTAGTCATTGCATTAATACAAACGTGCTTCGTAATTGCCTTGGCCAGTAACTGTTGCGATGAAGAAGCTGTAACAACCTGATAAGCAATCTCAAACTTACTTTCACTCAACTGCTCAGGCATCACGTGAATCAGCAGTGGATCCCCACAAAACATAGGACCCAAGAAGTCCACACTGGCATGAACAATCGGAATTGCCACAGCTGGCTGAGTGAAAAAGGACTTGAGATTAATGCCCGATACATCTAGAGAGGCTTCATAGGCTTCATGGCAGATAGATAAAACATTAGCAAAATAGACCACACCAGCCGCATCCGTATCTGAAAAGCGCACAGTGCGATTATAAGTAAAAGAGATCATACCATTTCACTTATCAGCTATCAGCTATCAGCTATCAGCTATCAGCTATCAGCTGAATGCTTACAAAGTTTCTGCCCATAGCGTAACCTCCTTGAGGTGCTATTGAATAAAATAAGCTGACGGCTGACGGCTGACGGCTGATGGCTGAATGCTTACACAAGTAACAATTAACAATTAACATGAATGGGATTAAAAAAAACTACCAAGCAGCAGTATATCTCAACACTGACCTCCAGGGGTCAGGATTCCCAATTCTGTGCCTTCACGGTCATCCCGGCTCAAGTCAGTGCCTTTCGGTTTTTACCCAACATCTATCCCAGAAGTTCTGGACTATCAGCCCTGATTTGCGAGGATATGGTAGAAGTCCAGCTGATCGGGATTTTCAGATGACCGACCACCTGATTGACTTGGAATCCCTTCTCGACTACTACCACATTGACCGCTGTTTGATACTAGGTTGGTCTTTAGGGGGAATTTTGGCAATGGAGCTTGCTCTGAAGCTACCTCAGAGAGTCACAGGTTTAATTTTAATCGCTACAGCCGCTCGACCTTGGGGTAATCATCCCCCCATTAGTTGGCAGGATAATCTCTATACCGGCATCGCTTCTGCATTAAATTGGTTACAACCAGGATGGCAGTGGAATATTGACACATTTGGTAAGCGATCGCTTTTTCGATACCTGATCCAACAACACACAACCAGCACCTACCAATATCTTGCCAACCACACCATATCAGCCTATTTACAGACCTCCCAAGCCGCTACAGAAGCACTAAACGCTGCCATTAGGGCTGGGTATAACCGTTTGCCAGACTTACAGCAGATTCAATGCCCCTCCCTGGTCTTAGCAGGAGCTGCTGATCGCCATATTACCGCAGCATCAAGTCGAGAAACCGCTCAACATCTTAAGGATAGCCAATGGCAATGCTATGACAATACTGCTCACTTGTTTCCTTGGGAAATTCCCGATCAGGTTTTAAAAGATATCGACAACTGGATTAGCAATAATCCCCAAGTTGTCTGTCAGAATTAAGAATTAAGAATTAAGAATTAAGAATTAAGAATTAATTCTCCATTCTTCATTCTTCATTCTACATTCAAAGCTGATAGCTGATAGCTGATAGCTGAATACTTACAGCCACGTCGATAGACTCAGAAGTAGTACCGGAATCAAGAAGAAAACGCTTCCAATATAGACAAAGGCTAAATACTTCCGCTCAGTAGCAACAGCAGCTAAGGTTTCTGCACCCAGGATTGGCATTTGTCTCAAAACAGGAATGCTGTAGATGATCACAACTCCGAGGGTGTTGTAAAGTAGATGCACTGTAGCTATTTCTAGAGCAGGGATAGGGTTTTCCGTTATTCCGGTAGCGGCAAGTAAAGCAGTGATACAGGTTCCGATATTTGCCCCTAGGGTGAAGGGATAAATTTCTTGTAAACTCAATAAACCTGTACCAGCTAGGGGAACGATCAGGCTGGTGGTTGTCGAGGAAGATTGCACAATTACAGTGACTAGTGTCCCAGAAGCAATCCCAGCAATGGGACCGTTACCGATAGCAGTGTGCAACATCTCATTCGCTCGTCCTACCATTAGGGTTTTGAGAAGTTTGCCAATGAAAAAGATGGATAGGAAAATAACACTGATACCTAGGACAATCAGGGCAATACCATTAAATGGTTCTGGTAAAATGTTACTGACAGTTTTAATCCTATCAGTGACTGGAGCAGTGGCAAATTTAATCAGATTAACGTTGTTTAAATTAATCGAGTTTTCCCCCACAACCAGGCTTGTTAAAAACAGACTAATCTTTTCCAGGAAGTGAGTGGTAATTTCCAAAGGTAGGAAGATAACGACACTAATCAGATTGAAAAAGTCGTGGATGGTTGCAGCAGCAAAAGCCTGTTTAAATTCGTCCTTATTTTGAATATGTCCTAAACTAACCAGTGTATTAGTGATGGTGGTGCCAATGTTAGCCCCCATAACCATTGGAACAGCCGTTGCCACTGGCAAACCACCAGCTACTAGACCGACAATAATCGAGGTTACTGTACTTGACGATTGGATTAAAGCAGTTGCTAGGGTACCGACAATTAAGCCAGCAAACGGATTAGTAGCAAACTTGAACAATTCCTTGACTTGCTCCCCAGTAGCTGACCTAAAGCCTGTACCAATTATCCCTACTGCCACAATCAGTAGGTAAACCAAAACCAGAATACCTACCCATTTGTAGAAGGTAACAACAAGCTTGTCTGAGTTCTGAACGCTTTCCATTACTCTACTATAGTGTTTGTATTTGGGTTGTGAACATAGGATTGATAGCAAAAGGGAACAGGGAACAGGGAACAGGGAACAGTACTAAAAAGGGAACAGGGAATAGGGAACAGGGAACAGTACTAAAAAGCTTGTTTTTTTTGGTAATGAAAAATCAGTAAAATTGTTCATTACCTATTTATAAAAGGGTGCATCTCAATGCATGCTGTTTGACGCGGTGGGTGGAATGGGCATCTTGTTGTGGAACTGGCATCTTGCCAGTTTCCTGCCTCGGACGGACTGTCCCAATACTGGCTACCGATAAAATCAGAGGCTTTCCGTCTTATCACGCACCCTACGCAACTATTCCCTATTCCCTATTCCCTATTCCCTATTCCCGATTCCCGATTCCCGATTCCCGATTCCCGATTCCCGATTCCCTGTTTCCTAAAATTCCCAAATTAAATCAAGGTAACCAAAAATTACTAAATAACGTCTGACCAAACTCCCGTACAGTTTTATTAATCTTCCGTGTCACCTGAATATGGAATTCATCAGCATCAACAGGAATAATCTTGGCGAGATTTCCCTGTCTAAAGCGCCTAATCACCAAATTTGCTGCTTCCAAACCGGTAACATACGCCTTTTCCTGAGACCAAGAACCGTGGCGAGTGACAATCCAATCCCCGCTCATAAATACATTTTCAATACTAGTGGTTCGCTGCATCATATACTGATAGCTACCGGGAGCAAAGTGAGTCACCCCTTGCGGTACTCGAATCACACTACTGTCAATCAGATTTGCCTCTCGAAAACCAGAAACACAGGTGCCTAAGTCACGCTGAACTTTCTGGATAATTTGCTGATCACTCAGGGGTAGCAACTGGTTAGCATGGTAAAAGTCTGCTTCAATCACGCTACCAGGTTCATCCCGGTACTCATCGTGCAAAGCATTAAGGTCAAAAAATGTCCAACCCGTGGTGGCATCAAAGCCAAAACAAGCATTAGAGGGATGGCGAATCTCAACTTTGCGGTCAAACCATAGCCTGGTTGATAGCACATCAATTCCCCCTAAATTCATCAGGTTCCGGAATTCCTTGCGGCTTTGGAGCATGGTGCTACTCTGAAGGATTTTCTTCATACCATTGATACTGACAGCAAAAATCACCGCGTCAGCCTCAAAGCATTCATCACCACAGATCACCCCTTTGGCCTTGCCTGTGTGGTCTATGATAATGTCATTGACCCGTTTATTGGTAAGTACCTTTCCCCCGGCTTTCTCAATCTGTTCCACCCAGGGTTTAAATATCATCTGTGCTACCGTTCCTCGGCACCAGACCACATCAAAGTCCGGTTGGTGAGCCAAAATGAAGTAATACAGCATTCCTAGGGCTGCTGCGGCTGAACATTGTTCTCCTGGAGCAAATAAACCCACTAACAGCATGGGCTCAAAGGAATCCTTGTACAGTCGTGCCGAAACCCCAAACTGTTTAAATAATTCACGGGCGCTTACCGAGTCATACCTAGTCCATGCCTGGTGGGAATTATCGAAGTCAACAACAGCATAGAGTAGGGGTAAGGCAGAGAGTCGATCAATCAGGGGTAAGCGTTTGAAGTCGGTGTAGAGGAAGGTTCCTAGGGGCGTCGGAAGTCGTGGTTGATTTTGAAAGATAGGGGATTCGACTTCTAATCCAGCAGGAGAATACTGAGAAGAACGGGTGAAAGGAGTGAAAGGATTGAGTCGGAGTTCCTTTACCAGGTTGAAAATGTTGTGATAGGGATACCAGAAACCATGAATTCCCCCTTCTACAGAACGTCCACCCGCTGTTTTCCATCCTGCCACTAAACCACCGGCATAGGAACTTGCTTCTAGGAGAGTGACATCGTAACCTTGTTTGGCTAAGTGGTGAGTTGCGCCTAAGCCTGCCCATCCAGCACCCACTACAACTACTCGTTTTATTTCTGAGAATTCTGACATTGACCTTTTCTTGAGTTTATTGATAACTCTTTTTTCAGGATCGCACAACTATGAAGTTATGTTAAGGTAATTCTGTGATCGGTCATGGGATCCTCCAAAAGAGCCCCTAGGCGAACGCATTGGCACAATCCTAAATACAGCAGTGGCTATTACCCATTACCCATTCCCCTCCAAAAAAAAAGCGGCTGCAACCATTGTCACAACCGCCACTGTACATCAACTGGGAGGAAATCCTAGAGACATATGTCAAAAACTGTCCAAGATGTTTGACAAGCTCTAGTAAAGCTACGTTACTTACTTACTACAAGGTGTCTTCCACAGATTCCCGAAAATTTGATCAGAAATTTTTGGGAATTGGGAAACATCACTGCTTAGCTTAGGTGTTAGGTATTAGGTGTTAGGTGTTAGGTGTTAGGTGTTAGGTATTAATACTTGAATTCAATTGTTTTTTTTTAACACTAAGTAATTATTTAGTGTATTTTAATGTTTACTATTAACTATTAAGTGTTTTATATTCTATGTTATAAAGTTAATCCGAGTTTCTAGTCCCTCGTTATTAACACATAATAACTAAACTGTCAACAGCTGAATACTGGGTTAGTCTTAACCAAAACTCCGAGTATCCTGGAGTAGTTCAGATTAGAGACCTAAGGCTGACCCTGCATAAGATATGCATACCTGTTTGAAAATAGTATTTTCGGAGAAAGGCAATATCAGCAAAGGCGGAGCGATCGCATTATGACTCAACTATATGAGCAGCTCAACCAGCTAGTGACCGCAGCATGTAGTCATCCACCTGGAAGCGCTCACCGTCAAAGAAACTTAACAAAAATTATTCGTTTAGTCACTAAGAAGCTTTGGCAAGAACATACTCCCTACTATCAAGACGCACTCCAACAAACCTGGATTTACTTTTGCCAGAATATTTGCGAAGGCAAAACCGGTAATCCCTACGACTCTAGCCGTGGCAGTGTGATCACTTGGCTCAATTTCTACTTGAAGAAACGACTCCAAGACTTTCGCATCAAGACTATAGACGGACAAGGTAAGACAGTATCTTCTAGCAAGGGTAAAAATGGTCAAAATGTTGACCCGCTCAATAGTGTGGCCGCTCCACCCGACGTGCCTACCTTACTCGAAGATGTCAGGGAATGGGTGGAAAGGGCGGCTGTTGATAGTGATCTACGCACTACCCATATCAAAGGTAATCCAGAGGTCACCTGCCAAGTCTTAATTTGGCGACGCTTGCCTCCAGAAACTAGCTGGAAAACCCTATCAGAAGAGTTTAATGTATCAATTTCTACATTAAGTAGCTTTTATCAGCGACAATGTTTGCCCCGTTTGCGTAAATTTGGAGAATCGGAAGGATNGGAGGCTATAAAGGGCATTCAAAAAGGACTGAATGATTTCCAGGCAGGTCGATTTCGGTCTTTCGCTGAGTTTGCCCAAGAGCAGCGTCGCCAGTACAACCTGCCAGTCGATTCATGAAATACCCTCTTGAAATTTCCAGTGTGGCAGAGGCGGAAGCCGACAGCGCCTTCCTACGTTTATCCCAAGTCACATCTCCTACCCAGGCTAGCCTTTGGTATTCTGGATTGCTACAAGCAATCGAATCTCTATCGCAATTTCCAAAACGTTGTCCTAATGCAAGAGAGAATAAGTATTTCAGTCAATAAATACGACAATTACTCTACGGTCGGGGACGTAATTCATATCGAATTCTTTTTACCATATTGGAAGAGCAAGAAGGAGCGACCGTTCGCATTCTACACATCCGGCACGCATCACAGCAAACCCTAGGTGAAGAACTAGGCTGATGCCAATTGGCTCGTAGCGATCGTCCCTCTTGTAGGGTGCCTTCCTTGAAGCAATCTGCTGCTTCACCCCACGATTATGAAGAACGCACCACCCAAAACCCTTGATTTTCATGCTTGTTACCCTAAGATTTTCTCTTATATTGTAAGTTACCATAACAAAATCGGACTCATAATGCGATCGCCCGTAGGTTTGGATGACCAAAAAAAAGTTAATTTCTGTTACATTTCTGGTGTATGTAACTCTGACTAGCTAAAAATGAAAGCAATTACGAGTAATCAAGCCAAACACCAATTAGATAAACTAATCGAGCGGGTCATTCTTGATGTAGAACCAACTATATTATGTAATGATCAAGGAAAACAAGCTGTTTTAATGTCTTTAGATGAATTTAACTCTTGGCAAGAAACACTATATTTATTATCCAATCCTACCAATGCCGAACATCTCTTAGAATCAATTGAACAAGCTAAATCTGTAAAAAAGTCAATTAAACAATTAATTTATGAATTAAAATCACTTTTACCGAAGCATATTGGTCTGACTATATTTGGCTACAAGAGAATGATAAAAGGCTGTTAAAAAGAGTTAATTTACTGGTTTACGAGGACCTCAATTCATCAGGTTGACTCAAAGGGGGGATAATGTTGAGGCACGAAACCCAACAATCACGGGCTTTTGCGTAACCTTTCTGACGCTGCACTGGACGGACTGGCGTACGCTTAGTTCGTAACCGTTAGATACCTGCCGCCAGTGAGCTTGAACCTTAGGGTCCCTCACCTCGATTAACTCATAAATTTCTGGAGGATGGGGCTGGCGCACCAGCTGTGGATTCAGCAGTTGTTGGGCGATCAGTGGGGGAGTTACTGAGTCTGTGCTGGGTACAGGAGCAGCCTTGGAGGGAGATACACGATAAACGCCAACTGTCAATAAGACTCCAAGTAAGATAGCCAAGAGATAGTTACTAATTGAGCGAAGCCAAATCGAAAATTTAGTTGATGACATAGTATTATCGTATTCTTCTGGTTAATTTTGGGGAATATTATTGCTAAGCCAATCCCACCACCTTTAAGCATGGGATTTACTTGGCGGCTAGTGGTTACTAGTCAGTTGTTGCTGACCCTTAGCATTAACCCCTAACTCAAGTCTAGCTTCCCTGAGATTCCTCCCACCCACAGCCAGGAGTGGGTTTCGAGGCAGATTTTTAGGATTGTAGATTAGTTGCTACAAGCATCTAATCGCTCTTTTAAGAGTTATTCCTATGACGTTGGTACTACCTGGGCTAGTTCCAGAAGATTGAGAGAGCTTGACCTCAAGGGGTGATCAGCCCAAGAGACCCGAACAAGTTAGGCTAAGAATTATCAATAATGATATACCCAGGAAGTTGGTTAACCTTGGACTAATAAAACTAATAAAACCGCTATGATCTCGAAAGATAGGGAATATGCCCTGACTCAAGAGCTGAATCACAACCATAGTCAACATACTCATGGTCACGTCCATGATGAAGAATCTCTGAGGCGAATTATCAATCGCCTGTCTCGAATCGAGGGGCATATTCGAGGGATTAAGACTATGGTGCAAGAAAGTCGCCCCTGTCCTGATGTTTTGGTACAGATTGCTGCAGTTCGAGGGGCTTTGGATAAAGTGGCACGAATTATCCTGGATGAACATTTAAGCGAGTGTATCGGTCGAGCCGCTGAGCAGGGCAACATTGAGGTAGAAATTGAGGAGTTGAAGGCGGCTTTAGATCAATTTTTACGTTAGGAGTCAGAGGCTCTATGCTGCTCTACAAACTGACGTAGCCTCAGCAAACTTAAGGTTTGACCCCAATTCAATGGTAACAAAGACACCCCTTCGAGGCGAGATTGTACCCAACCATCTCCCCAATACCATTCATGATAACCATCAATTCCCTGACTCAAGAGCAGTCTTAAACAGTTCGACTGAACAAGCTCAACGTTGTGTTGTACTGCTACTGGCCCGATGGAAGAAGTAAAGGTCAATCCTAAATCTAGCTGTTCGGGTAACTCGGAAGATAAATTCTCCGGCCACAACCACTGGTGCAGTTGCTCCGTATAGAGCAGACTGTCCCGGATAACAGTGTGTGGTGCTTCGACTTCAATCCTCAGATGACTTTTTTGAAAGATTCCTAGCATTTTGGTTAGATCGTCCTTATTCGTAGGAAATATTTGTGATTAGTGTGAATGAACAGATGGGATAAATCCCGTCTGTTGTTTTCATCCCTAGGCTAAAGGGATAGGGCAAGCAAGGGGCTCGATACTTTCTCGATAATTTGTAAAATAAACATTAATTATATTAAGAAGTGTAAGAGTTTTCTATGGCTGACCAGTTAATTCGCGCCACAGCAGCTTCAGGGGGTATTCGCGCAGTTGGTGTGATTACTACACGCCTGACGGAAGAAGCTAGACAACGTCACCAACTATCCTATGTGGCAACGGCTGCCCTAGGTCGTACCATGTCTGCAGGTCTTCTGCTCGCTTCTAGTATGAAGCGAGCCGAGTCGAGGGTCAATATTCGGATCAACGGCAATGGTCCACTGGGTGGAATTCTGGTAGATGCAGGATTAGATGGTAAAGTTCGGGGTTATGTAGACAACCCAGAGGTGGAACTGCCACCGAATAAGCAGGGAAAATTAGATGTGGGTGGTGCTGTTGGTAGGGATGGTTTCCTATACGTGGTTCGGGATGTGGGTTATGGCTATCCCTATTCCAGTACAGTAGAGTTGGTTTCTGGTGAAATAGGTGATGACATCGCTAACTATCTGCTAAATTCGGAACAAACCCCGTCAGCGCTGGTAGTTGGTGTATTTGTAGGTGCTCAAGGGGTAACTGCAGCTGGGGGGATTTTAATCCAAGTTATGCCTAAGGCAGCAACGGATGAGGCATTAGTTCAAACCTTGGAATCTCGCATTACTAAACTATCAGGTTTTACACCGCTACTGCAAGCTAACCAGACCTTACCAGAGATTTTTGAACAGTTGCTGGGGGATATGGAGCTAGTGATTTTTCCAGAAACCCAGATGCTCCATTTTAACTGTGGTTGCTCCTTTGACCGGATGTTGGGGGCTCTGAAAATGCTCGGAAAAGAGGAACTTCAGGATATGATTGAAAAAGACGGTGGCGCTGAGGCAACTTGTCATTTTTGCTCAGAGGTCTATCATGCCAATCCCGATCAACTTTCTCAATTGATAAAAGAATTGTAAATTGAGTAGCTACTGTACTTCCTACTGTAACTGGAAGATGAGAATCCTGACTTGTAAAGGATTGCAAGAAATATGGATCAGCATATAAACTCAACCAGAATTATAAGAACACTACTATAAGATAGGGTGTAGACTCTATATGTGTAAGGTGGGTAAAATCTCAACAACTGAGGTTGCTGTAAACAACCTGCTGTCTTCCGGTGTAGGGAGTGTGGAAGTGAATTATGACCAGAAATAGAGAATTTCCAGACCGTTGGCCAACGTCAAATGGTTCAAGTTCAGGTAAGTTTAATGGATGGCAACCTAACCATAGCGAACCGGTTACTCAACCGAGCGTAAACTATCCTGACCTAGGAAACCCATCGACACAGCCCCCCCAGCAATCTGAAAAATTTGGGGTTGGTCAACCAGTAGCTAACTCTGGATTAAACAAATCACAAACTCCCCCGAGACAAGCTCGCTCAGGAAAAACTACTGGAGTAAAAAACCTCTTGCCTCACAGTTGGCAGTTTTGGTCAGCTTTAGTTGTGTTGCTTTTCGGTAGTGCTGGATTTGCTTCAGCAATGATGTTGTTGAGGTTGCCAGCTGTACCAAACTGCCGTGCTGTGTTTTGGCCAACGGCTTCAGCATCGATGCGCCTATCTTGTGCTCAGGTGGCAGCAAATCAGGAAACTGTCCCCCAGTTGCTAAAAGCGATCGCATTAGTCGATGCCCTGCCCGAAGATCACCCGTTACGCCCACAAGTTAACCAATATATAGAAGAGTGGTCACAGGCAATCCTGGAGATTGGGGAAGCTAAGTTTCAAGCTGGTCAGTTCAATGAAGCTCTTAAGATTGCTAAACGTATTCCTTCAAAATCTGTAGCTGGGGCGATAGTACAAAAACGGGTAAAACGTTGGCAGAAAATCTGGTCAAGGGCAGAGGGAGTTTATGAGCAAGCAGAAAAACAGTTGAGGTTATCAAACTGGAACTTAGCATTTCGCGAAGCAGTACGATTGACCTATGTGGACAATGACTACTGGGCTACGGCTAAGTATAACCAGCTAACGGATAAGATTAAAATGGGACGGGAAGACTCGGCTAAGCTGGATAAGGCTTATGAGCTGAGTAGAAGTGGCAATATAGAGAAGATTCTGAAAGCTATTGAAAAAGCTAAGGAAATCACAGAGCAAAGTTATGCCTACAAAGAAGCTCAGGATTTAATAAAAGACTCTGGCAACAAGCTGGTGGAGATTGCTCAGAACAAGCTAGAGCAAGGTAAATGGTCCGAAGTTCTTGACATTGCCTATAAACTTCCGGAAACCATTAAAGTACCTGAACTCAAATCGGATTTAATTGACCTAGCTCATGCCCTATCTCGTGCTGAGTCCGGTACAACCTGGGATTTAGAAGAAGCGATCGCATCTGCCCAAAAGCTCGGATCAGAACGTCCCCTATATAAGAAAGGGCAGCAATTAATTAGCCGTTGGCAACGAGAAGTAGAAGATGTGGCGCGACTAGAGCGAGCCCGAACCTATGCTACCTCGGGTTTAGCCAGTGACTTAAGACTGGCAGTGGCTGAAGTGGAACAGATCCCTCGTGGTAATCCCCGCTATCAGGAAGCACGGGACGAAATTCGAGATTGGACTCGTCAAATTCAGCTGATCGAAGACAGACCATTCCTGGAGCGGGCAACACAACTGGCTAGTTATGGGAGCATCGATTCTTTGCAAGCTGCTGTTCAAGAAGCCCGTAAAATTTCCCGAGGTCGTAGTCTTTACCAGGAAGCTCAAACTAAAATTAATCAGTGGTCTAGAAGTATCCAGCAGCAAGAAGACCAACCTTATTTAGACCAAGCACGCACTCTGGCAATCCGGGGTGATCTATATGCTGCCGTGGCAACTGCCGAACAAATTAAGGCAGGTCGGGCTCTGTACAATGAAGCCCAAAGCAAAGTCAGAAGCTGGAAGTTAGAACTTGAGGGTCAGCAGCGTTTACGGGAAGCTTACCAAATTGCTGAGGCTGGAACTCCACAAGCCCTAAGAAAAGCGATTCGAGTAGCTAGGCAAGTGCCAACCTCAACCAAATCCCGTAGCGAAGCGAGAACAGTAGTCAATCGCTGGAGTTACAAAATCCTATCCATAGCCAGAAGTCGTTCTGCCTATAACCTCTCTGAAGCAATTGCGATCGCAAACATCGTTCCGTCTGGTACTCGCCCTTACCAGGAAGCGCAACGGCAAATGCAATCATGGCGGAAGATTTTAGCCCCACCTCCTCCACCTCCTGTACCCGTAAGACGACCAAGACCGGTTCCGGTTCCATCTACCCCACAAGTGGTGATCCCGAAACCAGTTCCCTCTCCACCATCAGTGGTAAAACCACCATCACCACCAGCCCGCTCCTTCCCAATTGTGGTTCCACCACCGGAAGTTACCTCACCGTCGGGTATCGTAAAACCACCGACTCAGCTAGAGCCGCCTAGGTTTAATCCCCCCGCTGGTAGGAAGATTGAGTTAATTGATACTGACTCTTAAGAGTTTTCGAGGGTACTACAACCGGCTAGGATAAAACCTGTGGAAATTGGACATTAAAAATTCTTAATATTAAATGGAATAAATTCCATTTAATATAGAATACTTTAACTTGTCATCAACCCTCAAATCCCGTCTTGACCAGTTCATTCACGCTCCCCAAACTGAATTCACCCTCATTCTGCTAATTCTACTTTCGGTAGTTCTAGTGGTTTTTGAAGCAAGTCTGGAGGGTGCAAGTTTCATTCATGGAGTGGTCTATGTAAGCGAAGAGCTACTCACGGGTATATTTATCATAGAACTAACGATCCGCTACCTAGTGGCAAGAAACAAACGTCGGTTCTTGCGTCACTACTGGCTGGATATTATTGCTGTGCTGCCTTTGTTACGGGCATTCCGCTTATTGCGAGTGTTACGGATGTTAAGGCTGCTCAGAGTCGGAATTTTGGTAAACCGTAACCTCAACCGCATCTCTTCCTCACTCGCTGCCAGTATTAGTGCTCAGATTGGAGTTTTTCTGATTATCGGCTTAATTACATTAGTCGGTGCTTTAGGGATTTATCTACTGGAGGGAGGACAGAATGAGTCATTTGCTTCCCTAAGAGACTCTTTATGGTGGAGTTTTTTTACCCTAATCTCAGGAGAACCTATTGGTGGTCAACCCCAGACTGATGCTGGACGTCTGATTACCCTCATGGTAGTAATTGGGGGGTTAACCATGTTTGCCGTCTTCACCGGTGTAGTGTCAGCCGTGATGGTGCAACGACTTAGAACAGTCATGGAGGTGAAATACTTGGAACTAGATGAACTGCGCAATCACATTGTTATCTGCGGCTGGAACCGAGGTGGTCACCTACTAATTGAGGAACTCCAGGCAGACTCTGAGCTCAAGCACTATCCAATGGTGGTTGTGGCAGAGTTTACCGACACACCAGAGTCGGAACTCAAGGGAGTTAACCGTTCCCAAATATATTTCTATATTGGTGATTACACGACTATTGATGTCCTCGAAAGTGTGGGGATCTATCATGCCTCACGGGCAATCCTCCTGGCTGATTCTACCCATCCTCGAAGTGACCAAGACCGGGATGCACGGACAGTCCTAGCGGCCTTGACCATTGAAAAACTCCAACCCGGAATCTACACTTGTGCTCAACTCCTTGACCGGAAAAACAATGTCCAACTGCGAGTAGCTGGCGTTGAAGATGTCGTTGTTGTTGATGAACTAGCCAGTCACTTAATTGCTACCTCAGCTCGGAACCTAGGGGCTGTGGACGTGCTGTCAGAGTTGCTAACTGTGCAAGTGGGAAACCAATTCTACAAAATTGTTTTACCACAGAGGTGGGTTGACATTTCGTTCTGGGAAGCTGCTCAGCGGTTGAAAGAGGAGTTTGATACAACTTTGATCGCCATAGAGCGCAATAGCAATGGAGATCGGGAAACCCTAATTAATCCCCCCAAAGATCAAACACTACTGTCTGGGGATCACTTAGTGATTATTGCTCGTAGTTTGCCGAAAATTGGGGTTCCAGTCCGGTGAAGTCTCAACTTTGCGGCAGGTTCTTATGGTGCGATCGCACGTTCGGATCGCCCTAGGGTTCACCATGAGTGGGAATTTTCAAACTAAATAGCCATAATTAATGACCAATGACTAATGTAACAAACTACCCAAAACTTCAGAGCTGCTTCGCTAAACTAACACCTAAAAACCAATTTCCAGGTGCTTGCACATCCTCACTATACAAAAATTGTTCGAAGATTTGTTTGAACTCATCTTTATAAATAGAACTATCAAGATTGAGCTCGAGAGTTTCAAAAGCTTCCTCTATATGAGTTGTATCGATTTGGTAAGCTTGATAAAATAGTCTAAGTTCATCTATCACAATTTTGCCATCTTCATTGCCATCAATGAGCTTGATAAAGGCTTCAGAAAAATCATAATCCAAACGCTTATCGAGGCATTCTAACCATTCACTGAGTTCAATCTGACCATTCCCATTTAAATCAACCTAAGTACAGGACAAAAAATGTAAAGATTGCCGAAAGTCGGCACTGGTTCCGCCGAGTGAGAAGCGAAAAGTTTTGACATTAGTTGTTTACAGAGCATATCGAATTGTGAATAACTGCGACCAAGATATGCCCACCTCCAAAATGCCTAACTTCACCGCAGGCACAATCTTTGTGGTAAAATGAACTCGTACACAGTTGTGTACTAACCAGTAGACATCAAGGGTTCTTTGAAGGTTTTTGCGAGATTAACCCATAGGTGTTGGTTTTACGCCGAAAGGCGCTCGTTACGATGTCCCCCAGAAGCATTGAAATTTGCAACCCCTTTGGTGGACGTCCCGGTCGCCCCGTGCGGATCACCTCATGGCAGATCTCAAACAGCAGGTTGCCATATCGTCGTTCTCCATCGGTTAAGAGATTGAGGCTTCCGGTTTGGTCAATCACCAACGCTCACGACTTTCAACCCCTGCTCAAATAACTGTTGGTCTTTCGGTCCACAGTGCAATTCCCATAGAAATCGACTGCCTCGCTCCATCAAGACCATTGTCCATCCGTGGTGATTCTGAAGCAGGTAGGTTTTTATCTACAATCGTCAACAGCTCATCTCCTTCTATCTCCTGATGAATAAACTGATGGAGCAGGGCATAAAGCATCAGGGTAGGTTTGAGACCCGCTAAACGTCTTTTCCAATCAATTACACTATTTTTTGACACACTGAAGGTTATAGCTGTGGCATTCAGCCCCATATTGACCCTTATGGCTTTAAGAATCACGGATTACCGACTCAGGGGAGTGGTCAGACCCGCCAGTGGCGGCTGCTATGGTCTCGCTGAAATAGATGTCACACTCTCGGCAATGATAAATCGTACGGAAACCATGGTTTTGAGTACTATAGCGGTGGTGAGGGTACACATCCTCACTCCCACATCCAGGACATGGGTAGGAAAATAGTTCGATCATACAACCACCATTGAGGAAAGGCTTCTATTAACTCCAGCATGCCCCTATTTCATGACCTGCAAGGCAAATCTCCTTCACATTCGACGGAACCAGTACCATTACGTCACATTTTCCAACTCTGCGGACAGCGCAGCGAGATCAAGTCCGAACTTTGGTCTACTCCTCCTGTTAATCAGCTAGTCTTTATCGGTTATCATTTAGATACCGATAAACTTCGCCAAAAGTTAAATAACTGCTTGGCTACTTCTGTTACTGTTTAATTTCATCTAATTCAAATTCATGACCTTAGGTAAGTCCGAACCCAACCAGATTGATAAAATTGATCGCAAATTACCAAAACTAAATACCACCCAACAACCTCTCGTTTCTGAAGAAGAGATGCGCCAAGCGGTACGGACTTTACTGTTAGGATTGGGAGAAGACCCAGACCGCGAAGGCTTGAAAGATACTCCTAAAAGAGTGGTCAAAGCCTTGAAATTTCTGACTTCTGGCTATCATCAATCTTTAGACGAACTCCTCAACGGGGCAGTATTTCACGAAAATACCAATGAAATGGTCTTAGTTCGGGACATTGACCTATTTAGCTCCTGCGAACACCATATCTTACCTATTCTCGGTCACGCTCACGTCGCTTATATTCCCGACGGTAAGGTAATCGGACTGTCAAAAATTGCTCGTATTTGTGAAATGTACGGACGACGTTTGCAGGTACAGGAAAGATTAACTGCCCAAATTGCCGATGCCCTTCAAGGATTATTAAAACCAAAAGGGGTGGCGGTAGTAGTGGAAGCAAGCCATATGTGTATGGTAATGCGAGGAGTCCAAAAACCTGGTTCTTGGACTGCCACTAGTGCGGTTAGAGGTGTATTTGCAAATGATCCAAAAACCCGTCAGGAGTTTATGAGTTTAATTCACCACAACCCTTCAATGCATTAATTAATTCGCGTGGCAGCATGAGAGATGGGTATAAAGCTCATCTCTTTTTTTGATACAATGATTATCGTCATAAAAAAAAACTGCTTATGATTATTGCTGTCGCCAGTCCTCCAGGTGGCGGTAAAACCCACTGGATTCGTCAACAAATAGTCCAAAGCAATAAACCTGTAGGTTATTTCAGTCCTCAAACCGATTCCGTACCCATTGATGCAATATATCTCCAAAGTGAATACCCTCAACTAAAACTTTATCAGACAGGGGAAGAAGCGGAATTACACAAAACCATTACTTATCTAGAGATTCCCTGGTATTTGGATTTAGCCGGAATTGAACCTTTACTGCAAACTTTTAACCCCCATCGAGTAGCCATAATCCCCGGCGATACAGATAGTACAGAGTTAAATACTTGGGCGGATGAAGTTATTCCAGGAAATAACATCACTAAGCCAACCACAGCTTTGCAGATTCATCGGGGGGTTTTGACGGGGGAAATTTTAGATTTTGATAGTTTAGCTACTTTTTGGCTGGAACTTACTCAAGGTGCTTACGGTGAGGTAGCTCGGGTAAAAGGACTTTTCGACCTAATGGATGGACAAATTTATTATGGTGACTTCATACTAGGGGAATCCGAATTAGCATTTACACCTTTAAAATTACCCCGTTGGTTAAATGGTAAACCAGATCGTTTTAGTGGTTTTGAAATAGTAGGTAGTAATTTAGATAAAGCTGAAATTGTTCAAACTGTCCAAGATTGCTGTCTTCCCGAATCGGCAATTGATTATTACCAACAACAAGTAAAAGAGTCTTTAGAAAGTGAAGTAGAGGTAGAAGTGGTATGAAAATAGCAGTGATATCTTGTATCCATGGTAATTATGCAGCTTTAGATGCAGTTTTACTGGATATTGACGAACAAAAAGCAGAAAAGATTTATTGTCTGGGGGATTTAGTGGGTTATGGTCCCTATCCTAATGCAGTGGTGGAACAAATTCGTTCTTTAGATATTCCCACTGTACAGGGTTGTTGGGATGAAGATATTGTAGAAGGACTAAATGCTTGTGAATGTAGTTATCCTTCCCTGTTGGCGGAAAAAAGAGGTAAAATCGCCCACGAATGGACAAATAAGCACGTCAATCCCGAAGTTAGGGAATATTTAGCCCAACTACCCCATACCTACAAAGAAGATAATCTCTGTTTCGTACATGGTAGTCCTAATAGCAACCACGAATATTTGTTACCCGAAATGGATGCTTTCACTGCTTTAGAAAGAGTTCTCTCCAGCGATGCAGATATATTATTTTGCGGACATACCCACTTTCCCTATGTCCGCACCCTAGATTCTGGACAATTACAGGTTAAAGTTCGTCAACCCAGTAGAAACGAACAACCAACCATAAGTTTTAATAGTCCCCTGAAGCGAATTATCAATGTCGGTTCGGTAGGCGAACCCCGTCATGGTCGTCCCAATGCTACCTATGTTATCTATGATACGGAAACACAAGCAGTAAACTTGCGGGAAGTGGAGTATGACTATCAAACAACCTGCGCTGCCATCTTAGATGCTGGTTTACCACCGATTTTCGCTTGGCGTTTGGCTAGAGGTTTGGAATTTGCTGAAAAAGCCGACGATCCGACTCATGTGTGTGAGAGGTAAATTAAATTACTTAAATATTTAAATTGAAAATCAATGTGGGCAATTTTAAGCGGAATTGAAGGAAATATCGCAGCTTACGAAGCAGTGTTGGCAGATATCAAACGCCAGCGCTTTAAGGTGGAAGCATTGTATATTCTGGGCGATATCGTAGCAGCTAACCAAGATAGCGAACAAGTAATTAAACGAATTCAGAATCCTTTACCTAGAGAATTAGAACCCCAAGTATGCGTAGGCTGGTGGGAAGAACAATGCTTTACTTTACACGGTTTGGGTTCGACACCAGAACCGACAGAATTAATCGAGCGCTTTGGTAAAGAAACTGCTAAACTTCTTTGGGATTCGGTATCTCGCGAAACCGTACAGTGGTTACGCAACTGTCATTTTGGCTTCTTTGAATTAGATTGTTTGTTAATTCACGGTAGCACTGTTAGCGTCAGCGATGAGTTAACCCCCGAAACCCTACCCTGGAAAATGCTAGACCGCTTGCAAAGAGTCCAGGCAAATTATCTCTTTTGTGGTCGTTCGGGTCAAGTATTTGAATATCAACTACAAGGAGGTTCAGTAAATAGTTCGGTGATGACTTTAGATCGCCAGCAACCCGTGCAAACTATTACTGCACCCAAAAGAAGAGTTGTTGGTGTAGGAAATGTAGGCAAAGAACCAGGAAAGGCTACTTATACGCTTTATAGTCCAAATACCGATGATTTTCTAGAGTTTAAAACAGTTTTTTATGGCAAGAAAAAGGGATATGGTAATTAGTTTCAGGTTGCTAAAGGTATGGCTAAGTGCATGCAACAGGTAGTCAGAGACAACTTTCTGGTAAATGGGTCATCTCATGGCGTTGCTGATTTAGGGGGCTGTAATAAAATCAGATAATCGCGCATTCATTCCTTAATTCAGCAACGCCCAAACGTCGCTGATAATTGCTATAGTAAAAAATATTAGTGCTTAATTGGTGACGGCTTAGCAGCTACCTTGATTTGGAATTTTGAAATCAGCCATGAGAGCAACCAAGGCATGTGACGTTTGATCAGGACAATCAGCTTGGCATAGTTTGTTATTACCTGTTCCCGTTGTCGTCGGGAAATAGCTTTAACAATTTGTTTGGCAGTTTGATCAGCAGAAATCAGAAGCCTGGGGGAAATAGGATCCTGCCAGTCTGAATGCCAAATTCCCTGATTGTCTAGCTGACGAATTTCAGTGGCAACGTATCCTGGACAAATGTGTGTGACCGACACCCCATGGGGAGCCAACTCCTGAGACAACGACTCACACAAAGCCCGGATAGCAAATTTACTCATACTATAAGGAGAATCGCCACTCAAGGCAACGTAACTTTTTACGCTACTAATAATGACCAGTCTTCCTTGAGTTTTCTTGAGGTCATCTAAGGTCGCGTAGATGGTACTCAGTACCCCAAAAACATTGGTTTCCCACAGACGTCGATAGTCATTCACCCTGAGGTTTTCCACATTACCCTTCAAAGACCAGCCAGCATTAGCAACAACGATATCAATTTTGCCGAACTTACTACGGGCAAAGGTTGCCGCTTGATCAAGCTCACCATCCTTCGTCACATCACAGGGGATAGCAAGTACACGTTGACCATTAGGATCAATTTGTGAAGCTATGGCTTCTAATCGTTCTGCTCGCCGAGCTAGGAGTACCACATTGGCTCCTTCACGGGCTAATTCATGAGCAAGAGCTGCTCCAATGCCAGAGGAAGCTCCTGTGATTAGTGCCACTTGATCCTTAAAGTTGCTCATCTATTGCTTGCTGAAAGTTAATTTCAATATTTTGAGCTGGATTGTATTAAATAATAAAATTTTACTGTATAATATTAAATCCTAAGATAAACACTCGCCTAGTTGAGCTTCAATCGGGTCGCGAACAATCTAACGATATCAGCCCCAAGTTACCGTCCCTAGTATAAGGTCTAATGAATTTCCCTGCTTTTAAGGGTTAAATAAGTTAAATATACCATTTATCCCTAAGTCCTAAAAAATTTAGTGCCAAGGACTTGACACATTTGTAATATACATGTAGTATAAAAGTAAGGTTAAAGAGAAAACATCGCGCTACAAGGAGGGATGCCCAATGATTCATGTTCGGTTTGAAGGTCGTTCCTACGACATTGCTGAAGGTCAGCTGGGTATAGCCAAAAGTATGAACGATATTGCTGTTAAACAGCAACTCGCGAAGTACTTTGATGTAGCCCCAGAGCGCTTTACCTCTTATGTCATTGACCGCAGTACCAACCGCAATCTGATTATCAGACCTGAAGCGGTTTATGGTTAAGGTTTATGGTTAAAAGGTGTTAGGTTAAACCTTTTGTCCTGTGCCCTGATCTCAAGAAGCCTACAAAGCTTTTGTTATAGCAGTCGCCAGGGCAGGCGCGGACATGACAAAAGTCTCAAACCTAAGTAAGCGCAAGAGTTTGACTTCTGACTTCTGACTTCTGACTTCTGACTTCTGCTATAACTTGCACAGGAGCAATTGTTCCAAATTTCCCCCCGCGCCCTAACCGCTGAAGCTTACATACTACCGACTACGAATCGGAAGGTTATAGGTTCGAATCCTATCAGCGGCGCTATTTGCCGCTGTAGCTCAAATGGATAGAGCATCATTTTATTAAAAGCTTTACTGACTTGCGCGGGGACCCTAATTCTAGTGGAAATCAGCTGCTATAACCAAACAACTTTAAAATTAACTGAGTCACTTTCGCGCCCTGACCCGGAAAGCTTTCATACTCGCCAAATGGAAAGGCACTTGACTCTAAATCGAGAATATACGGGTTCAAATCCCGTGTGTGATACAACAGCTTTCTGAACTTGCGCGAATTGATTCAATCTTTTATAGCAAAGGGAACAGGGAATAGGGAACAGGGAGTAGGGAGTAGGGAGTAGGAAGTAGGGAGTACGGATTAGGAAACAAAATTATCACAATTCATTCATTTAGGATTCCTAAATTACTAAATCATGACACATCTAATTAGTTATTAATTCTTGTTTTTTATTAGCTTAATATCCCCGATTAATGAGTTAAAGAAGCTAGTATTAGCTACCATTGTTATAATTATTATTGGCCTTATTTATTCTTGACTGGATGTAACTATGTCTGTTAATAATTTATCTTTATCGAGTATTTGAATTTGAGAAGCCGAAACAAGGCTACTAAACTAGTGGATAATATTTACAATATTTAAGGTTGATTTTTAGTAAACCTTCAACCTTAAACCAAACAACCTTCAACCTTAAACCAAACAACCTTCAACCTTAAACCAAACAACCTTCAACCTTAAACCAAACAACCTTCAACCTTAAACCAAACAACCAAACAACCAAGTAACTTATAAATTTATCAAGAAATTACATAGGACCATAGGAGGTGAATCCTATGAAAACTGAAGAGCGTGACCTGCGTTTAGAATTACTAAACAGTTTATTGACTACACCCCATCGTAAGCTGGAGCAAGTAACAGAATTGCACCAACTGATGGTAGAAATTGACCCAATTTTTTATGGTCACTTAGCCGTTTGGTACGAAAATCACGGGGATGTCCGTGACCACAAAGAAGTGTTTTTAGGTCATTTGTTGACTAGCAATTTGACTGAACACCGAGATGCTGGCTTTGTGATGCTGCAAAAATTCCCACCCTACCAGGTGGCACGAGTAGTGGATTTTATGAAGCAGCAGCGCAATAAGGTGCCTCGTTCGGCTCGGACAGCAGTGCGGCGCTACCTTAAAACACGGGAAAAGACTCCAGCATTGTTTGACCGAGCAGCATTGCGGGGTCGAAAGGCGATGAAGCATCTCTATGCTAGTTTACATATTAAGCCTAGCCCTAGAGCAGATGCAGTCTTATTTAAGGATCATCCTCCAGAAGGTTCTTTAGCTTGGATACTCAAGCAGTTAGCGAAAACGGAAACTGCTGCTGAACAGGCGCAATTGATTGTTGAACATAAGATTCCCTACACCATCGCCATTGGTGCTGTGCGCTCTGTCACTCCTACGGTGTTGGTAGCACTAATCAATTCCATGACACCCCAAGAGGTAATTAATAATCTCAAATCCCTCCAAGGGCGGGGTGCGATGGAACACCCACAGGTCAAGGAGTTGATTGAGGCAAAGCTAGAACAGGCACAGACAAGCGATCGCGTTTCTGCGTTCAAGGCACAAGTTGCTGCTGAAGCTGCTCAGTTAGATACTCAAACTCTTGCTAAGTTAGAACAAGTTACCAATCAGCAAGTAAAGCGCAAGGGTACCATTACCAAGCCCACTGCTCTACTAGTGGACAAGTCCGGTTCAATGGACAAAGCCATTGAAGTTGGTAAGCGGCTGGCAGCCCTAATCTCTGGTATTACTGAAGCTGAGCTGTTTGTCTATGCCTTCGATAATATGCCTTACCCAGTTAAGGCTCAAGGAAAAGAGTTGAGTGACTGGGAACGTGCCTTCAGGCACATCAAAGCAGGGGGTGGAACTAGCATTGGTTGTGGTTTAGAAGTAATGCGCTCTCGAAAGCAGGCGGTTGACCAGATTATCTTGGTTACCGATGAAGGTGAAAACACAGCACCTTACTTTGGTAAAGTTTACAAGACCTACTCTCGTGAATTGGGATTGATGCCCAATGTGATTATTGTCCGAGTTGGTTACTCCTACGACTGGGTGGAAACTACACTGAAGCAGCAAGAGGTGCCAGTAGAAACCTTTACCTTTGCTGGAGATTACTATTCTCTACCAAACCTGGTTCCACTGATGACTCGTCCGTCACGGCTAGAGTTACTGATGGAGATTCTGGAGACACCGCTACCGGTGCGAAATGATAAGTAGTCGTGATTAAATGATAAGTAGTCGTGATTATTTGAATAAATTTTAACGACTTGTGTGCCCTAACAGCCAGAGCTTACATACATTAGTACGAGAGGAATAGTACCGTTACTCTAACGTAGCGGGCGTGAAGCGAGGAAGGCGCAAAGAACCCGGAATGTGGGCTTAGAAGTAGCCATCATTTAAAGAGTGTGTAGTAACTCACCGGCGGAGTTCCTTCTAAGTGACGAACGCTTTTGCTCTGGCGACTTGCACATTGCGATGCAGCGCCCCCAAAGGGGGTTTCCCCCATGAGCGACTGCATCAATACAATATGTATACAATAGAGCAGGATCTTGATACTCCCATCGCTAAATCAAGCGATTATAGCGTTCGCGTAGCGGCTCCAAAGGAGCTGGGATTCTTAAGAGTAAAAACTCTTAACGGCTGAACCAAACAGCCTCTAGACTCTCCGATCAAATCATTGAGCTTACTTGTATTTTGGTCTACGCTTCTAGCAGGGGCTTTTCAGCTTGCGCGCAAACCGGCACCTAAAAGGCGCATTAATATTCCTTAATCCTAGCATAGATTATCAAAAAGCGCAACAGATCCAGTCTCCAATTCCCCTCCCGCGCATGAAGCGCGGGTATAACGGTAGTCCCCTTGGAGTTGAATGATGGCAAATATCCTCGACCTCATCAATCAAATTGCTGCAAAGGAAGCGCAACTGAGTGACAATCAATTCCTCGCTCCCTGTGTACGTGGGGGACGGGTAAGAACTCGTGTTGCTGGAATGATTTATACATTTTCCCCTAAGCCTCGTAACTTTGAAGGATGGGGTATTTTTCAGCCAGTCAACGAGAAAGTGGCAACTGTGGTGGAAGAGCCAGATGTGTTTCAACTTGATGAGTATTGGCAACTGCTCCAACCGTTGCGTTTACGACTAGCTTATCAATTGTCGGGAAAGACCTGGCTAGGATATCCGGTGAATGAATCCGATGCTCGTCAGCGCTTTGGCACGGTTAAACCTATTCCTATCCATCTGGTAGAGGGCGGGGTAGCCTTTGAACAAGTGGTAGCTCGTGGGGATGGTAAGGCTTGGTGGTTTCAGCAGCTTGACCGTAAGGGAGATCCTTTACTAGCAGAACAACTTAGAGAGCAGTTAAAGCAAATAACACCACCTGAAGAACTGGATGTAAAGGGGCTGACACCAGAAATGAGAATAGTTTATGACTTGGTAACACAACAGACTAAAGATTTTAAAGGTAAAGCTCTGCATCAACGGGATCACAGAAGGCTGGAACAAGCTTTGGAAATGGGTGGGGGAGCACTGCAACAGTTCCATGACCGGGGAGAATTCTGGCAGGTGCGCTGGAGCACTGCTGACGGTAAACACCACATATCAGCGATATCTAAACAGGATCTGACTGTAATCAGTTCTGGGATTTGTCTGAGTGGACGCGATCGCGATTTTGATTTACAGTCCTTGGTTGGGGTGATTGAGGCACGAGATAATTGGGATTAGGATGATGTCAATTTTTTTCCACGAACAACTCTACCGTACCTCCGAAGTCATGGCCCAGTTACGTGACTACCCCGTGACCGTGTGTGGTGCGGGAGCACTTGGAGCCAATATTACCGAAAATTTAGCTCGTTCAGGGTTTGGAAAGCTAAAGGTGATTGATTGCGATCGCATTGAAGAGCGCAATCTTTCTACCCAACCCTACTACCGCTCTGATATTGGTGCCCATAAAGCCAAAATCCTCGCCCATTCCCTCTACCAAGCGGTTGGGGTAAAATTGGAGGCTAAGGTCAAGGAATTAACCACAGCTAATACCAAACAATTACTGACTAATTCTACTTTAGTCATTGACACCTTTGATAACAGTGTCGCTCGTCAAGCCGTAAAAGATTACTGTGATAATTCCCAAACCCCTTGTCTTCATGTTGGGTTAGCAGAAGACTACAGTGAGATAATTTGGAATGAAAATTATCGAGTACCTTCTCCAGTTAATGATGATGTTTGTGATTATCCATTAGCTCGGAATTTAGTGCTGATGACTACAGCAGTTGCTACTGAAGTCATCATTGAATTTATTAGCACAACCAAAAAACTAGATTTCACCTTCACCTTGAGAGATTTAACTATCAAGGCCATAGATCGCAGTTCTTAATTGGGTGATGGACTTTCATTCTAGGGAGTAGGGAGTAGGGAGTAGGGAGTAGAGGGAGTAGAGGGAGTAGAGGGAGAGGGTTTTAGCACTGCATCGCTTAAAACCCTCTTTGCTATTGCCTATTGCCTATTGCCTCTTGCCTTTTGCCTCTTGCCTCTTGCCTTAAAAGGATAAGTAATATCCATAAAATGTTGCTGAGAATTGCTATATCTCTATTAATTCTTTATCCATCAATTTAGGATTAGTATCAACTAACTGTCTTTCAATTTCATCCCGGACAATTTGACGATATTCAAGAAAGTGTTCGTTGTGAGCGCATAGAGTAAGGTAATGTTCCCACACACCTGGATTATGCCTGAAAATACCAAATAAATGATGCCAGAATTTCCAGCGAGTACTGCGCTTAAACCCTTGCCGCCAAACTACAGTCGCCAGAGCTTTCAAATCTACCAAATCCGGCATTTTGAATGGGGCTTTGCATTTAGGGGGGCCAAGCTTTAAAAAACATTGATAGGCACGGTCTATATACCGTTCAGGTTCGTATAGCGTCCAGAATGCTTCGATGTATTCTTGAGCAATCTCCTCAATGGGACGAGTAGGAACAAAGTTCATTAGGGTGGTTTGATTGATATCTTTTTTAGTGTTATCTCGCAAACGCCCTTCTTTTTCTAAACGATTCCACAGAGCAGTATTGGGTAAAGCCTGTAACATACCAAACATGGCTGTAGGGATAGCAGCCTGTTCAACAAAACTAATAATACGGGAACCGGCTCCTTGTTTCTCTCCATCAAAACCAATAATAAACCCTGCCATTGGTCGCAATCCCGCACGAATTATTTTGTCTACACCATCCGTTAGAGAGCTGCGAGTGTTTTGGAATTTCTTAGTTAGTTTAAGGCTTTCTTCGTCTGGTGTTTCAATCCCTAAAAATACAGCATCAAAGTTAGACTCCACCATCAAGTCCATCAATTCGGAATCCGCAGCTAGGTCTACAGATGCTTCAGTATTAAATCGGAAGGGATACTGATGCTCTTTCTGCCATACTTTTAGCTCTTTCAGAAGTAGTTTAACGTTACGCTTATTCCCAATAAAGTTGTCATCCACCATAAAGATACCACGCCGCCAGCCTAATTCATAGAGATAATCCAATTCCTTGAGAAGCTGGGCTGGTTCCTTTGTTCTAGATTTGCGGCCATAGAGAACAATGATGTCACAGAACTCGCACTGAAAAGGACATCCCCGCGAAAACTGTACTGACATTGAATCATAGGCATCAAGCTCTAACAAATCATAGCGGGGAATCGGGGTTTGAGTGACATCGGGTTTCTCTGTAGTGCGAAACGTTCCACTAGTTTCCCCTCGCTTTAAAGCTTCTACAAACATAGGTAGGGTGATTTCTCCTTCATCTAGGATTAGAAAATCCACCCCTGCCTTCTTTGCTTCTTCGGGTAAAGAGGTAGGATAAGGTCCCCCAAATGCCACTAATTTACCACGTCGTTTGGCTTCCTTAATTTGGTTTAGGGCATCGGTTTTTTGGACAATCATCGCTGAGATTATCACCAGATCTGCCCATTCAAATTCTGCTTCGGTTACGTCTCGGATATTGCGGTCAACAAGTTTAAATTCCCAGTCTTGAGGTAATAATGCAGCAACAGTAATTAGACCTAAGGGTGGCAATAAAACTTTGCGATTAACTAATTCAAGGATTTTGTCATAAGACCAAAAGGTTTTCGGAAATAGCGGATACAGTAATAAAACTCGCATTTAGAGAAATCCTCACACACGTGGCCATAGAGCCTATAGCGATCTTACATCTTAATTAAGTAAGCTATCAGCTTATGCGCTACGCGCACGCTACGCGAACAGCCATCAGCTATCAGCTTATGGGTTAGGTCACAGCGTCGTTCGCACAGCGTGGCCATTCGCGTAGCGTGGCCTAAAGGCCAAGGCCAAAGCCTGTGCCACGCTACTTGAGGTGCTTTTGAATAAAATGACCATGATAGTTGACCACTGACTACTGACTGCTGACTGCTGACCGCTGACCTAGGGTTTTAATGACGGCTCCAATTATTCACTACACCCCAAACCCAGTGCCAAGCTCTGGCTCCACACCCTTACGAGCTAAAAAGGCTGCTTGTTACCCCCTGAGGCTTAATTACTGACTCTGGTTAGTCTCCTGGTAACTCAGCCAAGAAAGTTTTACGATTCCCAAATTCCGCAATAAATTGCTCCTGCGGTTCTGCTCAGAGTTTTTCCCGTCAGAGGGGTTCTGATCAAAGCGGTTGATGTATGTGAGGATGCGATCGCATTCTGTGGTGCTAACTATACTACAACCCTGGCTCAGTAAATCATCCACTGAAGTAAATCTACCCTTAGGAGTATACCAACTTGACCCCAATTTGGCAGTCTGACCGTTGGGATAATTCCAAGATGACCCCAATTTGGCAGTCTGACCGTTGGGATAATTCCAAGATGACCCCAATTTCGCTGTTTCCCCATTTGGCCAGTTTAAAAAAGAGCTCTGACCTTGCCTAGGAAGTTTACAGGGAACTTGCCGTAAACTTTTAATCGTACCTACAAAATTTCTTCCCTCTTCTGTCATGCTGGCTAGTTCTGCCATTACAGTTAGGTTGAAGCAATCTTCAGAAGAATTTAGTCGTGACTCAATACTTGATGAAGGTAAGTTACTATTTCCACAGTACTTAGATTCTAGGGTAGCTAGATTATCCCTATCTAAGTTTTCGCGAATCGCCAAGCGACGGACAGCACGAATCTCCCTACATTGATTAGATTCAGCAGATACGTTATTAGTTCCTAAGCCAATAGTGCATAAGGTTAAGAGTGATAATAACACTCGAATCGGATATTTCATGGAGATGAATCTTCCTGAACACATCAATAGTCTGAACAGCCAAGATTATCAAAGACCCTGACTTCTCACTGGCTAGTAGAGACGTTGGATGATATCAAAAGTTTCACCATTGAAATAATCTTGGTCGCGATTCAATTTTAAGGATTGAGCTGTCAGTTATTAGCTATCAAAAGTTATGTTTAGGGACTTATAGCAGTTCTCAATAAATCTAGTCTAGGGTTTTAAGTAGGTGGGCTTAATTATTCAGTAAACCCTACACCCAGTGGCTAGGAACTCAAACCCTTAGGAGCTAAAAAGCTGCTTGTTACCCCCTGAGGCTTAATCAGCTACTCTAGTCAGCCTGTCAAGAATTTGCATGATTGACAAATCCCGCAAGAAATTGTCTCTGGTCTCGGTTTCATAGCGGTTCTGGTCATAGCGGTTCCGGTTATAGCTGTTCCGGTCAGAGCGGTTGATGTGTGTGAGGATGCGATCGCATTCTGTGGTGCCAACTATACTACAACCCTGGCTCAGTAAACTATCCACTGAAGTAGTCTTACCCTTAGGGCTATACCAACGTGACCCCAATTGGGCAGTCTGACCGTTAGGATACTTCCACGAACCTGATGACCCGAATTTGGCAGTCTTTCCGTTGGGATACTTCAATTGTGACCCGACTTTAGCAGTCGTTCCGTTAGTATACTTCCATTTTGACCCGAATTTGGCAGTCGTTCCGTTGGGATACTTCCATTTTGACCCTGATTTGGCAGTTTCCCCATTTGGCCACTCTAACGAAGACCTCTGACCTTGGCTAGGACCATTGCATATAACTTGCTGTAAACTTTCAATCGTACCCAAAAAGCTTCTTCCCTCTTGTGTCATGCTGGCTAGTTTTGCCATGGCGGTCAGGTCGAAGCAATCTTGAGAGGAATTTCGTGGTGACTGAATACTTGATGAACGTCGGTTACTCTGTCCACAGTACTTATATTCTAGGGTAGCTAGATTATCCCTATCTAAGTTTTCGCGAATCGCCAAGCGACGTACAGCACGAATCTCCCTACATTGATTAGATTCAGCAGATACGTTATTAGTCCCTAAGCTAATAGTACATAGGGTTAAGAGTGATAATAACACTCGAATCGGATATTTCATGGAGATCAATCTTCCTGAACACATCAATAGTATGAACAGCCAAGATTATCAAAGACCCTGACTTCTCACTGGCTAGTAGAGACGTTGGATGATATCAAAAGTTTCAGGGTTGAAATAATCTTGGTAGCGATTCTAAGGTATAGCAGTCGCTAGGGTAGTTAGGAGATGACAAAAGTCTCAAACCTAAGTAAGCGCAAGAGTTTGACTTCTGACTTCTGACTTCTGACTTCTGACTTCTGACTTCTGACTTCTGCTATAAGCATGGAGCTCTCAGAAAATGCTGTTGCATAAAAAATTACCAAAAGGCTGAGAAGTATATAGCCATGTGTCCAACACTGAACTTTTGCGAGAGGTCAAGGGTACTAAGTATGATGCTAGTATCAAGTGTTAATTCAAATGTTAGGTGCGCTCTTACCATTAAGAATTAAATTCGCCACGGGTCGCAGCTGAAGTTAGCACACATCATCCTCTCATAGTTCATTACCAGGACTTATGCCAAATTGGTTACAAATGCAAATGCACTTATATAGTATGGTGTGTTATCAACGCACCCTAGCGGCAGAGTTTATGGGTAAGTCCTGAGTAATTGACACAATTGACCGATTATTGCGGTAATCTGGAGTGACACGAAACATGCTGAAAACTATACTTATCAACTCTCAAACCAACGAGTTACAGGAAAAAACCCTGAAACCGGAAATTGGGATTCAAGGTGAGTATCTGATTGGTCGTCACCCGAGTTGTGACCTAGTTCTGGATAGTCCTGTAGTGAGTCGTGTACATGCCAGAATCCTATGCCAAGGGGGACAGTATTACTTTGCTGACCTTGGTAGCACCGATGGCTCTCGGATCAATAATGAGGAGATGGATGTTAACCAGAACTGGCTCCTGAGGGAAGAGGATATTATCCGCATCGGTGACTTTGTGCTGCTGGTCAAAACACTACAGCAGTATGATTATAAGCAGCAACAAAACCTAGTGGTAGATGGCAATAGCACTGGGATGAAGCGGTGGACTAAGGGTGAGATTACTGTCCGCTGTGTGCAGATCATTGATCAAACCCATGATGTCAAGACCTTTCGCTTTGTGGCGGATCCGCCAATGTTGTTCAGCTACAAGCCAGGTCAGTTTGTCACTCTGGATTTGGAGATTGATGGCAAGCCAGTGAAGCGTTCCTACTCCATCTCTTCGGCCCCCTCACGTCCTTATACTTTGGAAATTACCGTCAAGCGAGTGCCAGCACCAGCCGATGCTCCTGATGTACCAGCCGGTTTGGTGTCTAACTGGTTGCACGACAACATCAAAGTTGGGTCCGAGGTGAGATTAAATGGCCCAATGGGGAAATTTACCTGTGCTGACCATTCTGCTAATAAACTGCTGTTCATTTCAGCAGGTAGCGGGATTACTCCGATGATGTCGATGTCTGAGTGGCTTTGTGATATTGGGGCTGATGTGGATGTGGTCTTTGTTCACAGCGCTCGTAGCCTAAAAGATATCATCTTTCGTCAGAAATTAGAGTTGATGGCGGCTTTGCACCCCAACTTTAAGCCAGCTATTACCACCACTCGTCCAGAACTTGACCAAGCTTGGTGGGGTTATACCGGAAGACTTAATCAAGCCATGGTGCAACAGATGGCTCCTGATTTTCGCGATCGCATTATTTATGTCTGTGGTCCGAATCCCTTTATGGCAGGGGTGAAAGCCATGCTAGCCGGTCTAGACTTCCCGATGGAGAACTACTATGAAGAGAGTTTTGGTGGCAAAAAGTTGTCAAAAAAGACAGCAACAGCAACAACAACTCCTACACCAGTCACAGCCGAAGCTCGTCCTAAACTACATTTAGTGAAATCACCATCAACCTGTTCAGAACCAACTGTAGTCTTTGCTAAGTCTGGGAAAGAAGTCACCTGTGATGCAGAGGATGTGATCCTAGATGTGGCGGAACAAGAAGGGGTGGCATTACCGAGCGGTTGCCGCATGGGAGCCTGTGGTGCTTGTAAGCAAAAGCTTCTAAAAGGGAAAGTCGAGTATGACGAGGAACCTGATGCTCTCCAAGAGGATGAACGGAACGAAGGTATGATTTTGACTTGTGTGGCTCATCCTGTAGGACAAGTGGTAGTTAGCGCATGAGCTATAGCAGTTCTCAATTGCTGTGAGGTACTTTCGTTCTAGGTTTTAGGGAGTCGGGAGTCGGGAGTCGGGAGTCGGGAGTACCTTATACATTATCTGTTTTTTTACAACAGTCATCTTTTCCCTTTTTGTTACATAAGGTTAATTCTTTATTGGCGCACTTTGCATGTAGTTTGGCGCAACTTGCTAGTGAAATTTACCGTTTCCTTAGTATAAGATCAAACTGAATCGACATTCAAGCGTGAATTGTCGTCGTCAAATCACAAAAATTAGTTTGAAGCCAAAATGAGTAAGACAATTTTAATCACAGGAGCAAGCAGCGGTATTGGAAAAGCAACTGCAAAATTGTTCCAGGAAAAGGGTTGGAACGTGGTTGCGACCATGAGAACTCCAGAAAAGGAAACAGAACTAACCACCCTTGATAATGTGTTGGTGACAAGACTAGATGTTTTAGACCAAGATTCAATTACAAAAGCCGTTGAGTTAGGCATTGAAAAATTCGGCAAAATAGATGTTTTGGTAAATAATGCTGGTTATGGTGCTTTTGGTACTTTAGAAGCAACCCCCAGGGAAAAGATAACAAGACAATTTGATGTTAATGTTATTGGGCTTTTAGATGTAACCAAAGCAATCCTACCCCATTTTATACAAAATAAAGATGGTATTTTAATTAATATTTCATCGATTGGTGGCAAAAGGAGTTTTCCATTATTTTCATTATATAACGGGACTAAATTTGCTGTTGAGGGGATTTCCGAAGGTCTGAGTTTTGAAATGGAAGCAATTGGCTGCAAAGTGAAAATTGTTGAACCAGGAGTGATTAAAACCGATTTTGCTGGTCGTTCCTTTGACTTTAACAACGATGAAAGCCTAACTGAGTATCAAGAATTAATTGGTAAGGTGTTCAAATCTATGGAATCTTTACTTGAGAATGCCTCCGAGTCTAGCGTTGTCGCTAACGTGATTTATGAAGCAGCAACAGATGGCACTGATAAATTGCGATATACTGCTGGCGAAGATGCCAGGATGATGGTGGCTAATCGAAAAGAATTGGATGATAAGACGTTTATCCAAGGTATTAAAGAGCAATTTGGCATCTAGTTCAAATAGATGGTTTATCCTGAAAAATTTACGAAATAGTCTGTAATGGCCTTGCTTAATAATAGAAGGGTTAAGCAAAAAAGTGATTTCAGTAATTTCTTCAGTAAAACATACATCTTCTAAGCGTGAACTAATTGTTTTTACCCAAACTATAGGGAATACAGAGAATGTTTAAAGGTATTTGATTAGTTGTCTCTAGCTATGATAAATAACGGCCTCTAATCCCCTAACCACAATCAATTCAGCGGGTGCATCTCATTTTTGCTGTTTGACACCGTGGTGCGTTACGGGCAGCAACATAACCAAAGGCTAGAGGCGGAAAATGAGGCCCCCCTAACGCACCCTACCCAACTTTTTTACAAATATGAGATGCACCCAATTCAGCCGTTTATTCTCACCGCCACTTTTTTTGGTGCAAGATCTGAGTTTTACCCAATTAGTATAACAGTAGCGCTAGATACACATAAGTTTTCCTGTGCTGCAACTAAGGCAAACGGTTGTGATAAAATCATATTGGCTTAATAAAAAAAAAAGGAAGTATTTGATGAAACGTCTTTTTTCCTTGCTGCTGTCAGGAATCCTGATGGTCTCTAGCACGCTATTGTTGGGTATCGCCGTCGCTGAGGGCGTTGCCCCCGGTCAAGCACAAGCACTGGTTGAAGAAAGTCAGACTGAAGAAAGTCTGGCTCAGTGTTTTTACAGTCGAGTGAGTAAGGGTAAAGATGTGAAAGAATGTGACTCGGCTTTAGAAAAAAAGCGGAACAAACTCAAATCTGTTGAATGTCAAAAATCTGTTGAATGTCAAAAATCTGTTGAATTTCAAAAAGCTCGCTGTTCTAAACTCCAAAAGATGGTGGAAACAAACAAGCCTGAATATCTGAGGCTTTATGACGTGAGGGATTGCAATTTATTGATAGAAGACAGTCCGTTTTGGACTAGTATTTACTATGGCGATGATGACTCTCCTTGTCAATACGATTCGCTTTATAATGAGTACGTCTGCGAATAATTGTTCGTCCGATCGCACTACTGTCTGTGTATCAGATAAAACCTAATTTGTGGGCAGATTATCTCAGTCAAGAGCTTAAATATATCTCGTTAAATCTAAAATTAATTTAGCTTTTTAATTCATTAGATTTTTCGACCTCAGAGTTAGAATAAGTTTGGCTTACTCCCTTGAAAGTTTTCATGGAACAGCCAAAATTTATTAGTGGGTTGTCGGGAACTTTGGACAAGGTAACTTCGGCTCAGGGTAAAAGAATTGACCCAAACAGGATCAGAAACGGGTTACCAATCGGTAACCCATCAGTTACCTATCGGTTGGGATCATGCCACCTTCAGCAATGACTCCTTCAAGCGAGTTTGGTCAAACCCGCGCTGATGAAGCAGTACCCAGGATTCAATCAAATCAGGACCATTGACATCCCCAGTTAGTGCAGCACGAAGCGATCGCATAACCAATCCTTTCTTGACCTTTTGCGCTTTTGTGACTTGGTTAATAATCTGCTTAGCTTCCTCTGGACTCAGCTGTTGGTAATTACCGAGTTGCTCAAGAATAGCTTGCACCACCTCACTAGCACCAGCTTTTTTGAGCTGCTCTACTGCCTGCTCAGTGTACTCAACCGACTCAGTAAAGAACATCCGAGTCATATCTACTGCTTCTGGCAAGCGAGTCAAACTTGGCCCAATCATAGCAGTCAACTGTTCCAGCCAAGGGCGATTTTCCACAGGATCACAGTTGTGCCCAGCACTTTCCCAGTAGGGAATCAGCAAGTCCACTAACTCAGATGCACTCATCTGGTGGATATATTGACTATTAATCCAATCCAGCTTAGCCCAGTCAAACTTTGCCCCAGCTGGGTTCACCCGTTCAAAACCGAACTTTTGAGCGGCTTGAGCCAAAGTAAAGATTTCCTGAGTAGAGTCAGGGGGAGACCATCCCAGCAATGTCATATAATTAACCATCGCCTCAGGGGTAAAGCCCATGGCTTTGAAGTCAAAAATAGAGGTTACACCATCGCGCTTGGATAGCTTCCGTCCCTCATGGTTAAGAATCAGAGGTGTATGGGAAAATTCTGGCACTACACTCCCTAGGGCTTCATAGAGCAAAATCTGTTTAGCAGTATTAGCAATATGGTCTTCACCGCGAATGACATGGGTAATATGCATATCAATGTCATCCACCACCACAGCTAGGTTGTAGAGAGGCTGACCGATACCATTATCTTGAGATGCCCTAGCAATGACCATATCACCTCCAAGGTCACTGCCTTTCCAGGTGACTTTACCTCGGACGAGATCATTCCAAACAATCTCCCGGTCATTATCAATCATAAAGCGGATCACCGGCTTGCGCCCTTCCGCCTCAAATGCTGCTTGTTGTTCTGGTGTCAAATTGCGATGGCGATTGTCATAGCGGGGTGCTTCTTTTCTAGCCTTTTGAGCTTCCCGCAGTTGTTCTAGTTCCTCAGCTGTGGTGTAGCAGCGATAAGCCAATCCCTGGTCTAAGAGTTGTTGAATAGCAGCACTATAAAGGTCAAGACGTTGGGATTGGAAAAATGGTCCTTCGTCCCACTCCAGTCCCAGCCAACTTAAACCATCGAGGATGTTTTGGGTATATTCCTCTCGCGATCGCGTTTGATCGGTGTCTTCAATGCGCAGAATAAACTTACCGCTGTGGCGACGGGCAAATAGCCAGTTAAATACAGCGGTTCTAGCGGTACCAATGTGTAAATTTCCGGTTGGACTTGGGGCAATACGGACTCTAACTGTCACAGCTGATTGCTAAGAACCTAATTACTATTGTCTTTTCGTCTCTATTGTACCTGCAACAATCAACTACCCTAACTAGATCATCTTTAGGATCATCTTTATGAGCAGTCGATAGTATCCTACATTTTTTCTACGGGACTGACGGGGCTCGAACCCGCAACTTCCGCCGTGACAGGGCGGTGCTCTAACCAATTGAACTACAGTCCCAATCTCCGAGCCATTTACTATTATTATGTATGACTGGTGTATTTGTCAAGGCTTTTTTTTAAAAAAACCGAAAAATACTTTGAGCAGTCACCTTAGACCTCTGAGCTCTCAGCCGATTTGCCTTGAGCTTACCCTCGACCAATGACCGAAGGCTCAGTTTATGGCTGGAACCAGTATAACCTATCCCAGCGCTAACGCAATAGGGTGGGCTAATCACGCACCCTAGGGCTCACTATTTTTTTTTTCAAGACCAAAAACCTTATTTACTGCTATTGCTATGGCAGAATCACCGTTCTGTGTTGGTATTGGAGACTTTTGAGATTAAGATTGCCTCTGAAGCTGTTCTGCTGAATGGATAAAATCGTTCCAGGCTAAGAATTAATAGGAGCATCAAAACCTGTACTGGCCAAGGTGCCATAGCAAAACCAAATATTAGACAGACAATGGTACTGCCTACTCCCAATAGGCGAGGGATTTCGTGAGAGACTCTCAACGATATCAAGATGCTCCCTAGGGCAGTTACCAGAAGAATTAGAAAAAGTGGAAGCATATTAATCACCTCTTATAAAAGAAATTCTAGACCTCTAAATTCCAGACCTCTAAAAATTCTAGAGAGGGCTCCCCTCCATCCAATGATGGCGAAAGCCCCCTTTAGATTTAATTTAGCATCTAGCTATACATTGTGTGTGTAAGCTAGAGCACAAAAGCTAATAACTTAAAAAATCGTTGCATAACTTCATGCTAAGTTTTGAAAGTTAATAGTGTTGGGCAAAGTGTTGGGCAAAGTGTTGGGCAAAGTGTTGGACAAAAAGTTGACTAGCCACTGCTTGAGGTGATATGTAGCGCGGCAGTCATCTTCATTGTAGCGCTGGATAATTTCGAGAATAGAGTGATTGCCTGTTTTTAACCACTGGTCATACAAACACACACATTCGGAGCCAGTCATATCCGGATCGCGCCACTCAAACCCCAACCATCTAGCCAGATTTTTCAGAGAATAACTCTCCACTGGCATGGTCACAGTATCAATAACTATTTGATGAACATCCACGAAACGATCTAGCAGGGGTCTAACTATATGTCGTGGAGTTTGGTAAAGGGTTGCTAAGCGCTTGACCGTATCAACTTCATACTTGGAAAAATGGAAGATTGGGGCATCTGGATAACGCTCAACTAAGTCTAGAAATTGTAGCCAGATGAATCCTTCTTGCCAAGAATGTTCTGCGAATAGGTTATGGAAGGTCTCAGTTTCAGTGCGTCGATCAATCACCAACACCCCTAGCAAATACTCCAGGGGCAAATCAGGCTGTGCTTCAATATCAAAATAAAGCTCAACAGATGCTGTTGGTAAAGAGTTTTGATTCGGGAGGTCTGCCGAGATTTTGGCATTACCATTCCCTCGCTCTAGTTGTTGGTATTCAAGTATACTAAAGTAGTGTTTGGGATAGAGCAGCACCCGGTTTTGTACCTGAGATTGGGCTTGCTGCACCAGCTGGAAAGCTACTAAGCTACCAAAGCTTGGCTCTAATTCACTAATTGTGGACGTGGCTAAGGATTCGATTGTGGTTACTCCCAAAGCCTTCAAATCCCGATAGCGGCTGGGTGTTACTCCAGGCAATAGGGAAATGTGCTCTACAGATTTAGCGATCGCATAACAACTGTGATACCAACAGCAAAGACTACACCGCTGACGGGAAATGAACACCTCTGGTTCTTGTCGCTGCAATAGAGTCTCAATACATTCCGATAGCAGTTGTTCCATCAGTGGTACCCATCGTTCTATTACCACGGTGTAGGACTTTTGGTTACGCAAAATTAATGAGGCAGTGGTCGGCCACTGTCCTTGTACTGCTGCTAACAGCTGAGCACGAAAAGCGGTAAGGATTTTATACTCTGGCTTGGGCCGTTTGCTGAGCTTAATGGTGGTGGGAACATAGATCCAATCACCAAAATTAGAACGTCCCGGCTGTTTGACCAGCAAATCAGGAAAACATAGCAATGTCACCCCGTCACCAGTTGGCATCAACAGTACCCCTCCAGAAATGTACTCTGTCCCTTGTTGCATTAGTTTCAAGGTGGCCTGTGCAGCAGCGTGCCAATCTGTTCTGGGGTAGCGGGGTGAGTGGTGGGGCACAGTAGCCAGAATCTGTTGTTTATGGTCTCGGCTTTTCTGTTGCAGTTTCAGCCGAAAATCTGAGGGTGGGTCTTGCTCTGTGGGATCTCCATAAATGTCCAAAAAAGCCCGACGCCGACAGCGTTTGTAATCTAAAAGTAATGCGTCCGTCAGCAGCATAATTATAGTTTCAGGTGACATACTCCCACACTCACCTTGTCAGGTTGATTGTGGGCTTCTTACCAACACCAGCCATCGCTATCGGGCTTTGCCCGACGCTACGCGAACGGTTACTCGGTAAGCTTTATTAACGATACGGGATGCCCCTCCGCACCGGAACAATTAAAAAAAGTTCTTTTTTTTACTTAGCAGGTGGCGGTTAGCTCTTAATTTGTTTTCCCTACTATTTATAGTATAACGTTTTTCAGGCTGTTTATCAGAGTTCCTGTCCGCGATTCATCCCTGGAGACGAAACCTTAGGATAGTGGAGCCTTAATCAAAAAGTTTTAACCCTTTTCGCATAACCGACTAACCATAAAGGCGACCCTATCCTTACGGTAACTTTAAACACTCATGGCGTAGCATTGAGGTGTGGGGCATAAGAGCGGAGGAAGCTAACCCCTCATGGCTAGTGATACTCGCCGCTCCGGTAAGATGTCACCAGCCATGCAGGATGAATCAATCCGGTCAACCCGGATTGATTGATCAATCCAGGGTTTATCCCGCTTTTATTAATTTATGTAAATTTACCGAAACATTGACTGAGCAACCAGGGATTACTTAACAATTATTTACATAAAGGCTTGATTTAATTTTACCGAATCCCACCGCCCAAAAGTCTAGTAATCACGGGCTTTGGCTTTCTAATCAAGGGGAATCAAAGCAAGACTGGCAACGGAATCGACTCTGGCAAAAAAAACTAATTATGACACCGCGCTGGTAAAATCTTTATAAAAGATTAAATCTTTAAGAGATCACTGTAAGAGTCTATCAAAAACAGGAGAACACAAATTGACTTACTCAATCTTGCTTGCTGCTGCATCTGCCGTTCCCAACACCCTGGAATGGAGTCCGACAGTCGGAATCATCATGATTATCTGCAATGTCCTAGCGATTGCATTAGGAAAAGCTACTATCCAGAATCCTAGCGCAGGGCCAGCGTTGCCTATGCCTGAGTTCTTCGGTGGCATGGGTTTTCCCGCATTACTAGCAACCACTAGCCTCGGTCACATCATAGGACTAGGCACTATCTTAGGATTGGCTAACATGGGGATTATCTAGAGCTTAGGAGCTCTAGGGTATAGGGCGAACTGGGATAGTGATGATGGTCAGGTTGATCCAGGGCTGATAATTCACAGCAGATTCTCACCCAGTCACTCGGTCATGCAGTAATCCTAGACACGATTACCCTATACCCGATCTTCTAACAGGTATCCCTGCTTGGCCAATAGTGCTGTACCATAAGCAGCCGCTGTGTGAATAGATGGCAACATCGGTACCATGAGCTGACGCTCTCGAATCCTTGTCCAGGTAGGATTTTTGGCACCACCACCAGCAGTATAGACACAGGTTTTGGGACTTGCTCCGAGCTGTTGTAACAAACGATACCCCCTAGCTTCAATTCGGGCTATGCTTTCAAGGATTCCTTGGAGAAATTCCACGGAATTATCGGGTTTGGGTTCCAATCTTGGGGGGAGATCCGGGTCATTAATGGGAAAGCGATCGCCTGGTCTAAGTAAGGGATAATAATCCAGGGGACTTTCTTGCTCGGGGTCGATTTGAGAGCTGAGACTTTCTAATTCTCTGTCACTGAAAAAGTGTCGTAGTACTGCTCCACCGGTGTTGGATGCGCCACCGGTAAGCCATAAATTTCCCAATCGATGACTGTAAATGCCAAATTTGGCCTCTTCTACACGAGTGGTACTCAATAGTTTAAGTACCAAGGTAGACCCAAGGGAGGTTACCGCTTCACCTGGTTGTTTGGCACCACTAGCGATAAATGCGGCAATACTATCGGTGGTACCTGTACAAACTAGACAATCTGGTGATAATCCCAAGCCGTGAGCTACCTCAGGGGTTACAACTCCAACTGGTGTACCGGGAGCCAAGACATTGGGTAGCATAGATGACACCGGTAGCTGTTTGATCCAGTCGGGATAGCAAAGATTTTCAGGATTATAACCAAGCTTTAAGGCATTGTGATAGTCACTAATGCCTAATTTGCCATGCAATAGAAAGGCTAACCAGTCCGCTTGATGGAGAAAGTATAGGGGATTAGTTTCAGCACAGCTTTTGCTGATTAGCTCTGTACAGTGATACCACCAGAGAAGTTTGGCAAGGCTGGAGGTAGCACTTAAAACGACATGGTTGGGAGGAGCAATGGTTCTAAGTTGTTCCATCACAGCTACTCCTCGTGGATCGTTGTAAAGGATTGGTGCATCTACTGGTTGACCGATGCGATCGCATAACAAAACTGTTGCGGAAGTGCCATTAATTGCGATCGCATTAATTTCACCCTTGATTGACTGGGGAATTTGCTCAATCAGGGAAAATAATACCTTCTGCCACTGTGTTGCGGTATCAATGGTGATGGCTTGGAGTGGAAACGGATATTGAGTCTCGGCAAAGATAGTACCAACAGAGTCTATCACTACTGCCCGTGCGCCAGAGGTTCCGAAATCGATGCCTAGATAGACAGTCATTAGGGATTATGGATTATGGATTATGGATTAGATTATGATGCAACCGTCAACATTCAACCTACCCTAAACCGAGCGCCAAGGGAACATTCAAGCTACCCAGGGTAAACGCATCTAATTTTATGAGTCCTATATATTTCTTTTTATTAAATAAGCACTATATGTTAAAAATGCCTTGTTAACAAGGACAATCAGCCAGGGTTTATTGAGAACTATCCCAGCAATTCTCATTGACCGGTTATATGTATTTCCATAGTTGGGAACATCTGCTCACTTTCATGCTCCAGGGATTGGAGTTAGAACTCCCTCCCAACACTAGTTGATATTTCATACTGAGACTTGCTCGAACTATCCCCGGTTTATTGACAAGATGCGTTTCCCCTGTTAACCTTTATACCTGAAAATCTAAGTAGGTGGATTTAATGATCCCTAAAATAGCGATTGATATTCAAAATGATGAAAACAACTTGAATACAGGCTTCCAGCTTCATTCTCGGATTCTGAGTTTTAAGGTTTATTTATGCCCACCTACTTAATTGCTGGAGAGGTCTAATCTACTCAACTATCATTTTTATTGGAACACAGCAAGGTGGAGACTGCTTTAACACGTAATCCAAATCTAGATCTAACTACACTCTTGTCCCCTAACCTGAAGGGTAAGAAAGACCCCACAGATCCCCTGATTGGGCCCCGTCCAGATTGGTGGTGGACTGGGCTGCGACCTACAGAAGTCCTACATGCCATGCCGATCCCAAATCTAGCCACCTGCACGCGCCGCGAGATTCTGGACTACTTCGATAATGGCTGGCTGATGACCGAAGTTTTGTTGTCAGCACTACAGGGAGAACGGGCATTCCTCGACCCACCCTACCACCAACTTCGTCATCCTCTAATCTTCTATCTATGCCATCCAGCCGTGCTTTACATCAACAAGCTTCGGCTAGCTGGACTAATCCATGAGTCGATTGATCCATACTTCGAGCAATTGTTTGAAACTGGCGTTGACGAGATGTCCTGGGACGATATGTCCAAGACTGAAATGGATTGGCCGTCAGTCCGTGAAGTAGTGGAGTACAGACGGAGTACCTACAAGATTGTCCGAGAATTGATTGAAACCTTGCCCGCCCTGGAAGACGGCCATCCACCTATCACTATGGACAATCCCGCATGGGCACTATTCCTAGGATTTGAACACGAACGCATCCACATCGAAACCGACAGTGTCTTGCTACAAGAGTTGCCACTGTCGGTTTTGCGTCAGCCAGAAGCATGGCCAAACCTGCATCCTTCAGCATTTGCAGAGAGTCAGACCGTTGAGAACGAGTTAATCGCCGTTTCCAGCAAGACCGTGACCTTGGGTAAGCCTTGGGAAGAACCCTCCTTTGGTTGGGACAACGAGTATGGTTCACGGCAGGTAAGGGTTCGGAGTTTTCAAGCCAGTCGATACTTAGTCACCAATCGTGAATTCTACGAGTTTGTTGTCGCTGGCGGATACCAGCAACCGAAATACTGGACAGAAGAGGGCTGGGCCTGGAAGCAAAATCGCAATACTAAATGGCCGACCTTCTGGGTGGCTGATGGGCCAGCAGGACTGCACCAGTATCGACTGCGGACGCTGTTTGAGGTGGTGGATCTACCTTGGTCTTGGCCGGTTGCTGTCAACTGGTATGAAGCGAAAGCCTACTGTGCTTGGAAGACTGAGCAGGATAACAGCCCCATCCCTTACAGACTTTTAACGGAAGCCGAACATCATTGCTTGGGCGGGGGCAAGGAGCCAGTTAATTTGAATCTAACTTGGGGATCTCAAACCCCAGTGAATGCTCTACTGCCTAACGAAGCTGGATTTTACGATGTTTTTGGCAATGTCTGGCATTGGTGTGAGGATGATTTCAATCCTTTGGAAGGGTTCCGGGTCCACCGGCTCTATGATGACTTTAGTACCCCTTGTTTCGACGGTGAACATAAGATGATTCTCGGCGGGTCTTTCATAAGTACTGGTGATGAAGCGACCCGGTGGGCAAGGTTTCACTTCCGGCCTCACTTCTTCCAGCACGCAGGATTTAGGCTAGTTCGATCTGATGATGGTGACGCCACCTGCGATGCAGTACTTATTAGTAGCCAAAGCAGTGGGGTTAAAGCCTATGAAGGTGATAAAATTCTAGCAGAAAACCTGATGCTGCATTATGGGTCGGCTGATGAAGCAATGCCCTACAACTTCGGACCGAAGGATGCCGTGGGATTTCCTCAAAGCATTGCCACACTAACCTTGGAGACAGCCGAACACCTGGGAATCAAGACCAATCGGGCTTTGGATGTTGGCTGCTCCGTTGGCGGCTCAACCTTCGAGCTGGCCCGGGGATTCGAGTCAGTGTTAGGGATCGACCTCAGTGCCACCTTTATTGAAGCTGCCGAGACGCTACGTCGCAAAGGCAGACTGGTTTATCGTCGCCGCGATGAAGGGGAAAACACGAGCCAAGCTGAAGTTTGCTTGCCAGAAAACCTGGATCGCAGTCGGGTGACCTTCCGCCGTGCGGATGCCTGTGCGTTGCCCCCTGAACTCGTTGGGTTCGATGTGGTGTTAGCGGCTAATCTGATTTGTCGTCTACCGAGTCCTAGAGCATTTCTCAGTCGGTTGTGCGGCGCACGCGGGCTAGTAAGGTCAGGTGGACTACTGGTACTAGCAACACCGTTCACCTGGGATGAGCGTTTCACGCCACGGGATGCTTGGCTGGGCGGGCATGATGGCAAGGCTTCCTTTGCTACATTACAAGCAGAGCTAAACCGAGATTTTGAATTGCTCGAAACACAGGATATGCCCTTCCTGATCCGGGAACACGCTCGTAAGTTCCAGTATGTTATCACCTTAGTCAGTTTGTGGAAACGGCGTGACAGTTAAAAAATCTCGGAACGTTGGGTCTTCGGTACTTACTGTTATAAATTGATAGTCTAGCACAGTAAGTACCGAAGACAAAAAAAATTTAGAGGATCTTATAAAAATGAACAAATTCAAAGCGATAATCGACAGGGCTAGCAATGAGGCAGATGAGGAACTTAAAACCCTACAGGATCTTGAAATCTTTGTTCTAGATAATTCTGTTCGTGAAACTACTGTGGGAACTGCTCGTGGTCATGTTCTTGAAGATAAAATCAACATCTTAAAGGCTATTGCTGAAACTGAACTCAATGAAGTGATTCTTGGCACTTATGGAGCTAACAGAAACGTTGATGACCAAATTCCAAAACATTGGATTGAGTTGGGGGGATCCTTAGATAATATGTGGGGATTTAGCGAAGCTTACAGTGCTTTAGATAAATATGGAGTTCCCATTGATGAGCCAGCAGATGGATTGTTGGAAATGGTCAACGATCATAAGATGAGTAATGCTATTATCGAAATAGATTTATGTAGTCCTGCCATCAATTATGAGCAGTTCGATCTCAACCAGTTCATTTTAAACCAAGTGGAGTGGGCTAATAAAAATTTGATTCCACGTGGTGAAAAAAAACTCCCTCCACGCATTCTTGTAAATTTAAGAGATTTCGCAAATTTTGAAACCGATACAGAGGGTTTGACCAGAGCTCTACATCTGATTGAATCCTTGGGCAATCTGCCCAGTAATCAGCGTCCCTTTGGACTGATGATTGAGGAACCAACCGGTTTTTTGCTTCCAGAAACTGTAAGCAAACTGACTCGTATTATTCGTGAAACCATGATTTCGGCAAATTGGTCACATGGTAAACTACTGGTTCACGTACATTGTGGTTTTGGCCTTGCAGAGTCAACAGTTTTAGAAGCATTGGCGAATGGTGCTGATGGGATATGGAGTGCCGTTTGCAAGGCCGGGGCAGCTTTAGGGCATTCATGCTCAAGTATTACATTAACAAATCTAGCCCGGCTTGGCAATAAATTTGTAACTCGTACATACAACCTGCCAGCCATTATTAAAGCTGCCCGCAAAGTACATACCATTGCATCAAAAGAACCTGTTCCTAGGGATCAAGAAGTTTATGGTAAGGAAGCCTTCGATCTCGTGTTCGGTGGATGGCATGGATTCATGGGAGATAAAATGGGTGCTGTTGCTAGAATGATTGGTGTTAAGCAAACTATTAGAATCAGTGATTTTGCCAATGCTGAAATGCTAAATCAAGCTATGATTGAACGATTCGGCGAACCAGAAAAAACCGGATGGGATGAAAACTTATGCAAAAAGATGGAAGAAAAAATTGATGAGCACTTACTTCTAGGAAACAGCTTTAACTACAATACCATCATTGGGTTAGCCCAACTGTATGAATATAGTGGAGGATGTATTTCATCATCCATGCTTAAAATTATCACTTCAGATAGCGATATTTCTGATGAACACCCACTTATCATTAGTCTGAAACAACGATGGAAAAAATTGTCAGAAAAAATAAATTCGCCGTCTCATAAAAATCAATAATAACTGACTTCAAATTATAGCATATTTTGGCAAAATCCAGAGATTACTAAAACGATGGAAGAGATACCCATCCATCATTTTCTTGATGATATTTTCACAGGTGTTAATGTCACAGAAAAACCAAGGGAGATGATTTGCAATTTGTTAGATGTTGACGGTAACGGTTATGTATCTTGGCAAGAGTTTGTCTTTCGTTTGAAATGGGCTATACAACAGAAGGGTCTACTCTACTACCCAACACCGGAAGCATTAATTTTGGGAACTTTTGAATTCATCTTACAGGACTTTTCATAGGGATGGAAAGGTGCGCTTGACCCGTGGCGAATTTAATTACGGGTCAAGGGCACCTAAATTGATAATTTATAATTTGGAATTATACTTCATTCTAAATTCTACCAAAATTAAATCTTTAGCCCACTGCAAAACCTGTATATTGCCGTACTTGAGGATGGCGGAAACCAAGTACAATATCGTTTGCGGGAATACCTGCTTCCAGTAAATCGGTAGCAATCCCCTCTTCCGTATCATCGTATTGAATCCAAATTGTGTCACCAATTAAATCTAGGTGAATTGGTGTAGCGTGTAGGTAATAGTCATCATTCCAACCGATGTCTAATACTAAATAGTGTCCTCGCTGATCATCGAAAAGCACTTGAGAGTCATAGCTGTCAGGTAGGGAAGCACGATAGTCAGCGTGTTCCATTAATACTTTTTTGATGATGTCTTGGTAGTTTAATCTGGTATCCATTCAATGAAGGTTTCACTGTGGAGTTGAGGTTGTTTCTTTCAAATTAAGCGATCGCGTAGCGTAGCCCGAAGGGCTACGCTACGCGATCGCATCAAAAAAGCCATTGCTCAAACATCCCCTATAACTGACCCACTGAACACTAAGCAATAAGCACTAAGCACTCAGCAGTCCTTCCTGTCGCGGGTACTCCTGTAAAACCTCCTTCAAATACTTCCCGGTATAGGACTTAGGATTGTTTGCTACCTCCTCTGGTGTTCCAGAGGCAATGACTTCTCCCCCTTTATCCCCACCTTCTGGTCCTAAGTCTATTACCCAATCAGCACAGCGAATCACATCTAAATTGTGTTCAATCACCAAAACAGAATTTCCTTTATCTACCAACCGCTGCAATACATTCAACAAGTGATGAACATCATAAAATGACAATCCTGTTGTCGGTTCATCGATTAAATACAATGTCTTTCCCGTTGCCCGACGTGACAATTCTGTTGCCAACTTCACCCGTTGTGCTTCTCCACCAGATAATGTCGGTGCTGGTTGCCCTAAGTGGATATATCCTAACCCTACATCTACTAAAGTTTGTAACCGAGATGCTGCTCTTGGAATATTCTTAAATACCTCCAATGCTTCTGCCACTGGCATATTTAAAATATCAGCAATGGAATATCCTTTATACTTCACTTGCAACGTTTCTCGATTATATCGCGCTCCCTTACAAACGTCACATTGTACATAGACATCGGGCAAAAAATTCATCTCAATGATATTCACCCCCTGTCCCGAACAAGCTTCGCAACGTCCCCCTTTGACATTAAACGAAAATTGCCCTGGCTTGTAACCTCTAGCTTTAGCTTCAATAGTTTTAGAAAATACCTCTCGAATTGCATCAAACACTCCTGTATAGGTAGCAGGATTAGACCGGGGAGTGCGACCAATGGGAGATTGATCGATTACGATTGCTTTATTAATAGCGTTGAGTCCCTCAACTTGATCCAATTCTTTGGGAAAGGGTACTTTACGAGTCATATGATGTTGTAATGCCGGGTAAAGTAATTCATTGACTAAGGTAGATTTCCCAGACCCAGAGACACCTGTAATGCTAACTAATTTCCCTAGTGGTATCTCTACCTCAATGTTTTTAAGATTGTTACGATGAGCATTTTTAATCACAAAAGAACGACCATTACCCTCTCGACGTTTACTAGGGGTTTCAATTACTTGCCGTTTTGATAAATACGCTCCCGTCAGGGAATTATCACTTTTGATTATAGTCTCTAAATCCCCTTGAGCAACAATTTCTCCCCCATGAATTCCAGCTTTCGGACCAATATCGACAATATGATCGGCAGTACGAATGGTTTCTTCATCATGTTCTACAACAATCAAGGTATTGCCCAAATCCCGCAATTTGATTAGGGTAGTCAGTAACCGTCCATTATCTCTTTGGTGCAATCCAATACTTGGTTCATCTAATACATACAGAACTCCAGTTAAGCCTGCTCCAATCTGAGTCGCTAGGCGAATCCGCTGAGCTTCTCCACCGGAAAGGGTCATGGCTGGACGGTCAAGGGTAAGATAATCTAATCCTACATCAATTAGAAATTGTAATCGGGCTTTAATTTCTTTGAGGGCAAGGTCTCCAATTTGAGCTTGGCGGGGGGATAGTTGTAAGTTATCAATCCGTTGACGACATTGGCGAATTGAGACACTAGTTAAATCATCAATATGATATTGTCCTAACCGCACGGAGAGTGCTTCTGGTTTGAGCCGTTTACCATGACACTCTGGACAGGGTTGATAAATTAAATACTGCTCTAGTTTTTGTTTTGATGCTTCAGAGCTAGTGTCTTTATACTGTTTTTCTAGAATCGGGATAATGCCAGCATAGCGCTTGTAGTATCCTTTTTCTTTGCCATAAGCAGAATCATTTTGAATATAAATTTTTTCGTCGGTGCCGTAGAGCAGAATCTCTTGTTGTTCAGAGGTTAGCTGATTCCAGGGAGTTTTGATTTCAAAACCATAGGCTTCTCCTACGCTATAGAGTAGGGAAATGTAGTAGGTGTTGTCTTTTTCTGACCACGGGGCAATAGCACTATATAATGGTTGAGTAGGGTCAGGTACTACTAGTTCTGGAGAAAAGGTTTGTAAATTACCGATACCGTGACAAAATGGACAAGCACCATAGGGGGAATTAAAGGAAAATAATCGGGGAGATAATTCTTCCATTACTGCCCCATGTTCTGGGCAAGCAAAGTTTTCTGAAAATACGATTTCTTGAGGAATGTCTTGGTCAGATGAACTGCCATTTTTTGGAGGAGTACGTCTATAATTATGATCAGATTTGACTTCTGCTGACTGTGCTGATGTATTATCTAAAACTTGGATAACTGCAATTCCAGTAGAACGTTTTAGGCAAGTAGCAAGGGAATCGGTAATCCGTTCTTGAATACTAGGCTTTTTGATGAGACGGTCAACCACCACTTCAATGTTGTGGGTATAATTTTTATCCAATTCGATGGTATCGGAGAGGTCAAAGGTTTCACCATCGACTCTGACCCGCACAAATCCTTCCGTGGCTAAGCTGGATAATAGTTTCTTGTGAGTGCCCTTTTTGCCTCGGATAACCGGAGCCAGGATATGGAAGCGAGTCCGGTCAGGGAGTTCCATAATGCGATCGCACATCTGGTCGATGGTCTGGGGCGCAATATTGCGATCGCATTTGGGACAATGGGGTTCACCAGCCCGTCCAAACAGTAATCGCAGGTAATCGTAAATTTCCGTAACTGTACCAACGGTGGAACGGGGGTTATGGGATGTAGATTTCTGGTCAATGGAGATAGCGGGGCTTAAGCCTTCGATGGCATCCACATCCGGTTTATCCAGTTGTCCTAGGAATTGACGAGCATAGGCACTAAGGGATTCTACATAACGGCGTTGTCCTTCCGCAAAGATAGTGTCGAATGCCAGGGAGGATTTGCCGGAACCGGAAACACCAGTAAAGACAATAATGCGATCGCGTGGCAGTTCCAGATCAATGTTTTTCAGGTTATGCTGTCTAGCCCCCCGAATCCGAATGGTGTTTTGAGCAGAGTTAGGGGTGTGGTCCTGGGTGTGGTTGAGGTTAGAGGATTTTGGCATGACCGACAGCGGCTTTAAACTCCTTAACAATAGTAGCGCTATCCGTTCCCATAGTAATGTTCAATAAGCATTCAGCCGTTTGCCGGACGCCCTCTAGCTTTCAGCTTCAGCGATCCCAGACTTCAATTATATAGTTTTTGTATAGTTTTCAGTAAGCTCGCGCACACTCCAAAGCCCACTCCCGAGCTCCTGAGCCCCCCTGCCGATTCAATCTATAAATTATAGAGAATAGATACAGCGTTTTTCATAACTATGAGCTACACAGGTTTTTTGCCCTGTTCCGAAGTCCCTGTTCCGAAGTCCCTGCTCCCTGCTCCGAAGTCCCTGCTCCCTAAAATCTATAACGAAAGTACCTCACCCAATTCAAAACCGCTGTATTATAGTTACTTAGAGCTGATTCGTAAAGTAAATCTTAAGAAGTCTGAAAGCCTTGCTATGATTGTCTTTTCGGTATTAAATAGTTCAATTGTTCTATTTTAGCGCAAGCCTTATCCTACAAGGTTTAGTGCGAGTTTACGAATCAGCTCTTAAACCGACATGAACTGACCATTACGTCTAAGTCAAATGATATTACTATGGAATCGAAAATTCTGGAACTTTTTGCGCAGTGAAAACCTTGATAAAGTAATGGGGGTTATTATAATAATCATTACCATTAACACCATCACTATATCATGGCTGGAACCAGATATCTCAAAAGCAGATGCTTTCTGGTGGAGCATCGTCACCCTAACAACTGTTGGCTATGGTGATATCACCCCTGTCACAGTTGGTGGTCGCGTTATTGCTATTCTCGATATGTTTGTGGGGATTGGATTCTTAGCCATCTTCACCGCTAGCCTCGCTGGTATTTTTGTCGATCAAAAACTCAAAAATGATCTAGGTATGGGATCTTATAATTTTAACAATCACTTGATTATTTGCGAATGGAATTCTAGAGCAAGATTTATCATCAATGAGTTGCGAAGGTTTCCTAAAACTCAAGATGAGAAAATTATTTTAATTGCTAATATAGACCGGAAGCCTATCGAAGACAATAATTTGTTTTTTCTTAAAGGTAATGTAAGTGATGAAACCTTGATTCGAGCCAACTTGATCCAGGCTAGAACTGTTATAATTTTAGGGGATGACAGTATAGATGACACAGCTCGCGACGCAAAAGTTATACTATCTACCCTGACAGTAGAAAGTATTAATCCCAAGGCTTACACAGTTGTGGAGCTGGTAGATGAAACTCATGTTAAATCCTGTCAGCGGGCTAAGGTTGACGAAATAATCGTTAGTAGTGAGTTAAGTAGTATGCTCATTTCCCAAGCTGCTCTTAACCATGGAATTACCAAAGTTGTCTCTGAAATATTAAGTACTCAAACTGGGAACAAGCTTTATAAAATTGCGATTCCTGACTCTCGGGTTGGTAGTTCCTTTATGGAAGTATTTACGTATATGAAGCAAGCCTATCAAAGTATTGTCTTAGCGGTACAAAAAGGAATTGAAGGAGACGTTATCTCCAATCCACCGACAGATTATAAACTTGAGAATGGTGACTATTTAATTGTCGTTTCTCAACACGAACCACGACTGCTAAAGAAATCTTAAACGAGAAATCTTAAACGTAAGTGTGACCTGTGAACTGTGACCTGTGATGTGTTAAGTAACAATTTGAAATTTGAAATTTGAAATTTTCAATTGACGAATACCCTTCCAGGATAAGTAGTCAACCGCAACTAATATCACGTCGTCATTCCAGGCTGATAGAGGCTGGAAATTATCAGTAAATTATCAGCAAATTTTCAGCCTCTGTTCAGCAACAACTAAACCAAGAAACCAATAATCCTAGTCAAGCTACTAACCTAAAATTATCCACTTGATGGGGTGCCAGCAAAATCAGTTTTGAACACTAAGTTTTGAACACTAAGTTTTGAATACTAAGTTTTAAACACTTAGCTGATTAACTCTACGGATAATGATGTAGCTACATAGATAGTTGAGCAACACACTCATTGACAAATCTACCATATTGATATCATTGATCAGGATCACCATGAAGCATTCAATTATTAAATCACTCAAAATCATCACCATGGTTACGGTAACCTCTACACTAGCCATGGCATCTAGCGCAACAGCAGCTACCCTCAAGGTGACAATTCAAAGCCTGGCACCGGACAACGGCACGTTATTGACTCCAGTCTGGGTAGGTTTTCATAATGGTCTTTTTGATATTTATGATCGGGGTGAGGCAGCTTCACCAGGACTTGAGCGCATTGCTGAGGATGGCAATGCAGCAGTGCTTAGTGAAGAGTTTTTTGCTAGTGGTGCGGGTTCAGTTGATGGGGTAATTCCTGGTCCAAATGGTCCAGTTGCTTCTGGGGATATTGCCCAAGCCACATTTACTGTAGATTCTACTAGCCGTTACTTCAGCTACGCAGCAATGATTCTTCCCAGTAATGATGCTTTCATTGCTAATGGCAACCCCTTGGCTATTGAGATTTTTGATGAAGAAGGTAATTTCACTGGAGCTGACTTTACCGTTCTCGGTTCTCAAGTTCTGGATGCAGGTACTGAAGTTAACGACGAGCAGGAGACGACTACTGCTTTCTTCGGTCAAACTATTCCTGATACCGGTACACCAGAAAACGGAGTTGTCACCCTGCATCCAGGTTTTATTCCAGGTGGACCGATTTTATCAACTCCGGCGTTTGCTCAAGCTGACTTCACAGTGGATGGCTACCAGATAGCACGTATCAAAGTCGAGAAAGTGCCAGAATCTTCTACTACTGGAGGATTACTTGCTATCGGTGGGTTGTTATGGCTGGGTAGCCGCTGGCGTCAGAGTCTTAACAGATTCGCCTAAATCCCTTTGGCAATTGACCATTGACAATTTTAAATTGTTTTCCCTTCTTGATTAACAACACTACATAACTAGTCAACATAAGTAGTGCAACATTTAACCTGTACAAACCTACTCACAAGCAGATAGGACGATGGTATAGCATTAGTTTTAACTAATGGTTGTTGCCGACAAAGCAATGCCAAAAGCATTGCGCTATTTTTATTAATGGAGGCTCTTCTGCCTACTCTCAAACCGCACTGTAACTTCACTCAGTCCATTATTTTACGTCGCTTAACTTACGACCAGCTGCCAAAGCTTTTAGTTCTTCGTTGGGCGGTAGTCTTCCCTTGTTAAACAAGTTACTAACTTATTTGATTATAAAACAGTAGATAATGTTTGACAAGGTTTAGAGAGCTATAAGGCTAATAGTTGCACCTCAACTAGACTCAAGTTGACACTCCCCGGTCATTAGACGCGGGGATTCTTGCTTGGCCGTAGGCCACGCTACGCGAACAATGAGTCAACTTAACTTGCTCAACCAGACCGGAGCCAGGAAGAGTAGAGATCGATTCTCCACAAGCGTTTAGATCTTTCACGTTCGCGTAGCGTGACCTACGGTCAATCCAGGTTCCAGTGTGCCGGAAACGAAACCTTAGTAGAGGGTCGCCTTAGTTAATAAGTTTTGACCCTTTTTCTCATAGCCAGTCCCCTGTAAAGGCGACCCTCTACTTACGGTAACTTCAAACCCCACCGTACCCAAGGCTGTTACGGTCGATGCCTGGTATTATCCAGGGCACCTCCGCTTTCGGCTAAGGCCGACGCTGCGCGAACAGAACTGGACGTGAGACTTTCACCTCATCCAGCTCCTAAGTAGACCTCTCCAAAAACTTGAAAGGGGAGCATGTCACTTATGCAGCAACATTAGTACGCTTATCTGGGGAATGGGGAATGGGGAATGGGGAATAGGTAATAGGGGGAGCATGGCGAGCAGGTCAATTTGGTGAGAACGCTTGAACTAGAGTGTTTTCAGGGTTTGAATAGCGTACATGAGTTATTTTAGTACTAATGTTGCTGCGAATAAGACATGCTCCCCAATGATCCAATCTCCGCGTCCCCGTGTAAAATCTTATTTGTTTGACAATAAAAAACTTATCGTTCCGAAAATTTTATCTAAATCGGTAATAGTAATTCTCAACTTGCTTTTGGTGAATTCATCGGATACTAATTTTCCAAATTGCCATAATTCTCCATCCGTTACGATCCCATACACGGGAAGTTCCTCAGCTTTATTTAATTTTTGCACAGCAATCAACTCAGCTAGACATTGCCCCCATCCCTCACTAAAATCATTCTTTTTTGCTTCAACAACAATGACGATTGGAAAACCCAAGACGGTCTTACCTAATTCTGATTTTATTGAGAACAAGTAATCAGGCGTTCCATTTAGTTTAGCATCGTATGTTATGGACTTGTGGCTCCAAAGAGTATATTTATCAATAAAATCTTTATAAACTTCTCTTAAAATTGGATAAATAATATTTTCGCATCTTGATGATTCAGATGTGTATATATCCATGTTCTGTTCGCTGAATTCAAATTCCTTAACAAACAGATCGGAAGGTTTTAGATCTGTAATTTCAATAAAGTATTTTTCCAAATACTTGATATTATACTCTTCTTGAACTTGAGCAATAGTTTTATAATCACTAAAAGCCATTAATAACTCCTATTTTATTTTCAATCTAACAATCGAGTTTTGAAGCCCGCTAATTATGCCCACTTTACAAGCAATTGTACTAGATCCGATCGCTCCATAACTACACTCCTACAATAAAAACTACTAGCGTTCTGCATTTTACATTGAGAGGCGGCTGTTGTCTTAAGCAGTGCCTCAGAAGTACATACCAACCTCCCTTCGCTGCTGATAAACAGGCAGCTGCCTCTACCCAAGAGGATATCAACGATCAGCGATTGGCCGTAGGCCACGCCTACGGCCAATCGCACTACAAAAGAGCGATCGTGCTCATTATACTTTCAGAACCTTCAGTATTTCATCATTTGCCTGGTACTCATATTTATTTCTGATGAAATTTTCAGCCACTTTCATCCTTGTTAACGTTGATTCCCCGCTGGACAGTTTCTCTTCTTTTGGTACATACACTTTCCTTTGAAAGACGTTCGTAGCTATATAATTTGCCCATGGATCTACTATAATATCCACAGCTACTTTCCAATTACCATTTCCATGGGGCTTAATCTTTACATAAGTATGTCCCCACTTTTGATCTGTTACTATCTGTATCGTCTCACGGCTTATCTTGCCTTGATTTGCCAATATCAACGCTGCTTCTATTGCGTTAACATCACAATCACCATATCGTGCAATTCGACAACGGCTGAGATAATCTATTATATCACTATAATTTCCAGCATTTAGATCAATTTGCTTTGGTTGTATGTATTCTGCTTTTAATTTTTGCAAACGGATTAGTGGGGCATCCGTCTCTTGCCCAAATTTATTTTTTTATGGCTTGAGTAACCCCTGATATCCAGTTAACTTGGTACCGTTCTCGATCCACTCTGTTGTGTTCTTCTTAAATACCTCGGTTTTATTTTTCATGAACTCACCTCCACCTGTAGAACCAGTTACTGAAAGTTTCTAAAAATCACTAACTTGATTGGTGTTTTTTTTAAGTATTATATTGCAATATTCACCATTTTTATCTCCTTTACTTGTTTAAGAGCGTAGTTAACTGGATAATCTGCTTATTGAGTAGCTCGCCTGTAAACTGCTTCTGTAAATAAGACTATTTCCAAGAATAATTTCTGAATTTTTTGACTTAAAACCCTTTTTCTAGGCGTAGTGGGCCAGCAAGGTTAAAACAGTTCAATCTAAACTCTAACCGATCGCTTGTAAATTCTCAATAACCGCTGTGGGTTCAAACAAATGGGTATTGAGCTGGCCCCCTTGTCAAGAGTGCATAAATCTGGTTCAACAAAGATATGACTGAAAACCCCGTGCAAGTGAAAGATGACCAACTCACCGACCTTCATGAGGTCGAGAAGCTGCGTGTGCTTGTCGGGCAACAGGCTGAAATGATAGCAGCTCGGGAGTTGCAAAATAAAGAGAAGTCCCAAGCGCATCGGTGAATTGGAGGAAGAGTTACGAGGGAAAAAGAAGCTGAATAAAAAGCCCCAACTGAGTGCGAGTAAGCGTGGGCGTAGGCAAGCAGCAGGAGCAACAGCACGGAGACGGAAAACGTCCGCGCCTCAGCTAAAGGTCGTAAGAAAGCTCAGTTCGTGGTGGACAGTTCAGTCCTCCCTCATTTTCTCTATCTTCTGCATAAATATTAAAATCATACACCTAAAAGCCTCAGAACACGGGGTTTTGGCTTGGGGAATTCGATAAACGCGATCGCGCTATTTGTCAGGTTTGACTTGGCATAGTGCGATCGCTTTTAGCGGAAGCTTCGCTTCATCGCGAAGCGGAGGCCGAAGGCCACATCGCTTTTTTTACACCAGTGCTTCGCCCCATTTCCCGCCTTTAACGACACCCGACACCCTACCCCCTACTCCCGACACCCTACACCCTACACCCTACACCCTACTCCCTACTCCCTACTCCCGACTCCCTACCCCTTGACCAACCGCAAAGTTCAAGAGATAATTTTCTTGTAATTATTTAACAAATCTTAAAATACTAACCTTGCAGTACGAGCCAAGAACCATATCTGACTACTACCGCCAGCGTTCTCGGCTAGTCTGGGGACGCAGGATGGCTTTGGTAGGGGCATTGATTACCTTTAGCATCAGGCTAGGGTGGGATTTCGTCACTGGTAGCCTTGCCCAAAATCAACCTCAACGAGCCTGGGAATTTCGTGAAAAGCTGACTCAACTTGGTCCAACCTTCATTAAATTGGGACAAATCCTTTCCTGTCGTCCTGATATTGTTCCTCCTATTTATTTAGAGGAACTCACTAAATTACAAGACCAATTACCTCCTTTCTCTAATCACATTGCCTATCAGTTAATTGAAGAAGAATTAGGCGATAACTATAACAACATCTATGGCTCACTGAGCGACAAACCCGTAGCTGCTGCTTCCCTAGGACAAGTGTACAAAGGGACACTCAAAACTGGTGAAATTGTAGCAGTAAAAGTGCAACGCCCTGGTCTGGTGGAGTGTATTTCCCTAGATATCTATATCTTGCGGAAAATAGCAGCATGGGCCCAAGAATCAATCTCCTTTGTTCACAGCGACCTAGTAGCACTTATCGACGAACTAGCTATTCGCTTGTTTGAAGAAATGGACTATACCCAGGAAGGTCGCAATGCGGAACGATTTGCCCAACTTTACGGTGACATTAACAATATCGCTGTACCACGTATATATTGGCAATACTCGGGGCGGCGGGTGTTAACCATGGAGTGGATAACTGGGACTAAATTGACGGAACTAGAAACCATTAAAGCCCAGGGATTAGACCCGAATACCCTGATTGATGTAGGATTTCAGTGTTGCTTGCGGCAACTTTTAGAGGAAGGTTACTTCCATGCTGACCCTCACCCTGGCAATTTATTGGCTACCCCTGATGGGAAATTGGCTTATCTTGACTTTGGCATGATGAGCTCGGTAGAACCGTCTTATCGGTATCGCTTACTGGAATCGGTTGTCCATATTGTTATTGGTGATTTTGAAGGTCTAGCACAAGACTATGTGAAGCTGGACTTTTTGCCACCGGAGACAGATGTGACCTCGCTGATTCCTGAACTAACTGATATTTTTGGCGGGGTGATGGAAGCTACTGTGTCAACATTCGGCTTTAATCGTATTATTCGGAAGCTATCCCCCTTGCTTTATAAATATCCATTTAAATTACCCACTTACTACCTCCTGATTTTCCGCAGTGCCGCTACTTTAGAAGGGATAGCGATTAAGCTCAATCCCAATTTTCAGCCCTTCAATGAAACTTATCCCTATGTTGCCCAACGGCTGTTGACGGATTCATCCCCCCAATTAAGGACTTGTTTACAGGAAATTGTGTATCAAGATGGTGGAATTCAATGGCATGTTTTGGAGGAGTTATTAGGTCAGGTGCGCACAAGTAGGAAGTTTGATATTAGTGCGCTCCTAAACCAGGGGTTAGAATTTCTCTACTCCGAGCAAGGGAGTATCTTGCGTAATGCTCTGGTTGAAGAGATGGTTACCAGTTTAGAGAATCTTTCATACAAGACTCTTGGGCAGATAACTGCATCGGTGGGCTTGGCGGTTAATGTAACTGGAAAATTAGAGTCTCCTAACCTGGAGCGGATGCAAAAGATTGGGGCTATGATTATTGAATCCTCTAGGTTTGACCTAGAATCGGTACCGAAGATGCTGGAACTTTTGTTAAAGCAGGAAACTCAACGTCTAGGTCAGCAAATTGCTTCCGAAATTGCCAAGCGGATGTTTCGGTAACAGAAAAGTTATTGTGCTGCGCCCAGGGAATAGGGAATAGGGAATGATGCGCGCTTGTCACATAGCGCTGCATCTCTTTGTAACTTTTTATTGGGTCATTTTTTATTGGTCAGTTGCTCTAGATTAGGATAATCAGGATAAGAAAATTGTAGTTAGTATTTACATATCAAGTGAGTTCGGTTGAGTTTTCGGTTGTTGCTGATGAAAGCTCAAATCCCTTAACTATTTATAATTTTTGATTGTCGCACGATTTGTAACCTCTATTAAGAAATTACTGGATTTATTAGAGCTGATTCGTAAACTCGCTGTAATCCTTGTAGGATAAAGCTTGCGCTAAAATAGAACAATTGAACTATTTAATAACCAAAAGACAATCATAGCAAGCAGGGTAAACGCATCTAAATTTGTATTAAAATTTACAGTGAAAAAATAAACAATAGTATCAAAAATCTAGAATTACCCTGTTGATTCTCAATAAGCGCAACTTATTCTCAATTATTGGCCGTGTTATCCTTGGTCGATTTGAGAGTACTCTACATTCTGGTTTCGTACACAAATCCGACTTTGATTTTTGTTCAAAGTCAGCGGAAAATTTGTTGACTTTGAACAAAAAAAACTGCTTTAGGATGGGATTTATTCGAATTTCACAAAAAATTGAGTTAATCAATTTTTTGTATGTTACCATTTATACCAAATAAGATGCGTTTACCCTGTCATAGCAAGGCTTTCAGACTTCTTAAGATTTACTTTGCGAATCAGCTCTTAAGGTTTGACTAATGCCGGTTAACCCCTTGAGGGTTGAGGGTTTCTGAGATAGCCTTGATGGCATAAAAGCTTTTGATATATAAATATTTTCGTTTGTCAAGTACATTTTTTACAACATTCAATCGATTACTGTGCTATTCTTTTCAAGTGTGCTGGATAAGCATATTTGTGCTATCTAGTATTTTGTTAATAACTACTAGACTGGCACAACTAAAATAGTTCAATAAATTTTTCAGCTAAACTTTTCCGCTAAACCCTTTTTCAAACTAGATCATAGTATTTTTATAAAGCAACATTTAAGGTGTCCAAGCTCACTACAATAGAATAGGCATCTAGTAAAATTGGGTTTTCAGATGTAATTGACTTTCTAAAACTTAAGGATAAAAAATAATGAAGTCCATAAAGATTACTATTTATGATGATACACTCCGGGATGGGGAACAGCAAGCAGGACTTTTCTTTGATCGGGAAACTAAAGCGAATCTTGCTGATATGATTGCAGCTACTGGGGTTCACAAAATCAATCTCATGCCAGCAATTCATCCGACAGAAGCTTACCTTGTTAACGAACTTATGAGCAAAGGTATGGCTGATAAGATTACTGCTATGACGATGATGGGAACTAAGTTTATTGATCAATCTTTGGAGACTGGCGTTCAGAAAATTTTATTATTTCATGCTGTATCGGATCGGCTACTATTTCTGCGAGACAAGCAAGTGCAGAGCCAGCTGGAATATCAAGGTAAAACGATTGATGATGATATTCCGATAAGCGTGATTGAGCAAGTTCGCTGGTCTATGCTAGAAAAGACATTAAAGCACTTGGAGTATGCACGTGATCGTGGCTTAGAAGTTTATTTTGGTGCAGAGGATGCAAGCCGTGCAGATTTTGATTTTTTAACTCAGTGTATTTCGAAATTTGAACCTTATGTAGAATTCTTTTTACTCGCTGATACAGTGGGATGTCTAACCCCAGAAAAGACCCATTTTTGGCTTAGTAATCTTTTGGAAGTGACCAATGGTGCTCCCCTAGGGGTACACTTTCACAATGACATGGGTTTAGCACTTGAAAATACTCTCCAGGCTATCCATGCAGGCGCGATCGCCGTTTCTGGAACATTTTCGGGAATTGGAGAACGTGCAGGGAATGCCCCTTTAGAGCAGGTTTTAGATGGATTAAGAATGCGTTGGGGCTGGGAAGTTGAAGGAATTAATTATAGTGCTTTGGAAGCTGTCACAGAGGCTTTAGCTCGTCTCGGAGTCCGAGCCAATCCTCCCTACTCTCCTGGAACTCATAGGCAGGAAACGGGTATCCATCTCCATTCATTGCTGTGCGATCGCCATAGCTACACAATCTTTCCTGATCAGGAACCAGAAATCTGGTTTGGCAAGTGCAGTGGGGCGAGTAATTTCAAATATCTCTTTGAGCGTCATTTAAATCAGTCACTGCCCCAACAATGCTACGAGCAACTCCGAACCTCTCTCAAAGAGTTGTCCATTCAAGAACAGCGTAGTTATTCGACATCGGACGTTTTGAGTCTGATAGAACAAGATCTCTTACCGATGTTTCCCCAAATGGATAACGGTGTGGCAGATAGCCAATGTCTCAAAGATCCCAATTTAATCAGATTTCGAGTTGAGCAAATTAGCCAAATGTCTAAGGCAATGCTTAATGCGCTTCTGGAGGTGTTCAATCAGTTTGGTTGCATTATCATTGCTTGCGATGGTGTCTCTAACTTTCGGCAAAACCTGCTTGATATAGGCTCACATTTTGGTCAGATTATGCCTCACCGTATTTCTGATGATGACGGTATCGTAACTGTAACACCCACGCCTGGGGCAAAGTACACGGCTCTAACGGGGCAACCGTTTGACTTTCATACTGATGGGAGTTTTATGCCAGTTCCTCCCAAAGTTGTTGCCCTGCAGTGCATTGTTGCCGCCGACACCGGGGGAGAATCTCAAGTTGTCCAAGCCGAAACTCTCTACAATTTTCTAAAAGAACAGGATCCCATTGGACTTCCAGCACTCTTTGAACCTGATGCTGTAGTAACGACAACCGTTGATGGTGAAGTTTACCGAGGTCCTGTTTTTGTACGCGCAGATAATCGCGTGATGTTGACTTATCGACCCAGCGATCATCAGGTTACAGTGCAAGCCAAACCAAAGGTAGCTCAAGCTTACAATCTTATTCAAGGTTACCTTGAGAATGGGGCAGACGAGTTACAGTACAAACTTCAGCCGGGAGAAATTCTGATCATGGATAATACCCGAATCTTACACACCCGCAAACCATTCAAGGAAAATCAAGGTGCAAAGCGTAAGTTTCATCGTTTATGGCTTGACGGCAAACCTGATCATCACAAACTTGCACACAATCAACTAAAGTTTGGTTTTAGTATTTCGGGTTAAACATCGTTACCAGCCAGTATTGCTGGGCAAGGGTTATAGCGATCGCTTTGGCCAATATATTTCACAAATCATTTAGGACTGCTATATTAGGTAGTGGTACACAAGTAGTGATTTTAGCTCCCGAAACCTCCATCAGACCGTAGCAAAAATAACTATTTTTGAGAGCAGATGAAAAGTAAAGAAGCCAATGAAAAAGCTATCTCTAAAGAATGGTTGATCTTATTGGCTGTGAGTTTAGGAACGTTTCTGTTCTCGCTAGATGTTCATATTGTCAATTTGGCTTTGCCAACACTGGTAGAAGATTTGCATAGCGATTTTGCCACGGTTGAGTGGGTTCCCCTAAGTTATTCCTTAATGCTGGCAGTCCTGGTGCTTTGTGTGGCTCGATTAGGGGATATGTGGCGCAAGAAATTGCTCTATATAATCGGACTTATAGCATTTGCCATAAGTTCATTGGTGTGTGGAACCGCTACGACAATATACTTATTGATTGCAGCACGGATATTTCAGGGTCTTGGGGCTGTGTTTATTGCAGTACTAACCCCTGCGATGGTGACTGAGGTGTTCCCCAATGAAAAGCGAGGGTTCGCTTTGGGGATCGTTGCTAGCACGGGTTGGGCTGGTGTGTCATTGGGACCGACAGTAGGCGGTTTACTCATAGAGCATTGGGGGTGGCGTTCAGCTTTCTTGATTAACGTGCCCATTTCTTTAATCGCTATGGTATTGGTGATTGGAGTAGCTCCAGGGGGGAGCAGTCATTCAGGTCAAAAGTATTTTGATTTTCAGGGAGCTTTGATTTTAGGGATAACGTTGACCTGTTTTTTACTCGGGATGACACGCTTACAAGAAGGGGATAATGGTGGTAATATAACTCTAGTTTTACTGGCGTTCGCAGTCATTGGTTGCGTTAGTTTTTTGTGGTCTCAGAAACAATCTGCTCAACCCTTGCTTAACCTTAGTTTATTTCGAACCCTGGAATTAAGTTTAAGTCTAATTTTAAGCGTATTTTCCTATACTTTTTCCAATACAGTAATTTTTATTTTACCTTTTTTTCTAGAACTCGTTAAGCATTATTCCGAGCAAAAGGTTGGCTTATTAATAGCAGTCGTGCCTATATTAGGAATATGTGTAGCCCCTGTAGCAGGCTCCCTGGCAGATCGCTTTGGCGAAAGAAGCATTAGTACGATCGGAATGACATTATTATTAATTGGCTGTTTGGCGATCGGCACCTTTAGCGAAGAATTGACGGTTAAGGGCTATTTATTGCGGATAATTCCCTTTGGAATCGGTTTCGGTTTGTTCCAACCCCCTAACCAAAGTGTGATTATGGGCAGCGTACCTCCAGAATATCTCAGTGTTGCCTCTGGACTCTGGTTCTTTTCACGAGCCTTAGGTCAGGTTATGGGTATAACGCTGATTGGAATTTTGTTTTCGCGCTTATCTGCTAGCCAACTCCCAGTAGACACCCCATTTTCAGTTACAACAGCGCCAGTTGAGGCTTTAGTGTTTGGAGAACAAGTAAGTTTTCGGATTGTCTCTGCCATTCTTGTGATTGCGGTAGTTATATCTGGATTCCTATGGCAGCGGCAAAATCAAAGGTGTTGCTGAATAGTGGAATGGTTAAACCGAAAGAAGAATTTTTTCCTTGTTCCCCGATTTCCGATTGATTCCCTTTTCCCTATTCCCTAAAACCCAAGACGAAAGTACTTCACCTATTTGATAAATACTATAATTTTACCATGATTAACGGTAAGGTAACCGTAAATGTAGTACCATCTCCCAACTGACTCTTGAGAGAAATCTCACCACCATGAGCGTCCACACACTGTTTAACAATAGCTAGCCCTAAGCCACTACCAGGAATTGTGCCAACATTGCTAGCACGATGGAAAGGCTCAAACAGTTGCGGTTGGTCTTCTGGGGGAATGCCCATCCCCTGGTCTTGAATCCGGAATATAACACATTCTGTCTGAGCAATCAGTTCAAACAGAACTGTTCCCCCTGTGGGTGAGTACTTAATAGCGTTGGTGAGCAAATTGCTAAAAATGTGTCGCAGCAATCGTTCATCCCATAGGGCTTCCTTCAATTCTCCTTGAGTGGTAAAAACTAGCTGATGCTTGTTCTTGCTACTGATTTGTAACTCTTCCACTAATTGGTGACAAAACCGTTTCAAATCCAACCGAGTAGGTTGACACAGGAGTTTGCCGGAATCAGCTTTACTGATTAATGAAACCTCATCCAACAACTGGGCCATGTTTTTGATGGCTGAGCGAATTAGCCGCAAATGAACCAGTTTTTTCTCTTTAGGTAATTGTTCCTCTTTGTCTTGGAGCAATCCAGAACAAAGGAGGATTGTATTTAAGGGATTACGAAAGTCGTGAGAGAGCATGGAAACAAATTCCGCTTTGCGCTGATTGACTTCTTTGGCTCTAACCAACTCAGCGGTTTGTTCCTGAACCTGACTTTCTAGGGCTTGATTTTCTTGTCGTAATGCAACTGCTGCCTGCTTACGTTCAATAGCATAGCGCAAGGAACGAACCAGCATTTTTCCCTTGACTTGCCGCTTGACTAGATAATCTTGTGCTCCTTGACGAACTGCCTCAATGGCTAATTCATCATCATTGGTATTGGTTAGCACTACAATCGGTAAACTAGGCGCTTGCTTGATCAAGGGTCCGAGGGATGCTAGTCCGTGGCTGTCCGGTAGAGTCAGATCTAACAAGATCACATCGTAGGGAATTGACATTGCTCTAGCCTGAGCGATTTCCTGGAGTGCATCCCGCAATCGCTTGACATGAACTAGACTAAACTGCCTGAACTGAGCTTCTTTCAAAAACTCTTGTAACAATCTGGCTTCTGCCAGGTTGTCCTCAATTAACAAGATTTTTACTGACCCTTCAGGCATTACCTTTGAGTATTTCTTCTTTGGGCTTATTGGTCTGGATTTCTCCTTTGATCGAGAATCCTCATTGGTTTCCTTCTTTGTCTTGATGCAAAGCGCGAGTGGGGGAAACCCCCGCAGGTCGGCGCTGCATCGCTTGTGTTAGTCAACCCTGATGTTTAATCCTTAGTGTCTCATGGTTTATGGCTAATCCCTAATCCCTAATCCTTTTATTGTGATGGCAGGGTGACAGTCGAGAGCCAAAAGTCTTCAATTCCTTTGACGATTTTGAATAATTCGCTAAGATTGCGGGATTTGGTGATGTAGCAATTCACATGCAAGTCGTAACTATGGAAAATGTCATCCTGATTTCTTGAGGTAGTTAATACCACCACAGGAATCCGTTTGAGATTAGGGTCAGCCTTAATCTCTGCGAGCACCTCTCGACCATCCTTTTTTGGCAAGTTTAAATCTAGCACGATCAGGTCTGGACGGACGGCATCAGCATACTCTCCTTCTTGGTGTAAGTAAGCCATAGCGTCCATGCCATTTCTGACCGTTACTACCTGGTGGGGTACCGAGCTATTTTTTAACGCTTCTTGGATTAAGCGAATATCGGCTTTATTGTCTTCAACCAAAAATATGATTTTGTGTCTTTCGTCCGTTTCTACGCTCACGCTCGCGTCCCCTTACTGGAATTGTAAAATAGAAGGTGGCACCGTGACCTAGTTCTGACTCTACCCAAATTTTGCCCCGGTGGCACTCCAGAATCTTTTTACAGATAGCCAAACCCATACCTGTGCCAGGATACTCATCCCGGGTGTGCAGACGTTGGAAGATCACGAAAATGCGATCGCTAAACTGCGGTTCAATGCCAATGCCATTATCCTGCACTGAAAATAGCCATGAATCCTCCAGTCGTTTTGCCCCCACATGGATTTCCGGCGGCTGTTCACTGCGGAACTTGATCGCATTACCGATTAAGTTCTGGAACAGTTGCATCAACTGGGTGCTATCAGCCATAACTGTGGGAAAGGGGTCATGGGTAATCACTGCCCCAGTTTCACGGATGCGTCCCCGCAAATTAGCCAGAGCATGGTCTAAGGCCGTCTCCACTTCCGTCAGTTTAAACTCAATGCCCTGCAAATCGACTTTCGAGTAAGCCAACACATCATCAATCAGGGTTTGCATGAGGCTGACTCCCTCAACCGCAAAGGTAATAAACTCGCTGGCATCTTCGTCAAGTCGGTCATTATAGCGCATTTCTAAAAGCTGCACATAATTGGCCACTTGATTCAGGGGTTCTTGTAGGTCATGGGATGCCACATAAGCAAACTTTTTCAGTTCAGCATTGGAACGTTCTAGATCCTGAGCCAATTGAGCCAATTCATCAGCTTGACGCAGGACAATATTAATCAGTGCTTTCCTCAGTTCCAGTGCTGTCTTAATTTCTACCTGTTTCCAGGGTAAAGAGGTTAAGCGAACGGTTTCTTTCCACAGTTCAAAGGATTTACGGGGCGACAGTTGCAAAGTCCCCTCTGTGTGGGTTGTTTCAAAAGCTTTACTTGGGTCACCCCCCCAATTAACAGTTTGAATCACCTCTGGTCGGAACCACAGCACATAGTTTCTCTTGGAAATGGGGATGGCTAGCAGGCCACTACCAATATCTTTAAACCGTTGTGCATCAGGATAAAGGCGAGGCAGGGAATCGGTATAGAACACCTCTTCATTAACATTCTGTTTCAGCCATTGCACCAAAAACTTCAGGTCTTCTTCACTAGGGGTCTCACCAATAACCGTAAAATTATCCCCAAAACAAATTGCTGCACCTTGAGCACTAGTCAAGTCCAGTAAATTAGGGTCATGCTTAACTAAGCCATCAATAAAGTTTTCTTCTTGGGACATATACTCAATCAATATCGATTGAGTATAGGACAACTTCATCTGATAGTCATAGTCTTCCGTCTCTTCTCGGGCTGAAATTTCTGAGAAGATCACTCGTCCTAAAAATTCGCAAGCTTTGCGCAACTCATAGGATACATACTTAGGGGTTTGATGATGACAAGCAATAAGTCCCCAGAGTTTTTTATCTTTAATCAATGAAATCGTCAAAGACGCCCCAACTCCCATATTGTGGAGGTACTTGATATGACAGGGGGAAGCACTTCTGAGAATCGATAATGTTAAATCAAGGGGACGATTGGTGATGGGGTTATCGGTAGGAAAAATCTCAACAGGTTGGGAATTGGCATCTGGAATTAATCGGATCCAATTGGAACAGAATAATCGTCTGGCTGGTTTAGGAATATCCGATTCTGGATAGTGTAAGCCTAGGTAAGATTCCAGACTGTCTAGTTTTTCTTCCGCAATAACGGCTCCATGGTCATCATCTTCAAATTTATAGAGCATCACCCGGTCAAACCCAGTGACCTTTCGCACCTCTTTGACGATGATTTGACAAAAATCCCGGAGATTTGAAGTTTGTTGGAGCTGGTTAATGGAGGCTCTTGCTAGATGATAAAAGCTTAAAAATGGGATAGTCTCCCGGGAAACTGCTGGTTCTAATTCCAGAATCAGACATCCATCTGAGTTACGATGAAATACACCATCAAATACTGCGTAATCATCGCCTTTTTTCCTCACCCAAATTTTAGTAGGATTGATCATATCTAGATTTTCCTCAGATAACCCAGCTTTAATTCTCTCCACTTGAAATGGGTCAAGTACATCTTCTAGGGTTTTTTGTAGCATGGCTTCGGGAGGGATTCCCAAAACCCTAGAGGTATTGTTGCTAACTTGTAAGATTTTTAGCTCAGGCTCTTCCAGTACCAACAGTCCCCCATGAGGCTGAATTTGACCAATCACATGAATCGGTTCGTGATCCAAGTTGGTTTGTTGTACTGGTAAATCTATTCCTACCATAATTCTCCGACCTTAATCCAGGATTATCAACAGTTATACGACCTCTGTAAGGAAGTCTCCTTGATTACCAATATCATTCCAAATACTATTTCTAATACTATTTAGTTTTTACCTTGTGAATCTTTAACGGAACTTACCTATGACTACCTAGTATTTCCTAGTATATCCCAGTAAGTCAAGGATTAGGTCTAGAGAAATTTTTAAAAAAATATTAAATTTTTTGTCCTGCCTTTAGATCTCCTGCTGTTTATGGGATTCCTCTTGCCATCAAGGGGAATGTTAGGCTTGCTTCTAAAAAAATATTAATAATAATACGTAAAAACTCAATACTTAATAATTTAACTTAACAAAAAACGTTAACTTCTGATGGACAAACGTGAACGCAAATCAGGTTGCTACACATCACTTTCATCTCTCCACACTCCATTAAGGGAGTAGGGAGTAGGGAGTAGGGAGTAGGGGTAACTAAGTTGACTGTACCTCCTGTATGTCATAAGTATGATTAACGCTATAAAAATCTTTCCGATCTCCCCACACCTCCCACACCTCCCACACCTCCCCATCTCCCCATCTCCCCATCTCCCCATCTCCCCATCTCCCCATCTCCCACGCTCTTATCCCCTAAAGCCGCAGATGCAATGTGTCGCAAAGCTGATCAAAATAGGATTGAAAGTCTTTTGTGGTTGATAGCTCAGAGGGGAAGATTGCTTGATGGATTGCTTCTCCAACTGCTTTGGCTAACCGTGGTGGTACAGCATTACCAACTTGTCTGTATCGTGATGTTTTAGAACCTTTGAATACAAAATGATCAGGAAAGGATTGGAGTCTAGCTGATTCCCGTACCGTCAGCCGTCTTACCCCTTCAACTGTTCCTGATCTCGGCTTTCCCCCATTCATTAAATGACGGTGATACACCAGTAAAACACCTTCAGGATCAATAATGTGGGTGCGGTAACCTCCCGTAGTAGCGGTAATGGTAGGACTTGGTGCATCGAAATTGATGGGTTTTCCCCCACCCTTGACTAGGGTTCCTGTCCAAGGGGTAGGACGAATAACGGGTTTATTGGCATAGGAAACTTTAGTGCTATTCGGCTCATAGTCGGGAACATCAGTTAAGGCTGAACCTGATGAAATATAGGGATTAGATGTCCCTAACCCATGGGTTTTTAGGGGAAACCTAAAATCCGTTTTTGTGGCTAAACCGACGAAAAATAGACGTTCACGATACTGGGGAATTCCATAGGATGCTGCTTCTAAAACCTCTACATAAACTGAATAATACAGGGCTTGAAACTGCTGTTCAATCCATTGATAATAATTAAAATTTTTAGAGCTTTTCAACCCAGGCATAGTTTCCATTAAAAATGCCTTGGGTCGAATCTCCCTTACCGCTCGAATAAATTCTGGAACTAAATCCTTAGGGTTGGCTCGGGATAACTGTTTATTTGGGTGTTTGTTTCGGACAGAGAAAGGTTGACACGGTGGGGATCCTACTACTAGGTCAATACCTTTAAATTGAGTAAAGTCTATAGCTCTAACATCGGAGCGAATAACATTAGTGCTAGGAAAGTTTTCTCGATAAGTGGAAACAGCAGATTTATCAATTTCTATTGCTGTGGTGATCTGCCATCCAGCCATATGTAAACCCAGAGAAAGCCCACCTGCACCTCCAAATATATCGATGGCGTTTTTGGAATCATTCATGAGTTAGTGATCAGTTTTTCGCTATCAGCTATCAGCTCGGTAGAGTAGGTTGAGGGAGCAGGGAGTAGGGAGTAGGGAGTAGGGGTAAGAAAATTTACTGTACCTCATAACTATGATCAGGGCTATATTTAGACTAATTGTAGTTTAAGGGTATCAGCTGATTTTGTTATGCCAAATTGCTACATATACCAAAGGGAACAGGGAACAGGGAACAGGGAACAGGGAACAGGGAGTAGGGAGTAGGGAGTAGCGATGCAGCGCGGTCTTGGGGGTTTCCCCCATGAGCGACTGCATCAAGACGGGAGTAGGGACAATACGGTTCGGTTAAGCTTGAAAAGCATGTAAACTGGTAATTGTCATCAAGGTGCGAAGGGCAAAATGCAACTCAAAGAATTCTCCTTGGTTGTACCGAAGATTGAATCAGGTACAGTACTCAAANTGATAAGATTTAGCATCTTGTCCTACTACTTCAACCTTGCCATTCACCGTTAAAATTATCAGTTCTCCCGTTTGTTTTATTTGAGTGATCGCACTACTTTTGTTAATCCCGATACTAAAAATCAATTACATTTTAAAAGTGAAATAGCTTTTCTTTTAATCGAATCGCGCTCGACTTTTTCTTCAAGCTGATTAACAGTTAGTTTTCCTTCAAATGCTTCAAAAGAAGCTTCTTTAATTGCTCGTGGATATGCTTCGTTTATTATTTCTTGCAAGACATCGCTATCTGCATAATAACCACCCGACTTTCGTCTTTTATTAGTACGATTGATGTTGTCAATTGAGTTAAAAATGGATCTATCCCAGGAACTAGTGGTTCTTTGTTCTGCCTGTTGTTTAATTAGATGAAGTAAAAGAATCACCATATAGCTATAGATTTTATTAAGCTTATCTTCCTTTGACATTTCGTACTTGCTTGTGCTGCCCTCAATCCTATGACCCATTTGGGTATGCCTGATAGCTATGCCCATAATGCTTAAAACTGCTCCTGAGAGGGGGAGCATTTTGACCCCTTCATCATTCATGCAACAAAGCCCAGAAAATCTATAGATTTCCATTACCCTATCACCCCATCATCAACTGACCCACGTTTTGTCATTACTTTACCGATAGTCGCGCTGGTTGCGATCGCAACTGACCCATATACGCTTATTCCATGCTTCCTCAGGGTTTGGGTGGCTGATTTGACTGTAGCTCCGCTGGTGTAGATATCATCTAGGATTAGTACGGGTGAGGTGCTATGATGTCTGAGAAAGTGTTTACCAATAATAAAGGCATCTGCTAGGTTTTGCGCTCGCTCTTGGACAGATAAACCAAACTGAGGTTGAGTTGCCCGGACTCTTTCTAAACCCAGTGGTGCTTGTTTGTAACCAGTGAATTCACAAAAACTTTGGGCAATCAGCTCTGCCTGGTTGTAACCTCTTTGTCGCTGTTTTGTAGGGTGCATAGGAATGGGAACTACTATTAATTTTTGGTTGTGGCTACGGGTGGCAGAGGATTTTAACCAAGCTTTACCCAGCCAATGGCCCAAGGGATGTGCTAGCTGGGGTTGGTTTTCATATTTCAGGGCAGCGAGTACTCGTTTTAATGGACCACCGTAATTGCCCCAGACAAACACTGGGAGATTTTGATTACATAAAAATTGATTTTTGTCAAGTTGGCAGCGGAGTAACTGCTGCTCGCAATAATCACACAATTCATCAGTGGCAGGGCGCTCACATAGGGGACAGTTCGATTTCAGAAAGAGACTTAATAGACCCTTTTTAAGAGTCTGAATTCCCTGTAACATGATTTTGGGGATTTATCTGGCATTATATTTATAAAGATGCCAAGACTGACCATGAGAATCCCTCAGTATTTCTACCGTTTTCTGTCTCTAAGAGCGTGATGCAAAGCACAGGAAGGATTAATAATATCATGTCCAGTTGACTACTTATCATTCTTGGTTGAGAGTCAATTTTTAATTAACGATTTAGGTGAATACGACGTGATTAATGGTAAGAGATATTATGCCTTCGAGATATGATGCCAAAATCCCGGAGCAATAACAGGATTAGGCGGCGATTTGTGGATAATCTTTACTCTCTTGATCTGATTCAACCTTCAGAGTATCCCTTCGTGGGCAATGAAGCCTTGAACTTAAGTCAGCTGTTGCAACGGGATTATCCGGTTGTACCTGGCTTTGTGGTGAGTGCAAAGGCATTGTGGGAATTTATCGCAATTTTAGGTGAGTCTGAACCCCTGTTAGCTGATTTACCTTCTTCTTATCTTTACGTAGATGTAGACAATCCTCGCCAGCTACAGCAAGTGGCTCAGCAAATTCGTCACAAAATTCAAGGGGCGACTTTAGCTTCGGTGTTGGCATCAACCCTATCCGAGATAGCAGAAACTACACTCGCCCCAGCAACAATTTTTCACCCTTCCTTATCCATGACATCACCAGGGTCGGGAATTGAGGAGGACACTGGGAAAACTGAAGTGGGAAGATTAGAGCAACCCCAGATTTTTTCAACCTTACCAGATAAAATTTTGGGATCCTATATTTGCCCTAGGCAACCACTAGCAATGGAACTGTCTTTAAAACAGGTTTGGGCAGAACTATTTCGCGCCAGAAGTCAATTTTACTGGCAACGGCATAGTATTGGTCTCCAGCAGCTTAATTTGGCAGTCTTGATACAACCAATGTGGGATGCGATCGCTTCTGGTACACTCCAGATTAACCAAGCTGAGGGTTACATCCAAGCCACGTGGGGGTTAGGTACTGCATGGGCGAAGGGGGAAGTAGTGCCAGACTATTACCAAATTGAGATCGAAACTGGTATTGTGCTAGCCTCACGACTGGGTCGTAAAACCCGTGCCTATGGCTTGTGTCTGGAACCGGACTCATTATCACTAACCCAGAACACTGTGCAAGCCTATCTACTCAGTGAGGAGCAACAAAAACAGTACACCCTAAAGGACAAATACCTCCAACAGCTAATTAATATCAGTCAGCGTCTAGTTGCTGATATTAGTCCTAGCTTTTCCCTAGAGTGGACACTATGGCAAACCTCAGAAAACTCAGAACCACAGTTACAAATTACGAAATTTAGTCCTGAAACTGGGCAAAAGTGGGATGCTAGCCAGTTGAGGGTTGAACCGTCACATCATGCTTCCAAACTCTCTGTGGGTTCTACTACCTCCTACGGCAAGTTGTTTACCTCTCTACAAGTGGGTAGCCGACCCAATGTGGCTGAAGCCTCATCGGACTCCATTAAGAGCAACTCTAGTGAACACACTGTCAACCCATCCATGACGCCTATGCTTGTGAGAGGATTACCCGCAGCACCAGGAAGAGTTACAGCAACTGCTCATGTGATATCGGGTGAGGGCAAAAACGTCTCAGCAATCCTCTCTGGTAGAATTTTGGTTGCCCAAAGTGTTTCTCCTGACTGGCTACCTGGGCTCAAGCACGTAGCCGCTATTATTACTGAACAAGGAGGGATAACTAGTCATGCTGGGATTATTGCTAGAGAACTTGGTATTCCCTGTGTTGTGGGTGCGGCTGGTATTACCCAAATTTTACAAACTGGCGAGTCTATACTCGTGGATGGGGGACAGGGGGAAGTTTATCGGCTAGGAACTAAGCAAGGGTTTCCGGTTGAAAAGTTGCATGGCTCAGGATTAAGAAAAAGGAAAGCAAAAGTCAACTTTCAAGCTTCTAACTTTCAAAATACTTTCCCCATTGCTACTCAATTATTGGTTAATCTTAGCCAGCCGGACTCCCTAGAAAAAATTGTGGGTTTGCCAGTGGATGGAGTGGGGTTATTGCGTTCAGAACTGATGATGTTAGAGATTTTGAATAATCTGCACCCCAGTCAGTGGCACAGACAAGGCCATGAGCGTGAGTTAGTAGAACGCTTGGCTCAGTTAATTGTTCAATTTACGGTTACCTTGGCACCACGTCCTGTATTTTATCGCTCCACGGATTGGCGCTCCCATGAATTTCCATCCCTGAGTGGGGATCACTTGGTAACGGAAGCGGAAGTTAACCCGATGCTTGGCCTACGTGGCACTCGTCGCTATCTGAGTGACCCAGCTAGCTTTGATCTGGAACTGGCAGCTTTACAGGAGGTTTATGCTTACGGCTGCAGGAATTTACGGCTGATTTTGCCCTTTGTACGTACTGTGGAAGAGTTTACCTTTTGCCGCCGTCGGGTAGAACAGGTAGGACTTACTGATAATCCTGATTTTCAACTTTGGATTATGGCAGAAGTGCCATCTGTGTTGTTTCTGCTACCAGACTATGTTAAGGCAGGTGTTCAAGGAATTTCTATTGGTACTAATGATTTGACGCAACTTTTACTAGGAGCTGATCGGGAGCAAAGGCAGTTGGAAACACTGGTGGGAGGGTGCCATCCAGTGGTCAAGCAAGCAATTCAGCAACTAATCGAAATGGCAAAAGAAGCTGGTATTCCTTGCTCAATTTGTGGTCAAGCTACGGTTCAAGATCCGGAACTGATTGATCTGTTGGTGCAGTGGGGAATTACTTCGATTTCTGTTGATGTTAAAGATGTGGAAGCGACTTACCAGGCAATTACCCGTGCTGAGCAACGTTTACTCTTGGAAGCAGCACGAAATAAGTCAAAAGGCTTAGGTGGAAAAGGCAAAGGGGAAAACATCTAAATATATGGAAGTTCTAAATTGGGTTATGATATCCAGTCCGGTAGTATCGGTAAAAATTACCACGTACCACGGGACAGGATCTGATTTGATGTATCTGGTCTCACCTAGGTTATAAATCTGAAAACTGCTGTAATTCAATCAGTGAATTATGGTTAGGCTTCTTAGTAATTTGAGTTAATAGTGCTTCATAGCGGTTGAGAGCGTTTTGATAGGCGAAGTGCTTCAGAGCAAATTTTCTACCTTGTTTACCTAGAGATACCCCCTGCTCAGGATTTTCATACAATTCGACAATTGCAGATGCTAAAACCTGGGGCTTTTGTGGTGGTACCACTACACCGCCACCACTTTGTCGAACAACTCGCGCTGCAGTTCCATTCAAAGGCACAGAAGCAATGATGGGTCGTCCGCAAGCCAATAGCACTTGAATTTTTGAGGGCATATTAAAGGAAACAACGTTACGCTTTTGCACAACTAAACCTATATCTGCTGCTGCCAACATTTCTGGTAACTTCTCTCGGGGTTGGAAAGGTAAAAGCTTGACATTACTAGCCTTGCAAGTCTGACAGTCTTGCTGTAGCTGCTGTAGAGCCTTAGATTCTCCAACAATGACGAAGACAATTTCTGGAATATGCCTGACCAGAGTAGCCGCCTTCACTACTGTTTCCAGTCCCTGAGTCAGGGCAATATTACCGGAATACAGTACTACAAACTTGCCATCAAGATGGTAAGCAGTGCGAAAGGAATTTCCTTGTTTGGGTAAGGGACGGATAACATTAACATTCGCCCAGTTGGGGATACAGGTAATTTTGTCTTTAGGTATTCCTTTACTGACTAAATTGTCAACGAATCCCTCAGAAATAACAGTGATTGTATGAGCAGTGTGGTAGGCAAACTTCTCTAAAGCTTCAAAGATACGGATGGCTAGTTTGTTTCTAATTAGACCAACCTGTACAGCAGCTTCTGGCAAAATATCCTGTAAATTCAGTAATACTGGGCAGTTGTACAACCAACCGAGTAAAGCAGCTGGTACACTAACGGCCAGGGACGGTACTGTCAGTAGAATCACATCAGGTCGCCAGCCCTGGAAAGCCTGAATCAAACTAGTCACCACGAAGCTACCATCCAGTAGTATCCGTGTCACTACACCAGGCTTTGGTCGAATCCAGACATAGGAGCGTTGAATTATTACTCCATTTCTTTCTTCAGTCTGATACCACTTACCCTGATATTTATCATAGATACAGCGCTGGGGATAGTTGGGCATACTAGTGACGACTCGTACTTGATGTCCTGCCTTGACCAAACCTTCTGCTAGTTCCGTCATTAATGGGGCAATGCCTATGGGTTCAGGATGATAATTATAGGAGTAGATTAATATGCGCATGAACGTTATTGGTAGAGCGAGTAGTCTGTCAAGTTAAGATTTGACAGGTGGACAAGCGATGCATCGCTTTTTACAATTCCGACACGAAACACTATATCTAGTTAGTTCTATCTATCAGTTACTTAGCAACTGGTGTCTAATTATCCTAGATAATTTAGTGTTTGAATTTTCACCTTTAAGAGAAAAATTTAAACTTTACTCATTCAAAGCGTTTGGTTTAATTTTCGACGTTATAGCCTTGATGACTAGATACTCAATCGGCTTTGTCTGTTGATGCTTATGCACTAAACCAACACCGAATATACCAAAAGCTATTACTCTCAATAGAGCAGTAGGTTAGACAGACGCGCTTAGGCGCTCTTATCTCTAAGAATACAGACAGAAAAACTAAATTATTATGACCTTCTTTAGCAGGCAATAATTAATCCTCAGGCTTAGGATAGCTCCTGCTGCTCATTCCCTTTTATTGGTTCTATTCATATAGGTATCAAAACTATCAGACTCACTGGTTGGACTCCTGCTCCCATCTTAGCCATCGTCAATTTTATAATATAAATACTTGATATGCTACCTTCTTTATTATTGATGATCACTTTGGTCAAAATACCATTCCATAACGATGGAAATTTGCGCTAAATAAAAAAAAATGAAGCCAATATTTATTTAAATAAATTACTCTCTGGATACTTTAAGGGATTAACTGCACTGACCACTAGATTCGTAGGCAGATACATAAACGATGTAAATAGATTCATAAATGGCACTCCTGCTGTTATTTTAGATACTTTTTTAAGTGTTGATGTTTTCCTAGCGATGCATCGCTATATTATAAGGGTATATATTTTATATATAGTTATACATGAGTTGTGAACGGAAAACTAGCTGAAAGTCTTATTTCAAGAGGGTGCTTTGTTCACAAATCAAATGGAAACTATATAAGACCATAGGCAAAAATTGAGTCGAGCTATGTTACCATGCCCAACTACCTGTTTTTCTAAAGGAACTAACGGAAAGCTTATCAGAAACAGCTAGTAATTTTCAATTATATAATTTTAAAGATTGTGTGAAGTAAATGTGAAAATATAGACTTATTATAACACTCTATAGGGAAATCTGAAATCCTTACCTAGCTAGGAGCTAGTTTTGGTAAATAATACTGGATTAATCAGCTATAGAATTTATAAGCTGTTGAGGAAAAAATGAGCACGGATTCTTTGAATGCTTTTGCCCTGCTCTAACGGTGTTTGAAAATTAACAGTGTTGCCGAATTACCTCCAAACTTCAGCAAAGCGATGCAGCGTGGTCTTGGGGAACCAGTGCGGTTCATGACCGCACTGACGTGGAAACCCCCACTCGCGCTTTGCATGGCTGACAGGGGGTTATAAACCTGGATTTGGAATCAGGCTATCAAGGAAAGGGCTCTCCTAACTATCTTGACTTAAGTGGTTAGCCCAAAATAAAAAATCAGTAAAGACTTTGTGAAGAAATTTGTGAATAAATGGTAAAGAAAAGGGGGAGATAAGACCCAGTAAGGCTTACAAAAATAAGCGATCGCAACAGCACGGTGCTTAGTCCAACGTTACCGCAGGGGATACTCACCACACTCCGTACTCAGCATTCCTTCAGTACTAAGTTTGGTAAACCAGAGGAATTCAGAACCCTAAAATCTTACCCAATTACCCCTAAAGTAAAGGAAAAGCCCACTTTTGGGTAAGATGTTTGATGGTTTTTGGTGATGATGTGTGATGCCGCGATGGTTTTGGGAACGCTGTAATCAAGAACGGTAGGGATGGGTAAACCGGGGATGGGACAATGGCGGACAAACAAAACTCTTAAGCTTAGACCTGATTGGCTGATCGCTTTATTTATAGCACTACGCATTCAGATGTTTGACATTCCTAAACTCCGAAACGTAAGTAATCGCTTACTTCTGACTTCTGACTTCTGACTTCTGACTTGCGCGTAGCGCTATATATACCATTTTCCGAGAGTCAGTGAACTTCTGCTATGGTCAAAGCCCCAATTCCTCACTCCTACCAGTGGCTAAAACTTTACCAAATCTTGACAGTTATAGTGTGTTAACTCATCTAGATTCAACATACATTCAAGAAGAGAAGAATGATGTGAATCTGTGCTGTTAATACCGATACAGTGTACTATCAATTCCTATACAAATAGATGAGTTACCAAGTTCCGGTCAAAGTTCCCTTCGTTTCACTAGCTCAACAACACCGACCTATTCAAACTGAGCTAGACCAGGCAATTCAATCTGTAGTGCAGCAGGGAGATTTTGTTCTTGGTAAAGCCTTGATGAATTTTGAGACAGCATTTGCGGCTGCTTGTGGTGTCGAATACGGTATCGGGGTGGGATCTGGCACCGATGCGATCGCACTCGGATTACAAGCCTGTGGCATTAGTGCTGGGGATGAAGTGATTTGTCCTGCTAACACCTTTATCGCTACAGTGATGGGGATCATAGCTGCTGGTGCTACGCCAATTTTGGTGGATTGTAACCCCCGTACTGCCCTAATTGATCTCAATACTGCCAAACAAGCAATTACAGAGAAAACCAAGGCAATTGTCCCTGTGCATCTTTACGGTCAGATGGTATCCCCGAGTGAGTTAATCGCATTTGCTGATGCCCACAACTTACTGATTTTTGAAGACGCAGCACAAGCTCACTTAGCACAGCGAGAGGATTATTGTGCTGGTTCTGTGGGCAAGGCAGCAGCATTTAGTTTCTACCCCAGTAAAAACTTGGGTGCCTTTGGTAACGGTGGCATGGTAATCACTAATGATGCTACGGTGGCAGAAAAAGTGCGATCGCTTCGTAATTACGGAGCACCTCGCAAATATTTTCATACCGACATCGGCAAAAATAGCCGTTTAGATACGTTACAAGCTGCTATCCTCAATGTCAAACTGCCTTATTTGACTGAGTGGAACCAGTCACGCTACTGGGCAGCTGGGCAGTACGACAATTTACTCAAGGCTTTGGAAGGTCAAGGGATTGTGCCCATAGAAAACCACAGCGGGCCAGGTCATGTCTACCACCTTTATGTGATTCGGGTAGGTAAACAATGTCCCTTTAACCGACAGACCATCCAGGATGCTCTGGCCTCAGTGGGAATTCAAACTGGTATTCATTATCCAATTCCTTGCCATCTCCAGCCAGCTTACAAGTACTTGGGATATCAAGCCGGTGACTTTCCCCATGCCGAAGCTCTGTGCAATGAGATTTTATCTCTACCAATTTATCCCAACTTGAGCAAGGAGCAGATTGAGCAGGTTGTTGATGGGTTAGCTAATTTATTAGGCGTGCTTGAGCCATTAGTTATTAATCATTAAACTATGCAAATTGGACGCAAAATTCCTATTGCCATTGATCGCTATCTACTGGACGGTTGTATCATCGCTTTACTAGTCATTATTTATGGTCCTGTGCTGATGCATTGGTATAATGGCTGGCTCAACAAAAGTATCAGCATTACCCATGAATACTTTAGCCATGGTTTGATTGGGCTACCGTTTGCTGCCCATATTGTTTGGACGAACCGACGACGGTGGCATAAGCTGACTGATACAGCCCATCCCTTTGGTGTAGTCTTACTGATAATTGGAGCAGTAAGCTATCTTAGCGGTCAATCAGAACTGGTAAATTTATCGTTTCCCATAGTTTTAGCTGGTCTTTGCCTATGGTTAAAAGGGATTCCTGGCTTTAAGCTGCAAAGTTTTCCCCTGCTGCTGGTGGTTTTGGCAACTCCAACAGCAGTTCCCTATTTAATTGAACCTTATATCTTGCCCCTACAACGCTTTATTGCTGCCATGGCTGCCTTTATTCTGACTCAGTTTGGCATGGATGTCACACTAGAAGGGATTAACTTGTTCGTAAGTGAACGAATTGTGGAGGTAGCGCCCCACTGTGCTGGTCTTAAGATGTTATTTACTTGCCTGTATGTGAGTTTGATGTTGCTTTACTGGAGTGGTGCTATTGAGTCACGCCTAAAGACTATTTGGCTGCTATCCGGTGCGGTGATTATAAGTGTTAGTGCTAATATTGTCCGCAATACTGTGCTGACCTTTTTCCATGGCAGTGGGCAAGATCAGGCATTTCATTGGCTCCATGAAAGCTGGGGCGGCGACCTGTATTCAGCGATGATGTTAGTGATGCTGGTTCTATTAATGAAGTTCATTGAAAAATACTTCCCCTCAGACCCTAACTTGACTCCCTTGGCTAACCATCAAGATTAAACGTTATATAGCAGTTCTCAATGGGGTGAGATAAAAACTCCTGGATTTTAGGGAGTAGGGAATAGGGAGTAGGGAGCAGGGGTAAGAAACTTGAAGGTACCTCATAAGTCTGAGAAAGGCTAGAGAATGATGAAATCAGTAAGTTTAATTAAGTTAATCCAGCCCTGGCAAATCTCCAGGGGAGTCTTACTGGTGTTGCTGTTAGTCTTGGTAATAATGGGAGCAGTACCGGGTTACTGGACAGGAAACTGGCCTTGGGCAAAACTGCCACCAGTGACTAACCTCCAAAAGATAAAAGCTATCCGCAAGACGGGAATAGAACTATCTGACTGGCAAACTGTTAAGCAACAAACCATCAGGATTGGCGGCCATAAATGGTCTTTGCAGTTCATAGAGCAGGATCAGCAAAAACCAGTGTGGTTATTTTTGCTTCCCCAAAATGGTCCTAAATCCCAGCCACAGGTAGAATGGGAAGATATTAGCGGATTTATGAGACAACGATTGGGACAATGGAAGACGGATTCTTATGGCCATATCAAGTTTGTGGTCAACGGATCTGATGTTGAGGGGAAGACCCAGGCTGATCCGACCATCACAACCCAGCCCAAAACCGTTGTTAACGCCCGTTTCTTTCGTGCCTGGAATCAGCGGCAAACCTTCGCTATAGTACAATGGTATGCCTGGCCAGAGGGTGGTAATCCTGCTCCTAGCCGTTGGTTCTGGGCTGATCAACTGGCTCAGTTACACCGCAAACGGGTGCCTTGGGTTGCGGTAAATATCCAAATTCCCATAGAACCTTTGGGTGATATTGAAAATTCTAGGCCAATAGCCGAATCTCTCAGTAAAATGGTTCAAACTGCTTTGATGAGCGATCCTTTTGCAGACGAAGCTAGTAATATACAAATTATCAAGGATTAAGGCTGAAGGCTGAAGGGTCAAGGCTGAAGGGTCAAGGCTGAAATGGGTTTATTGCTGCAACACTTAGAGTTGACTAAAAGCTTGATCCACAACCAAGAGTTAAACGTCATACTTCCGACTTGCCACTTCCGACTTGCCACTTCCGACTTAAGATGATAAGTGACCATTGGAAAATGACAACTGACACCCACAGGTTTGGCAACCAAGTTCTGAATTTATCTTTCTTTGGGGGTACCGTCTTATTCTGGCTGGTTAGTTCTGGAGTCTGGGTTAGCCCTGGTTTGGCTAAGCATGTCGGAAATTTACCGACATCGGTGCCAAATCTTGGGGATGAGATTAGCGATCGCGCTCAGTTGCCTACGTTTAGTTCCATTGAACCGGAAACAACGGAAACAGTTGAATCAGGGGAAAGGGAAACGACTGAACAGGAAAGCTCTGAGACCACCCCTGAGACCACCCCTGAGACCATAGAGGTAACGGAAACGTTGCCACCGCCACCACCGTTGAGCAACCCTGAACCCGTCTCAGAGGAGAATCGACTGGAACAGTTGGAGGAAATGTTACCTCCTTTGGGCTATCCAGAGACTCTGTCACAGGTGAGTCCATCTGATGAATTTAATCGCCACTACCTAGGGCGAGAAGATGTAATCGCAGTGAGTGTGACCAACTTTCCGAATCTGGCTTTTCAAAGTGCTATTGATTCTGACGGCAATATTGTGGTACCGCTGTTCGGTAAGCTACGAGTGGTGGGACTTACTCTAGAGGCGGCTCAAGATTTAATTCAAAAGGTCTTAAATGAATTTGTGATTGATCCTGAAGTAGTTGTGAGCCTACTGAGTACACCGGCTGTTCAGATTACGGTGAGTGGTGAGGTGTTTCGACCAGGCTATTACCCCCTGCCAGCAGGAACTCAACCGAATCAAGCCCTTACTGCTGCGGGTGGTACGACTACGATTGCTGATTTGCGGACTATTTTGATTCGTCGTAAGTCGGTGGTGAATAATTCCATCATTGAGCGAGAAATTGACTTGCTGACACCGCTGCAAAATGGGACAACTCCATCGGAATTGAACCTCCGGGATGGGGATGCTATTATTGTGCGAAAGTTGGAGGTGGGTAATACTACCGATTATGATAGGCAGCTGGTAGCTCGTTCTAATCTAGCTCAACAACAAATCAGCGTTCGAGTGTTGAGCTATCCTAATGGCACAATTGGTAACTTGACATTAGCTAATGGTAGTACGTTTATTGATGCCTTAACAGCAATTTCTCCTAACCCAGATGATGCTGATTTGGATAGCATTGCCTTAATTCGTTTTGATCCAGAACAGGGCAAAGCGGTGACTCAAAAACTAGACGGGGAAAAGCTACTAAAGGGTGATGTTTCCCAAAACGTACCACTTCAAGATGAAGATGTGATCGTGGTGGGTCGAAGTCTTATTGCTAAGATTTCTGCCGCTCTGAGTGTAGTGACTCGACCCTTCAACGATTTTCTGGGATTCCGGAGGTTTTTTGAGGAAATACCAGAACTGTTTTGATAAGGTTGGGGTATGACGGGAGCAGAAATCGATGGAAGCTCTCCCCTGGTGGGTTAGCTTTTCCATCGACAGCACAAAAATCTCCGGATACCTTAATGAATGGACAGAAAACTCCAGTACCTGTCTCGGTTTGTAACTGGTGCTCCGAGTCCCTGTTGACTCAGCGGTAAAAATAGGAATAGGCTACAGGATTTTTCGATCACAAAAATCAAAAAACGCGGAATCCCCGTCTTTTTAAAGCGGGGAGGAAGCGTAATAGCGCGCTTTTAGCCGTCAACTATAATTAAAGAAGACTGAAATAGGCAAAGGCACTCTTAACTTCAGAGTAACGGCTAGGCCAGTAAGTCAGTGTCGGCGAGTGATGCGCAAAACGAAGTATTGGGGCTGTCCGAGAATTGACTCGGTTGTAGAAGCTACGAATGCAAGCAATCCCTCGCATTCGTAGAGTAAGCCAGCCTGGAGGTTCGGCGGTTGACCCTTGGATTCGATTAATTTGGAGTCTAGGCGCGTCAAGTATGCTAGGGCTACTGAAAACCAACGTTCTGAAGTCTGGGCGAAAGCCCCCGTGCTTCAGCCGGGGGTAAGCTTACTGCTGCCTTAACAATAGCGAAAATTACTTATGACTCCCCCTTTTGTCACACGTTACCTGATTGCTCTCAATCAGCATAAGTTAATTGGCTTTGCCACGTTTTTCCTGATTACCGGCATATCCGGGATTGTGGCTATACAGCCAACGCCAGCTCCGATTTACCGAGCTGAAGGTCGCTTGATATATACCACTCCTGTGAAGGTATTTTCCCAGACAGGGATACAGATTTCAGAACAAGGTAAACAAAGGGCGACACCGGAAACGCTGCTGGCAGACAATGTGGTTAAGGAAGTAGCAGCTGGGATGCAAGTCAGCTCCAAAGACATTGTTAAAAATACACAGGTGAAATTGCCAAAAGAAGGAGCACAATTTATTTCGGTAATCTATAGGGATAAGAATAAGGAAATTTCTGCAGCCATCGTTGACATGCTGATGAAGAAAATGGTGGAACAGAGCCGTTTTATCAACACATCACAACTAAGACGGATTATTGAAGTGATAGAAGAACGTTTACCTAAGGCGGAGGCGGAACTAAGGGAAGCGGAACAAAAACTGGAACAGTATGACCGCCTACAAGGACCAGCTTTATTTGCTGCTAAAGATGGCACCTTAGTGGGTGGGATTACTGGTAGCCAACAGCAACAACGTAGTCTGGAGATACAGCTAGAGGGGGTTGAGGCTCAATATTCTAGCCTAATCGAACGGCTAGGTTTGACCCCTGACCAAGCCTATACGTCTTCTGCCCTCAGTGCTGACCCGATCATTGCTAGTCTGCGAGCTCAGATTCTGGATACTGAGACACAGATGGAACTGCTAAAGGGGCAGTTGCGTCCGCAACATCCAACTATGATTGAGTTGCGCAAACAGCAACAGACTTATGAGACCTTACTTCAGGCACGTGGGGCTGAAGTTCTCGGTGGTAATGGGTTTACCTCTCCATTGCCCAGTCAAATCCGCCAAGACAGTACCCTGGACCCAGCACGGCAGGCACTGGCTAATCAGTTGGTAGCTCTGCAAACCCAGCGGGAATCACTTCAACGGCAGTTGGCAGCTACCCAAAGAACGGAACAGGAACTAAGACAGCAATATCAGCAGCTGCCCAATAAGCAGCTGGAGCGAGGGCGACTGGCTCAGCAAGTTGCTTTTAAGCAGGAATTTTACAATAAGTTGCAGGTAGCATTAGCAGATAGCAAAATAGCAGAGGCGGAGACTGAGAGTAGTCTTGCGATCGCTGGAATTGCAGAACCGAAAGCAATAATGACCCAGACAGCAAGTAATCCGATCGTTACCTTGGCAATAGGTGGTGTAATCGGTATTGTAGTGGGTGCTGGTGTGATTCTGCTGCTATCAACCCTGGATAATACCTTATACACGCCAGAGGATGTTAAGCCCATACTTCGGGACAATGGTGTGCCATTACTGGGGGATTTACCGACAATCGGTCTCAAGTCCTACCGGGGTGAAGTTGCTATAATCACCCGACCAGAGGCTTTGGAGTTGGAGTTCTACGAACGGTTTCGCACTAATCTTCGTCTGCGGGAGGAACCTGCGGTAAAAGTGGTGTTGGTGACTAGTACAGCAGCGAATGAAGGAAAGACGATCGTGGCTTACAATTTAGCGATCGCATCTGCCCAAGCCGGTATGCGTACTCTGTTGGTAGAAGGGGATTTGCGATCGCATTCTGTAGCTCAATCTCAAGAAGTGATTCACCTGATGGACACTCCACTGGAACCTTTGCGCTTCTATGGCTCTAAGAGTGAATGTATTCATTTAGCCCAAGATTTTGAAAATCTCTACATTCTCCCTAGTCTCGGTCCCTTGCGCAAAGCTGCAGGGATCCTAGAATCGAGTGAAATGAAGCATTTGCTGGAAGATGCTCGTGGTCGCTTTGATTTTGTTGTGGTTGATTCCCCTAGTCTGTCCCGTTGTAATGATGCCCTATTACTACAACCATTTACTGATGGGATTGTGTTAGTTACTCGACCAGGCTATACCCAGGGCAGTATTTTATCTCAGGTGATCGAAGAGTTAGAGGAAAACGAGGTACTGTTGGGAGCAGTTATCAACGATATCAAGCAGCTACAACCCCCTGTTCCTGTGGATAGTGGCAGGGGGTATTCAGCGGTAGATACCCCTGTGGATCAAACCCCAGCTGATCAGCATAAAGTTACTAGTGGAGTAGGGAGTAGGAAGTAGGGAAAGAGAGGGAAGTGTGGGAGGTGTGGGGAGATGGGGAGATGGGGAGATGGGGAGATAAGGAGATAGGGAGATGGGGAGATGGGGAGTCAGAGGTTTTAGGGAGTCGGGAAAGAGAGGGAAGTGTGGGAAGTGTGGGAGGTGTGGGGAGATGGGGAGATGGGGAGATGGGGAGATGGGGAGATGGGGTGATGGGGTGATGGGGAGTCAGAATTAGTATAAGAACGGCTATAATTATCCAGAATTGCTTGATTCAGTAATACTAAAGTAGTGGGCTTTTTTTGTTTGTAACTGATAGACTTGAACCAAATCATAACGTGGTTAATCTATCAGCTTATGGGTTTATCTAAGGTAACATTAATCGTGACTCAGAGGGAGCGGTTTAGTTTAACAAAGCCTTCCCTAGACAGTATTATTGCTGATTATTCCTCTTATCCGTTTGAGCTAATCTATGTAGATGGCAACGGTCCATCCCCAGTGCATGAGTATCTGCAACAGCAGGCAGATAAACACGAATTTATGAGTTTGATCCATCGCGGACGCTATTTGAGATCCAATGTTGCTCGTAACATAGCTCTACCGTTTGTTAAGGATGCGGATTACATTGTTTTTATTGACAATGATGTGATTGTAGAGCCTGGTTGGTTAAAAGGTTTGGTTGAGTGTGCTGAAGAAGAGCAAGCTGGTATCGTTGCTCCCCTAATTTTACAGGGGCAACCAGGCTCCCCTGATATTGAGGTACATGTTGCTGGGATTAAAACCAAGTTTCACCAAAGAAAGCATGGTAAAAAGTGGTTTGAGCAAAAGCAGTTGCTCTATGGTACTCCATTACGGGATGTTGAGCAGGATTTAGATCGTACCCCAGTAGATTCTGTAGAGTTTCATTGTATCCTAGCTCGTCATTCTCTGATCAAGTCTATTGAACTGGATGAAGTCTTTGATAGCTTGGCAAGTCATACTGATTTATGTATGCAGGCAACGGATTTAGGCGAAACAATTTTCCTGGAACCAAAATCTAGAATCACTTTCCTCAATCCTCGACAGATCACTCGGTTTGACCAGGATGATGTGCCATTTTATGTATTTAAATGGAATGAACAGTCTGTACGAGATGTGTTCAATCGTCAAGTCAAAAAGTGGAATTTGGGGAAAGATGATCCTTCAATGTGGTCGATTTGGAAGTGGGTGATTGAGAATCGTCAACTCCCGGCTAAGTGGTCAACTCAAGAGGGGAGTTTCGAGAGAAAGTTATTGGAGTTCTGTCAGCGTCGCTGGTGTCCAAGTTGGCTGCGCACACTGTTAGAATCCTATGTGATTAAGCGCGCATTTCCTGAGACTGGGATTGCTGACAATTTAGTGGAAAATGTCAGCAGTAAACCTTCGGTGACTGTGTAGGGAAAAGGGAGTAGGGAGTAGGGAGTAGGGAGTAGGGAGTAGGGAGTAGGGAGTAGGGAGTAGAGATCCCCCCTCCCTTAATAAGATGGGGAGATGATTACTTTAAACCCCTTTGCCTATTGCCTATTGCCTATTGCCTATTGCCTTAATCATTTGTGGCCAATACTATCAGATTCGGTAGAGATTGTATTGATGCAGTATCTACTTTTTTTTGATTAGTAAATCTGGGTTATAAATCTCCTTTAACTGAGCTGTGGCACCATTATGATTAATCCTATGGTGGGCAGTTCCTAGCAACCGGATGGCAAGGTTTGGGATCTGTCTGATGCACTGCCCACCCTACATCTGTGGCACCATTATGATTAATCCTATGGTGGGCAGTGGCTAGCAACCCGATGGCAAGGTTTGGGATCTGTCTGATGCACTGCCCACCCTACAGGAAATTCCCACACTCCCGACTCTCGACTCCCGACTCCCGATTCCCGACCCCCTATCGACCTTTAGCTAAGTCAGCATAAATTATAATTTCTATGCCTAAGATTAGCAATAGGATAAGCTCAATAGCGCAGAGGATATGAACTATCCAGGGGAGATTAGTTCCGGAAAACCAGAAGGTAAATAAGGCGAGTAAACCTGAGCAAACAAAGGTGATTTCGTCAATAATTAATTGCTCTATTTTTCGTCTCTCTCGGCGTCGATCGCTTCTATGAGCGATTTCCCAGCCAAAGATAGACTCAAGGTCGGTATGGCCGGTCTGGGCTTTGATTTTTTCAGTTAGAGTTAAGCGAAGATACTTGCCAATGGCGGAAATCTTTTCATCATTGACTAAGTAAGTCCATCCTAGAATTAGACAAACCCAAGGAATTACTAGAAGGGCATAGGAATTAGTCTTATTGGAGAGGGCGAAGGAGAGAATACCACCAAAGATTCCTAGGGTTATATAAATCATCTGGTCTCGGAAGCCAATACGCTGGGCTTGCTCTTCTTTCAATTTTTCGTATTCGAGCATAAACACTTGGAGTATCTGTTGGTCGTCCATAGCCCTTTCGTTGTTGCTTAAGTTAGTTTGTTAATTTATACTTTAAATTATACTATAATTAGTTAAATGCTAATCATTTAAATTGCCGTTAGAGAATTTTTTAATGTTGGTAAATATGATAATTTAAGAGCACACAGCTAAAAAAAATAGCTACAATAAAGTAAATTAATTCAACTAACAGGTTCAACCTATGTCTTGTGCGGTTATCCTCATAGCAATTCAAGGTGAATACATGGCAGTACGTGCTCATCTCACTGACTTGAAGGAAGAGATGCACCCCAAAGGGAGTATTTATGAGAGGGGTAAATTCTCTAGTCATGGTAAGGAGTGGGAAGTGGGTGTATAGCAAAATCAAGGAAACCTTGCTTTTTATGACCAACCTTCAGGATGCTGACGACTCTCAAAACTTATAAACTAAATTTAAACTAAATTAGTGGAGGTTAAGGAAAGTGCCAAACACTAAAATATTCTCATATCTATCACAAGACTATCTTACTGTCGAACTAGAAGCATCATTACTAAATATCTTTATTAATATTGATGGCATTGCAGGAAGAAGAGGTATTCTTACCAATGCTGGAGTTGATGAATACTTTATTAATAGGCTAAATTTTAATTCCAACATTAATGAATTTATCACTAGTTTAGTCTCTCAGTTTAAAGACTATCGAGTATCCCTTCAAAACCCATATTATCATCCCCTACTCTTGTTTTCACAATATATCCTTCAACAACCTCCACAAAAATATAACTTAACTGAACAAGATCTCAAACTATTTCAAAAAATCCGTACTATTGGCGGAGAACAAATAAAAACTTTAGTCACTAAAATTAGTGATGATCCTAATTTTAGTGAAACTAACGATAAAATTGATAACTATTTGGACAAGGTTGAAGAAAAATTAAGATATCAAGGGTGTTTAGATTTTAAGTATGATGTTAAACATGAAGAACAACAATTTAAGCTTGTCAGTAAAATTCCTAATTTTGAAATTCCTTTCGGAGTCTTTAATATGAGAGGGGATGCTTTTTTCATATTCTCTTACTTACCCTCTATTAATAGTAAAATTTTACAACAATATTCTAGTCAATGCTTAGACTATGGAAAAGAAAAAACTACTATATCTAGTTTTGGACAAGTTCTTAATGCAAGAGTTCCTTCTAATGTTTGCTTTGCTATAGCTATTGTTAAGGATTTAGAACCAGAAATTAAGAAGAGTATACGAACAGAAAATCCTTTGGATTTTGAGACAGATACATTATGGTACAGAGTACCTGTTGTTTACTGCTTAAGTGACGAACAACTTTATTTTTATGACCAACCTTCATCATTCTGGGAAAAGTTCAAAGGAGAAATAGTCTGGAAAAGATTGAGACAAGTGGTTGAAACCACTTTAAACCCTTAATTAACATCACATTGAACTCAATAAAGTACGCACATAAGCAGCTGCTGTGACTGCCGCGTACTGTTGCCAAGTATCGGATTTGTGAGAATCACAATAGTCACAAATACCACGAACCACAATATAACCTATTCCATGATTCCAAGTGGCATCCGCAACACCAGAACCTTCCATTTCAATAGCCTTAACCCCAAATTGCTTCCGTAACATATCGCGTTTCTGCGGATTTTTAAGGAGTTTATTCGCAGAACCAATGGCACCTAAGAAAATTTTAGGCTGATCTTGGAGTCTTTTTGAGTCTTGTGGATGTGGAATTACCTGATCTGGTTGCTCAGAAGAATGAAGCAGATCCGTTTCTTGAGGGGGACGTTGCCAGTTTAGCTTTTGTAAGGCTTTTAGAATAACATCTTCCCAAGGTCGTTGCCCTAACATTTCATTAACACGCAAATATTTTGCAGCTTCCACTAACTCTGCACTAGCGGGAACTGGCATAGCACGAATTTCCGTAAACTGTTGGGACTCCTTATCAAAATCGTACTGCACAATCCCCTTCTTGTTAGAAACAATAATATCACCTAAACGTACATGGTCTTCAACTTTGGTAGGATGAGGAACACCTCCAGCAATCCCACACATAATAATTGATTGTACCATAGGATAATGGGACAACATAGTTGTTGCTCCCATGGCTGCTGCATTATTTCCCATATCAGCTAAAGTTACAGCTACTATTTGAGGAGTCCCATTACTATCGGCAACATCCGTTAACCAATATCGTCGCCCCGCCCCTTTTCCTGGTTTCTTTTCCTCTTGCCCTTGGTCAAATACAGCTTGAACAGCTACATATTCTTTTGGTAGTGCCGTAATTATACCAATAACGGGTTCTGAATTTCCAATTTTAGAAATAACTAAATTAGGTTTAATTTGGGTATTTTCCGTTGTAAATAATTGAAGTTTTTGTTTACCAAAAGCCAGTATTTTACATAAAATATCTATGTCTTGATCATCTAAATTATATCTTTCTCCTTGTTCAATCAGATACTCTAAAAAGCTAATGAGAGGATGATAATCTGGTTTTCGACTAGAAACTCTATATTGTTTAAATTTTGCAACTAAAATGGTAATAAATTCACTAATATTTATATTAAAATCAAGATTACCAATAAAATATTGATTAACGCCCCCGTTACTTAGAAGCCCTTTCCTTCCTTGTATAGAATCAATATTTGTAAATATTTTATATAAATATAATTCAAGTTTTACAATATCATCTTGCTCTAATTCAGAGAAGATTTTAGTTTGTGAATTGATCATTGTACTATCCTTAATTTGGTTAATATTTATATTTATATTTTGTATATGATTCAGTGCTGGAATAACATCTGCCCCAATCAAAATCATAATCTGTTCAACAGGGTGTGTTTTGTCATTAAATTTTATAAAAAGATGGTCTGTATATTTAGAAAGTACCTTAATAACTTTAGTTAAATCGTTTTCAGTTAACTTGAGTAATGGTATAACAATATTACCAGATTTTACTAAAGTACCAATATTTTCATTAAAATTTATGTTTTCAGGATTAGTAAAAGCTTTTTCAATTATGGATGGAGGAATTGTTTCTTTTAAAGCATAGGATAAAGCATCTTGTGGAGAAGCTAGTTTAGCTATTTCAGTAACCTGATTATATCGTTCTAAATTTTTTTGTTCTTTTTTTGGAATAACATCAATTTTTTGTTTTAAATTATTAATATAATTTTGATTTATATTATTATTGGATAGATCTCGATCTGTATAATTTAAACCAAAAGCTTCTACTAATTTTTTTTGGGATACGGATAAATTAATAATTTTAGGATCTGCTTTGTGAGGATAAACAATTGTCCTCACAATAGCTTGATAGTTATCTAGTTCATTTTTAAGTTTCTGGATTTCTTCAGGAGTTATTTGTTTCTGGAATAAACCGACTGAAAGGATTGATTCTTTACTTTTATTAACCTTAGCTTCTAATTGATTTCTATGTTCCCGAAGAAGATTGATAAAATTAGAACGCATTTGATTAAATTCATCATCACCTAATGTATATTTTTCAATATATTTTCTGATTGCTTGTAAACATTGACTACGACATTCATCAGCAATTAGTTTATTCTGTTGATCACGACTTTCATGATTTTCTGAAATTGCAGTGATTGTAGTGAGTAATGGATGATCTTTTGGCAAACTATCAATCTTACCATAACTCCCTGGTTCATTCCCTAAGGGAATTGCATCACGAATTGTTAGATTTGGATTATTTTCTATGAGCCATCTTGGACAAGTTTTCTGGATTATATTGATGTAGTTAATTATCCGATCACGAAACTCTTCTGTAGCAATAAGCCACTGCTGATTCTCTGGATCAACAGTATAGTATTTGGCAAGTTCAAGGATTGCTGCTTCAGCACCTTCATTAGGATTTATGGATAAAGGAAACTGGCGAATAAACTGGAAAATATACTTAAATTCATCCCGAATCCGAACATTATGGTAAGATGGATCAAGAATATGTATCCAAGCATTTCGAGTATCTTTAAACTTTTTCCAACTAAGTCCGATATTTGCAGCTTTTTTCCACCAGTCCAAATATTCGTAAACAGGCCATTTTACCTCCTTAGTGAGAATATATCTTTCGTGAATAATAGTTTGATACTTTATAAGTTCCTGACAATATTTTCTATAAAATGTTGGCTGTTCACGAATTATTTTTAATTGATTATATAGTTGTTCAAAATCTAGATTATTTACCAACTTGTTTTCTAAATCTAATAAATTATTTATAATTACTTGATTGCTACAAGGATTATAGTTATAATTATTTTGTTGAAAATTTTTAACATATTTAATAATTTTATTAGGGAGTATTCTAATGTATTCATTAATTCTAATGTATTTATTAATTATTTGGAAAAACTCAACTCTATCATTGTAATTTAGTAATGAAATTTCAGAAATGACATTAGCAATAATCCTTAACTCATTCCAAAGCTTTCGACAGTGATATTCCCATTCATTAATTTTATGCAGAGGAATTTGCGATTTTTTATGTAACCGGTTAATTTCTCTTTCAACTTCTGACCAATAATCAAAAATTACCTGATTCTTCTCATAAAAACTGTCAACCCATTCTCTAACATGGTCGTAAATCTCCCTAGGAGTCATTCCCCTGATTGGCATCACATCAACTGATAGAGAACCAATATCATTAAATGCCACAATACAGGGAACATGACGACCTATGCCTAGTTGTTGGGCAAAACGAAATGCTTCTTTAACTCCTGGCACAGTAGAAAGTTTTTGAATCCTCCAATTTAAATTTCTGAGTGTTCGCTCAGGGGAATGAACAGGATCAAATCCTCTTGGTCGCAATTCATCCCAAGGTTCCATGTCAAGATATTCATCTTGCCAATAAGGATAGCGACGTCTCACCGAAGTAAGCATTCTTCTAAGAATGATTTGAAGCCGACTTTCGCGTCTTCTCATGACCGTTCGTTCTAATTTTCGCTCATCAAGGTTAGAAAAAAAGATAAAACGAATGCGGTCTGCTGTTCGATGGCATAAGTCAACAAAATAACGTTGCAGGAATTCTATGCACACTGGCGAACCATCATTGACAAAAACGAGGCTGAAGCCAAACCTATCTGTAAGACTCCGATGTGGCTCATCTAGCCTCAAAGCATAACGATATACTTCCTGTGCACTCTTAGCCCGAAAACCCATATCTATGAATTAACTTTGCATAATTTTATAATTATAGCAGAGACTCCCCAGGCATTGGTTAGTTCAGTTGTACCGATTGGCATAAAATCCAAATACTGCGATCGCTTCTTCATCCCCCCTTCAGCCCTCTATCAAGGTTAACTCAGTAGGATTGTAATGACTATAAATAAGTAAGCTCTCAAAAAGCGATCGCATTTTTTCTATACCACCTCTAACTAGATCACGATATCACCAAAACCCCAAAAAACTCCTCAGATATCTTGACCCTATTCCCTTTTACCTCCTTCCTACAATTTGTTACAAAAATTTTCAAAATATGCTACAATCAAAGATTATTTGTGCTATTATAAAAGAGTGGTTGGTAAAACATCCGCGTCAAGAGCTAGCCCGGAACCAGTTCAAATCTACGGGCTAGCCTTGGGTCCCCTATGACAGGAGATACTTTTATTATGACGTATTCTGAACGCCTTTATCCATGGGTGATCATGCGGCTATTACCCGAAATGCAGAGAGTCGTTGTTGGTCGATTCCGCAATCGCTCTGATGCCGAGGGTCATTTGAAAGCCCTGAAACGGCTGATGCCGGATGCTAAATTTGTGATTGTTTTTGATGTCGCTAATAATCCGGTGGAGGAGGAATCCTAGGGTTTTACTTTGGTAAGGGATAGCATAGGGAATAGGGAACAGGGAATAGGGAATAGGGAATAAAATCTGTGTACCTCATAAGTAGGGAAAACACTATATTAATCAACTTAACTAGTTTAAAAATCTTGCCTTTTGCCCTTTGGTTTTTACCTATATAGCGGTTTTTAGCCTAATGAGGTACACAGGATTTTTTCCCTACTCCCTACTCCCTACTCCCTACTCCCTACTCCCTACTCCCTACTCCCTACTCCCTACTCCCTACTCCCTACTCCCTACTCCCTACTCCCTACTCCCTACTCCCTACTCTTCCAACGTTATTACAACTTTACCTCTCCCGTGTCCTTGTTCAAGATATCTGATAGCTTCAGGCACCTCACTTAAGCTGTATCTTCTATCGATAACAGCTGCTATTTTGCCGGTTTCAAGAAGCTCTTTGATAAACACCAAATCCTTCTTGTTTGGTTCCATAAACAGGGACACGATTTTATTACTTCCGGTCATGGAAATCCATGGTCCTAGGAACATAAGTTGGAAAAGTTGAGCTGTGGAACCTCCGACGAAGACATAAATTCCGTTGGGAGTTAATATATTCTTGTAATCCAAAATGGAACGATAGGCCGCAGCATCAAGAATTAGGTCATAATGCTGACCATTTTTGGTAAAATCTTCTTTAGTGTAATCAATCACATGGTCTGCACCAATGGAGCGCACCATGTCTAAATTCCTGGTGCTGCACACGCCAGTCACTTCCGCTCCGAAGGATTTGGCAATCTGGACGGCAAAGGTACCTACACCACCAGAGGCACCATTAATTAAAACCTTTTGCCCTGACTGAATCTGCCCTTGGTCCCGAAGACCTTGCAGGGCGGTGAGTGCTGCTGCCGGTACTGCTGCCACTTCCTCGAAGGTGATATTGGCGGGTTTCAACACCAATGCACTTTCCTTAGCACATACATACTCGGCAAAACCCCCGAAACCACCCTCGGATAGGTTCCCGAATACTTCATCACCTGGCTGAAACTGCTTTACGTTTTTGCCAATGGCTTCAACCCGCCCTGCTATGTCTGCTCCCAGTATCTGGTTTTTTGGTTTTAGGAGTCCAAAGCCCATGATGCGGATCAATAAGGGTTCTCCTCTGAGTAAATGCCAATCACCTGCATTGGCGGATGCGCTATGAATTTTTACTAATACTTCATCCTCCTTAGGGATGGGTTTTTCTATTTCTTTGAGCTGAAGAACATCGGGTGATCCGTATTTTGTGTATAGAATTGCTTTCATAGGTATTTTGGTTAATTGTTTTATTATGTATAGCAATTTTTATAGCTATGATAATTGCTATATACTTGATTACTATGAAAAGCTCGATAATTTGACTAATTCCTTCTGAGCAAACTTCCGCAGTTTAGGATCGGAGTCATGGTCTGCTCTATCCTGCAATAAGGATCGGGTTTGAAAATGGTTAGGATAATATTCGAGGATGGCCTTAAGGGCTGCTTGTCGAGGATTGTCATCCCAGCGTTCCTTACGCTCAAAGGGGTCATGGAGAATGCGATCGCATAAAAATTCAAATAACCAAGGCTGATTGGCCGTAGGCCACGCTACGCGATCGTGCCAACCTTGAGCTAACTGTTCAATTGCTGTAACTCGCACATCCGAATCAGTATCAAAGCGAGCCGATTGTTGAAGTAGGGCGAAGGTATCTCGGTGGTCTTGGTAACCTTGAGCTAACTGTTCAATTGCTGTAATTCGTACCCACGAATCAGTATCAGAGCGAACCGATGCTTGAAGTAGAGGTAAAGTATCTCGGTGGTCTTGGTAACCTTGAGCTAACTGTTCAATTGCTGTAATTCGCAACTCCCAATTAGTATCAGAGCGAGCCGATTGTTGAAGTAGAGGTAAAGTATCTCGGTGGTCTTGGTAACATTGAGCTAACTGTTCAATTGCTGTACGTCGCACCCGCGAATCAGGATCAGAGCGAGCCGATTGTTGAAGTAGGGCTAAGGTATCTGGGTGGTCTTGGTAACCTTGAGCTAACTGTTCAATTGCTGTAGCTCGCACCCGCGAATCAGTATTAGAGCGAGCCGATTGTTGAAGTAGGGCTAAGGTATCTGGGTGGTCTTGGTAACCTTGAGCTAACTGTTCAATTGCTGTACGTCGCACTAACACATAAATATCCGAGCAAGCCAATTGTTGAAGTGTGGCGAAGGCATCTGGGTGGTCTTTGTAACCTTGAGCTAATTGTTTAATTGCTGTAACTCGCAAATCTAGATCAGTATCAGAGCGAGCCGATTGTTGAAGTGTGGCGAAGGCATCTGGGTGGTCTTTGTAACATTGAGCTAACTGTTCAATTGCTGTACGCCGCACCCACGAATCAGTATCAGAGCGAGCCAATTCTTGAAGTGTGGCGAAGGCATCTGGGTGGTCTTTGTAACCTTGAGCTAACTGTTTAATTGCTGTAACTCGCAGATCTAGATCAGTATCAGAGCCAGCCAATTCTTGAAGTAGGGGCAAGGTATCTGGGTGGTCTTGCCAATGGGTGGCTACTGCTACTACAGCTTTAATGCGAATATCACGGACTAACTTTGCCTCATTTCCATAAGGGTCATAATCATAATCCCATTGATGGAGCAGTAATCGAGAGGATTGGTTATAGAGTTCAGAACGGTCACGAGGCAATTCTTGATTGCGATTCAGGATTGCCATCATCGTTAGTAATAGGGGATTTTGCGCCAGTTGTCGAATGGGGGAGGATGTGTCTATTGCTTTTTGTAAGCGCTCCCGTTTCCTAACTTTATCGGCTTGATCCGTAAAAGTTAAATCATGCCAGTGCTCGATAAAGGTTTGAATTTGTTCCGACTCCAAGTCTTGGAGCATAACATGACGAAATTCAGCATCCCGTAGCCGTTGGGGTTTATAACCAATTACCCGAGATGTTACAATTACTCTTACCTTGGGATACTTATTCGTAAAGCGATGAATATCCGTAATCACATCTTCTCGTTTCCCTAAATCAAACACTTCATCCAAGCCATCAAACATCACTAAGGCATTACCAGCTTTTAACTGGTCATGAATTTGATGTTGATTGAGATGACAGATAGAGCCACTGCTTTGATGACAGAATTCCAAAAAGTTATTACACTGTCCACTATCGCGATTCCGGATATAGGTGCGTAATTCAATCAGTAAGGGAATTGGTAGAGAAAAGGCAGTAGTTATATCTGTTCTTGCCCACTCCAATGCTAAATATTGTAGCAAGGTAGATTTACCAGAGCCTGGGTCTCCTAAAACTACCAAATACCGATAGCGTTGAGAGTCCTTGATCACATCCAATACGGATTTAATTGGCTGTTGATAATAAAGCTTTTTAGCTTTTTCCAGCTCCTGTTGGTCAATTTCCTGTTCTAGTTGACCAGTCTCTAGCAGTTTTTGATCATAATCCTTAGGAAGTTCATGAATCGCCTCTGGCATCAAGTCATGAACCTCTCGCACATTTTGGGGGATAAATATATTCCAGAGTTTTAGTTGATTATAGGCAGAGCCGTCGGTATCTAAACTATCTAATTTGACATTACCATAGCGTTCTAGGATTGCTTCTTGATATTCCCTTAAGTCAAAGTCTGGGATAATGCCTGCTGTAGCTTCAGTGTTTTTGGCGATCGCTTCAATATTTTCGAAATTGCGGATAGGCCGTAACTTATCCGATTGCTTAATGATAGTTTGTACTTGCTTGAGATATTGTCTACCAATATACTTCCAACGAAATTCTTCCGGTAATGGTAATAACTTCAGCTCAACCCAAGTCTTGGCTAATGTTTCGGTATCTATTTCTTTACAGCCATAGTTAAAGGCACTTCCCAGGATAGCTTTAATGGATTGGTTATTAATATACTGCTTGAGGGGTTTAGTATATTGTTTTACCTCTTGCTTAGATAGGTCAGCAACTTTTAATTCCTTTTCCATTAAAGCCACAAAAGCTTTTAAGGCTTTAAGCAAGAGTTTTTTCTGGGTATCTTGATCCGATAGTCCGGTATAATCTTTGATAGATTCTTTGAAAAAATCCTTAGTGTAGTCTTCTAGAGCGTCTTTGGCCAAGGGACCGATCACTTCTTTGGCAAGATAGCCACCGGCACTAGAAAGTCCCCAAAGTGCTAACCAATCCAGCATGTTATTGGTAGTTGTTGTTTGGTTTATGTATTATTATAGATCCGTAGGGAGTAGGGAGTCGGGAGTCGGGAATCGGGAGTCGGGAATGGGGAATGGGGAATCGGGAGTGACCGATAGCTGTAGAACGGGTATCTTGGTGGAATGGGCATCTTGCCCGTTACAATTTTCCGGCAGGTAGGATGCCCACCCGACTCCTATTAATTCCTTAATTCAGCAACGCCCCCTTTACACTATGTACAAGCTCAAAATTAATAAGATTGGTAATTCCTTAGGGATAACCCTACCTGACGAGATCCTACAACAGCTTAATGTTGGTGTTCGCGTAGCGTGGCCGAAAGGCCAAGGAGATACTGTATTTATCACAGAAACCGCTGATGGTGTTGAAATCACCACAAAAGACCCTGAGTTTGAAACGGTAATGGCAGCTTATCAGAAAGTCAGCAAGAGGTATGAAAATGCGTTGAGGGAGCTGGCTAAGTGAGGGAACCGCTGTGGAGATCGGAAGCTATAGCCAGAGCTATTCATAGTGATCAAATTGCACAACATGGGGGAAGTCCAGGAATTCGGGACGAAAATCTGCTATCGGCTAGTTTAGCCAGACCTAGACATCTATTTGCATATGGTCAACCAACCTTATTTGATTTAGCAGCAGCCTATGGATATGGTTTGGCAAAAAACCATCCGTTTATAGATGGCAATAAAAGGGTCGCTTTCCCAGTGATGGCAACTTTCCTTGAAGTAAATGGATATTCTCTAGATGTCCCATAAATGGATGTTGTGGTAATGATGGAAAGGTTAGCAACAGACCAAGAAAGCCAAAATGCGATTGACGGAACGTCACGCTACGCGATCGCTAAGTGGCTAGAAGCAAATGTCGGTACTTCATTTGATGATCCATACTAACTATGGATCATGTTATGGATCATGCCTAGCACAGGATCGAGCAACATAATCAGGACTAATCTGCCAAGCGGGTTATTGACCGTAATGATACCGATGTCAGCTTTTGATGGATCAGGATAAACGGGTTCAAGGGTCTTGGTCTGTAAGTCCTGATTATGGATTTAGGGGATATAAACGAAGCTCAGAGGCTCGTCCAGGAAGCTCAGAGGCTCGTCCAGGAAGCTCAGAGGCTCGTCCAGGAAGCTCAGAGGCTCGTCCACGAAGCTCAGAACTTCGACCGAAAGCCTTGTTGGAACCTAAGCCTGAGAATTGGCTTTAGCAGACTTATTACGATTAACTTTTTTAAAGCGTTTCCCTAAACTCTCGGCAATGGTTTTTAGACCGGGAGTCCTTTTCGCAGCCGTCTTGATGTAATCATAGACTTGTAGACTGCTGTTCATCGCTTCAGAGCTGACTGCCATTAAGGTATCATCCACCTTTTCAGTTAACTGTCGCAGTTGGAATAAGACATCGGTCAGAGTCACAGCGAGCTGATAGTCCCGTACAAACTCGTCTAGGTCAAAGCTAGCAGGTAGAATTTTGGGGTTAGATTGGGCAGCAGTGAGGCTATTATTCACAAAGGATAGACTTTTTGAACCCATTTTAAACATGTTGCGTCGTTCCTCAGCCGTTAGATTAACTAAGAAAGGCAGCTTTTATTCAATCGTTTGTAGGGCAGTTTTGATTTCTTGGATATCTCTTTCGGAGAGAGTACCGGTAATATTTTGATAAGGCATTGTACAATTCCTGTAATTCTCTGAATGAATAATGACAATGAAGCGTCATGCCAGACCTATGCTTTTGCCATCTATTCTTAGAATTACCACTCAACTATGGAATCGATATACTACTATTAAAACTTAAAAATTAACCTATTTTTTTACGGTAACTTAAATAATTAAATATTATCCAAGGGGTAATAGAATTAATTATTATCGCTTTTTAATAACAGCAATAATCAGTTGCTTTTATTCTTTAACTAAATATTTGCTCTTCTGACAGGTTTTGTCATAACTATCAGGTGCCCTTGACCCATTAAGAATTAAATTCCCCACGGGTCGCACCTCAGGTACACAGGATTTTTCCCGATTCCCGATTCCCGATTCCCGATTCCCGATTCCCTATTCCCGACTCCCGACTCCCGACTCCCGACTCCCGACTCCCTAAACTAAATACTTTAGCGTCCACTAACGCTGATTCTGCAATTTTCTCATTTCCTCTTGCACCCCCACTGCCACCTGCAAGGCTTGGTCTAGCACTCGTCCATACTCACTGGCCTGATCACTCAAGTGCAGGGCGGTCAAGGTGGTTAAATTAGTAGTAAATAGCTGAGGATTCTTAGTAATAAACTGCTTATTCTCCCTGAGAATTCGTTCTGTCTTCAAGGCACGCACTAAATCCGTTTTCATCACCCTAAGGGCTTCGAGCACTCGCTCCCGATTACTGAGACCAACACCTGGATTCCCAGCTTCTTCCAATTGATCATTAATGTGTACAGCTCTAATCACCGTATTGTATCGATCCACCTCTTTCACCAGCCGTCTAACTGCCTTATATTTCAGCCATAGAAAGGACCCTCTACCCAATTTGATCAGGAAATCTCCTGGTTCTTTTGGTTTCTCTAGGAAAAAACCTCTGACTCGCTCTGGCTTCTCCCCAATCAAATTGGTTAGATAATCCTCTGAAATCACCAAGTCCTGCAAATCAGGTCGCATAGTTGTCCGTGCCTATGATAAGATAGTGGTCGGGAGCCTTTTAATCTATAAGCTTAACATGCTCTTAACACCTTACCGTTAAGAGGAGCACACCTGTTAACGGTCAGGGGCACGACTGGGTATATCATGAAGGTCTCTTATTAAGAGATAGGTTACCCAAAAACCATTATCAGCCCCGTGGAAACCCCCATGACTGCCCTTAATCCCTACTCCCTACTCCCTACTCCCTACTCCCTAAAACCTAGTAAGTTTCCTCAATACACTGCAAGTCTCTAGGCTTAAAACGCACTGGCATCCCATCGGACGGATAAATCAAAAGGTTCTGTTCTAACTGTTCAACAGATGAACGACCATTGACCAACTCCCAGTCGAAATAACGGAGCAGCATGGCTAGCATTACCGTTGCTTCCACCATGGCCAGATGCTCTCCCAAGCAACGATGAGAACCTGAGCCAAAGGTGATCATTGGAAGTGGGCTGCTGCCCTTGCCCTGGTCTAACCAACGCTCTGGCCAAAATTCCTCGGGGTTGCCATAGACCTCTGGGTCTCGCCCAGCACCAAGTATTGACCAGGAGATAATCGTGCCACGAGGAATCAAGTTGCCCTCAATCACGGTTTCACCTTCAGCCTCCAAGGAAGTGGAACCTTCGGCGACTGAATAAAGGCGCAAAGTTTCTTTGATAATGGCACTGATGTAAGTCAGTTTTTTCAGACTTTCTGTATTAATACCACCATTACTTTGCCAACTCTGGTCAACCACAGCTTGTGCTTTCTGAAAAACCCTGGCATTTAATGCTAACTCTGCTACCGCAAAGGATAAAGTATGAGCTGTGGTATCAGTACCAGCAATCAAGATTTCAATCGCTTCTGCTATCAGTGTTTTCCGAGTGTATTTTGGTTCCTTAGCCGCTATTTTCACTAACATCGATTCCTGGAAGTTTGGACTTACCTGCCCCCAATTAGTCGGGTTTTGTGCTCTCATCTTCAAGGCTAATTCCACTCTCGGACCAATCAAACCCTCTAAATATGCCATTGCTCTCCAGTAATCTCGTGAAGCCTTAGTGGGCAAATATTTCATCCATATCTTCTCCCCAGCGAATAACCGTAAGACCCGATATCCTATAATAGACATCGCCTCGTGAGCCTTAAGAATATCGAGGGGTGGACCTTCAGAACTAGAGGATTTTCCATCTACAGGAATTCCCACCACTAAACAGAAAATCACCCTCATAGTTAGTTCCACAAACAGGAAATCGACCTTTACCTCTGTTTGCGGTGCATCTTGCAGAAGTCTGGCAATTACTTGTTCGCAGGCAAGGTTAATAATCTCAAAGTATTTGGACAGACCACTAGAATTGAATTGAGGATTCCAAGCCTTCCGTCGCCACTGCCACTCACTCCCGTTTTCTCCGATAAGAACGGGAGCACCAGCAAGGTCGTTGAAAACTTGGCGCAATTGCTTACACCTACCTAAGCTGCCATCTTTGATGCCATTCACAATGGTGTTTTCTATCACCTTTGGTTGACTCAAAACCAGAACTGGAGGGTTAATCCATAAAACATAAATCGGGCCTAGCTGCTTGCTCCAATCAAACAATAATTGGAAGAATTTTTTCTGTTTAACTGCTGCTAATACCTGAGGAAGATTTCCCAATAGCCAGTGTTTGGGAGGACACGGCAGTAACTCTAGAGATTTGTAAGTATTTTTTCGTTGCCACCAGCCCCAGCCCAGTAGTCCCCCGATGCTAGTAATCCCTAGAGCTGTGGCTAAATAGGGAAAGGAGGGGGAAAAAGCAATCTGAGCAGCAATCTCTTGGAACATGAATCTGCCTTAATTTAACAACTATTAACGTTTAGTCTTGGCTCCGGGCAGCGAGGCTTGATTAGTGCAGCCCCATCCTTAAAGATAGGGCTACACCAAAAAATTCTAGCCAACTAAATTTTAACCAACCAAGTCAATCGCTCGTTTAGCCAAAGCCTCAGCAGTCAAACCATTAAACGCCATAATTTGACCAGCACTGCCAGCCGTTTCACCACGCTTCCAAGCCACCACATCCCGCTGGCAAGTACTACGTAACATAATCGGTTCCAGCATCGCACTGGTACCACCAGTAACACCAATCAACCCATCCCCACCAAACAGCTGTTCAAACCCCTGATCATCTAAGAAACCGCCATCAGCTTCAGTACAGGTTTTCCAAGCCGTATCATCAGGACGGTACAAGCGGCGGGGACTGATTACCGAAACAATCCGCACCCCAATCCCTTGCTCTTCCAAATCCGAAGCAGCATCAAACACTGGCATCAGGCTCATATCCCCAATCACCGCAAACACAACAGTTTTACTACCTTTAGTTTCATGCAACACCACTGCACCATCTCGCAATCCTTGACGGGTTTGCTCAAAGGTCGTGCGCACCGGTAAGGGTGACTTACTAGCAGTAATGGTAATTCCTTTATTCTTAGTACTCAGCGCCCACTCATAACACACTTGGATACTATTAGCATCACAGGGAAACAAGGGGAAAATATTGCCATTGCGCATCATAGCAGCAAAGTAATTTTCAATTTCAGGACGCTGGTGAGTCCAACCATTGCGTCCTTGCTCCAGTGCCCCAGCGGTAAATAATGTAATAGTAGACGGAGTAGGACGGCGCAATTCTGCCATGGCTTGGGTAACGGTTTGCCAAATGGGTAACCCATTGATAGCAAAGGATTCATAAGAACACCACAGAGTACGAGCGCCAAACAAAGCTAACCCTACCGCTAATCCAGCACAAGCATCTTCACTCAAGGGTTCGTACACCTGACCTTTTGGGCCTTGGAAGTAAATTTCATCCGGGGTGGGGTGGATAATTTTTAGGGCTTGGTTAATATTATTAATTCCAGAAGCAGCATTGCCATCAGCATTGGAAATAATAAAATTAGGGTCTTTTTGCCCCACATGAGCAACTATCGTTCCCATAGCGGTAGTCGCTATTTTCTTGTCTGCGTCAATCACAAATTCCTCTAAAGGTAATTCACCTAAATCTGGTAAAGGCAATTCCTTTTCTGTGACTACAGTATGGGCTGCTGACCCTCCTCCAGAACGCTCAAAATTTGTCCTGACTAATTCCCAGGCTTTAGAAGGCAACGCCCGAGCTTTAAGGGCACTAACAATATAATCTTTTTCCAGGGTATCTCCTGGGTAGAGATTGTGAGCTTTCGCTCCCCGTTTGTGGACTCCCGCTCCTTTGAGTTGTTTAACAATCAGCACCGTTAACTTACCACTCAACGCTGATTTAGCCGCTTTATCCGTAGCTTCCAAAACCCCTTGGGTAAATGCCAACCGCTTCTGGAACGAAAACTCTGTGCTATCGATATACTCACCGGGTTGGTCAGCATCATCGTAATCCTTAGCATTGATTAAGATTACTTCTTGGAAACCATTCCCCTGCCAGTATGCAATCATCTCTTGATTGGACTTTGTGGAAACCATACTATGGTGTTCCTGGCTGTAACCATTCCACACTAATATGGGCAGAAAATTAGTCACCTGGGGATAAGCCGTAGAGAAGTGACCAAAACTGCTCATCACATAAGGTTCACCCAAGCCCCCATCCCCTATGGTAACTGGGAATAGTACCCCTGGATGAAGCAAAGCCCCGGCCATGGCAAAGTGTTGCCCTTGTCCGAGGGGGCCAGCCGGATTGAGGAGTCCGGGAATTTGACCAGAAAGGTGTCCGAGCAATCCGTGCATTTCTCGGAAGCGTTCCCCCATCTGTTCTACAGTCTTAATGCCCATCTCCTCTAGGGAGCCGTCCAGAAACATGTTACTGTAGAAGCCTGGGGCATGATGTCCCACTTCAGTAATAATGTTTTTGTAACCCAGCATCACCAAAGCTGCAATGCCGTCCGCAATGCTGGCAAATCCCCCTGGATGACCAGAAGATTTACTAGCAGTGATGTGCAGGGTTAGGTAGCGTAGGGCATCAGCAGCCAGTAAGGTCTGGAAGACAGCTGCTGGATCATCAGGAGATGCGATCGCTTTTTGCCCCAGGGCAATGGCTACTCCTTGCCCGTATTGGTCAAAAGCCGCATCAAAACCCGGTATGGTATTGTCAAAATACTGAATTCCTTGACAGAATGTCGGAACCCTGCTACCAACTGTCATAGTCTCAGAAACCTTTTCTAATTATTACGAGTATTAAACAAATATTACAATCAGCTGGCTTGGTGCGGAATTAGTATAAAGGGTAAATTTGGGGTTTTAACCAGTGAAATGTCTTATGGATGAGATTGATTGAGACTACTATTGAGACGACTTGAGAATCTGCAACTCTAGATCCATTGTCATACCTGCCTTGTCGAGATTGTGATCAAATCTTGCTTCATTTGAATTCCCAGAGACTAACAGAATAGGATTAATCGACTAGTTTTGATTACCCTTAATCCTATTAATAGCTTGTCAATAAGCGCTTTTCTGATAGTAATGAGCTAACCGAAGGTTTTGTTGCAATATGGTAGTTAGGTTAGACCATGAATTTGTCTTAAGAAAGTAACAGAGGAAAACGAGTGTGAGTAAATTGCCTGAAGGTCCTCAAATCCCTGAGTGGTTACAGTTAATCTATTGGGTTGCTGACCCTCTGAAATATTTGGATCAGTGTGTAGAACGCTATGGAGATACATTTACCATACGGCTAAGTGGTTTCGGACCGTTAGTCATCCTCAGCCATCCCCAAGCAATTCAGGAAGTCTTGACCGCTCCTCCTAGCCAGTTTAAGTCTGGTGAACGAAATAAGCTGCTACGACCCTTGCTGGGGGAAACCTCAATGACTTTACTCGATGGTCAACCCCACCAGCGGCAGCGTAAACTTTTGATTCCTCCCTTTCATGGGCAACGAATTAATTCCTACAGTCAATTGATTTGTGATATTACTGAGCAAGTAGCGAGTCAGTGGGTAATCGGTCAAGCCTTTACTGCCCGTACTGCCATGCAAGACATTACCATCCAGGTAATCATGCAGGGGGTTTTCGGTCTAGGTCACGGACCCCGTTACCAAAAACTGAAGCCACTCCTGGCAGCCATGCTAGATATGACTAGTTCCCCCCTGCGCTCTAGTATGCTGTTTTTTAAGTTCCTGCAACGAGATTTAGGGGCTTGGAGTCCTTGGGGCAAGTTGGTGCGGCGTAGGCAGGAAATTTATAACCTCCTTCAGGAAGAGATTAATCAGCGCCGAGAGCAACCCGAGCATATGGGCAATGACATTCTCAGTTTAATGATGTCCGCTCGGGACGAAAATGGTGAGTTAATGAGTGATCACGAGTTACAAGATCAGTTGATGACTCTCTTGTTTGCAGGTCATGAGACTACTGCAACCGCTTTAGCTTGGGCATTTTACTGGATTCATCGATTACCGACAGTGCGCCAAAAACTGCTAGAGGAAATTGATAGCTTAGGGGATAATCCAGACCCGATGGCAATTGCCCAACTGCCCTATCTCACAGCAGTAGCCTACGAAACCCTGCGGATTTACCCAGTGGCGTTTGTGATCTTCGCCCGCATTACCACAGCCCCAATTACTATTATGGGTCACCACTATCAGGCCAATACTACCCTTTTTGCCTGTCCCTATTTAACCCATCGTCGAGAAGACCTCTATCCAGACTCCGATCAGTTTAAACCAGAACGATTCCTTGAGCGTCAATACTCTGCCTATGAGTATTTTCCCTTTGGTGGTGGAAACCGACGCTGTATTGGTGCTACTTTGGCGATGTTGGAAATGAAACTGGTTTTGGCTAAGGTATTGTCTAATTATCACTTAGCCCTAGCACAAGACAAAATCATTAAACCAGCTCGTCGTGGATTCGCGATTGCTCCTGAAAATGGGGTTCCTATGGTGATGACAGGTCAACGTGTTGCTAAGGATTCACCAAAGCCTGCTACCGTAAATTCTATTTAGGATCAAAATAATTGTGCAAGTAACTGTCCCATAGCAACAGAAACGGTTATCCGTGATAACCGAGAGTCTTTGCGGCCAGTAAGGTTACCGAAAAGGGCGGTTGGATGCGATCGCGTAGCGTGACGGAACGTCAATCGCATTTTGTGAGCATACTCTTCCAAACCCGGTATGGTGTTGCCAAACAAAATAGTGAATTACTCAGAATATTAAAGATTTTGTGTTATTCTCTGCTGAGTATAAATAAATGTCAACAAAAGTCTAACTAGCACAGCATCAGAGTTTCAGGCACTTAGGTCACCCATCTAACTATCCTACTCCATCGGTCGGACAATTGGTAATCGAGACTCGTTAACATTTTCTTTACAAAAAGTTTTTAAATCGCTCTTTCCCAATTCCTGATAACACTTCACAATTAACAAACAGTTCCGGTTGTCATCGGTACGGGTATAGCTGAGATGATCAGCAATTTTTTTTAGTATTGCGATGCCACGTCCACCACCAGATTCAAGGTTCATTTGCTGCTTGATGTCTGTCAGCCGCTGTTCTAAATCAAAGGGAGGTCCTTGATCCCAGATGCGTAACTCTAAGCGCTGGGGGAATAAAGTAACTTCAACATCAATGGAAACGTCTTCTGGCAAATCTTTGTGAGCATGGCGAACAGCATTGGTAAATCCTTCAGCGAGAGCTAATTGGCACTGCAACCAGACTTTTTGGCGAACAGACGATGGTTTGAACTGGTCAAACCATCCCAAAGCCTTTTCTAACGCCTTAAGGTCGCTAGGAAATTTTTGGATAGATGTTTTCAATTTTTTCAATTCCTCAAAATCTTTTACATCAACCACATACATCAACCACATACATCAACCACATTGAAGCCTGATTCTCTCCAAAGGGTACTCTAAGATCAAGGAATCCAGTTTAACCTAGATTTATATCTCCCTCTACCATGGACTAATACTCAATGCCTTCAAAGAAAATTTTTTCCAGAAGCTTTGCCAGAAGCACTGGGAAAACCATTGGGGCAAATGGGGTTTCTTTTCCCGTTTTCTATCAAGCCAGGGGGTCTCGCCCTCTAGGGGGTCTTGCCCCCTAGAAGCTGTTGCCCAAAATCGGAAAGATTGATTGAGATGCGCGAAAAGGGGGAAGAAACCGGAAGCGGTGCAAGAGAAGGAAGTTAGGAACAAATAAATCCGGTATGCCAATAGGGAATGCCATCAATAAAAGTAACTCAGTCTAACTTACCTTGGGGTCTGATCAAGGTTTCGTGAAATTCAGCCGGTCAGAATCTACTTGCTGTCCTGATTGTAAGTCAGTGTATTGATAAATCCTAGAGTAATTTGTACAACCTCAGTGCCATGAACCAAATTCTGATTATTGATGATGATCCAGCCATTCAGATGTTACTGAAACGAACCCTTTACAAGCAGGGTTATGAGGTAGCTGTAGCTAGCAACGGCGAAGAAGGTTTGGTGCAGGTACAAAAGTTACGTCCAGCCCTAGTCATTTGCGATTGGATTATGCCCGGTATGAATGGATTGGATGTCTGTCGTCAACTCAAGGCAACACCGGGACTCTCAACCACCATATTTATTCTGGTGACATCTCGAAATTCCATTGAAGACCGGGTAGAGGGGTTAGATGCTGGAGCAGATGACTTTCTGTGTAAGCCGATCGAAATAGCAGAGTTGAACGCACGAGTCAGAGCTGGCTTGAGGTTACATCAACTAAGTCATGATTTGCAGCACCAAAAGCAGTTGTTGGAGGGAGAATTAGCCGAGGCAGCAGAGTATGTTAGTTCGATTCTTCCAGACCGGATGATCAAACCATCGGTGACCATCGACACCCGATTTATTCCCTCCCGAAAACTGGGAGGTGATGGCTTTGACTATTATTGGCTAGACTCAGAGCATTTGGCAATTTATCTGCTGGATGCTGCTGGACATGGCTTACGAGCTGCCTTGCCCACACTTTCAGTGCTAAATTTACTCAGGTCGCGGGCTCTAAAGTCGATTAACTACTATCAACCGAGTGATGTTCTACGAGGGTTGAACCAAACCTTCCAGATCACTGAGCGAAATGATAAATACTTCACGGTCTGGTATGGGGTATATAACCAGGTCAAGCGTCAACTGGTCTATGCTAGTGCAGGACATCCACCCGCAATATTAATTGCTCAGACCCATGGTTCCTTGATGGAAGTACAACGTCTAAAAACCCCTGGCTTACCCGTTGGTATGTTCCCAGATGCCGATTACATTGATCAGTGCTGTGAAATTACTGAATCGAGCACCCTATATATATTCAGCGATGGGATTTACGAGATTAACCAATCCAATGGGAACGTTTGGGGACTTGAGCCCTTCATTAGGTTACTGGCAGAGTGTAAGCAAAATCACAATGGTGCTTGTCACCTAGATTTGATTTTGAAATCTCTGGAAGCCGTGAACCCTAAACACTATTTTGATGATGATTTATCGTTACTGGAAATCAATTTTTTATGAACACTTTCCCTGGAATAATCAACCTCATTTACCTGAAATAAATTGGCATATTTTAATGAGGAGACAGGATAATCAATGGCAGTCAATCATCAGAAGCATTCAGCCAGGTTAGTGGGCCGATAAAGAACGATTGGTGGCTTTTTTTGCCAATTTATGTTCAAAATTACTGGAGAACTAATTATTATGAATCCTGACTTTTGACTGGATAATCCTGACTCCTCAATCCTAAATCGGAGGATAGTTGGTTATGTCGAACTCAGGTTAATTAAGGGTTAGGGAATTTTCCTAAACCATCTTCCTACCTTTACTGAAACAAAACCTAGGATTTGAAAAGGGCTACGCCCAAGGGCGATCGCCCTATAGACTTCCCTGGAATTATCTTGTAGAAAGCACCTCGCTTTCAAAATCTTCTCGTGTAGAAAAGATTTCAAAAACTCTGTCCATGCTGGTCAGTTCAAATAACATTTTGATTTGCTCATTAACTGAGCAGATATACATCTTGCTCCCAGCAGCACGAATAGTTTTCAGAGCAAGTACCAACGCTCCCAAACCAGAACTATCCATAAAAGTAACATCTTTAAAATCAATCAAAATAATATCTGCGTTAGATTCCACCAGCTCAGCAACCTCTTGACGAAAACTGGCAGCTTGTGTACCATCTAGAATGCCTGTGGGTTGAACTACTTTAACAGCACTACTCATATACCAAATTAAGCTAGTTACAAACATATACTGACTTTGCTAGTATAGCCGTGACAATTCATTTCAGCCAGATGCTGACCCACGCCCTACCCTACCACTACAGCACTAATCGCTTCTTTCAGGATTAGCCTCACCGATAAAGAGCATAGTAAACTTGAATTTGGGATGAATTTGGGGGCTAATAGCGCAGGCTGATCACAACAAGCAAGATTTGAACCGATCTACCCTTGGTGCTATCCGTGGTGTCCGCTCGGGTTTTCACGGTTCCATCCCCTAACCCCACTCCCACGAAAACTCCCAATATAGATGACGCAATATAGATTAAAATTGCCTTGGCAGAGCCCCAAACTATCCTGAAACCATGTCCAATTCAAATCCCATTCCAGTAGTCGTAAACGGTGCCGCCGGAAAAATGGGTCGAGAGGTGATTAAGGCTGTATCTCAAGCCCAAGACATAACCCTAATCGGTGCCATCGATACCAATCCTAAGTATCTAGGTCAAGACGCCGGAGAAGTTGCGGGGTGCGAACCAGTTGAAATTCCCATTCTCAATGACCTGCAAGCCAATCTAGTTCTTGCTACCCAAGAAAAAACCCAAGGGGTGATGGTAGACTTTACCCACCCTGATAGCATATACGAGAACATCCGAACTGCGATCGCATACGGTGTCCGCCCCGTAGTTGGCACCACTGGTCTTAGTCCCGACCAAATCAAAGACCTCTCAGAATTTGCTGAAAAAGCCAGCACTGGCTGCCTAATTATCCCCAACTTCTCCATTGGTATGGCATTACTGCAACAAGCAGCTGTGCAAGCCTCCCAATACTTTGACCACTTAGAAATCATAGAACTCCACCACAACCAAAAAGCCGACGCTCCCAGCGGTACTGCCATTCAAACCGCCCAACGAATGGCTGGAGCAGGTAAAACCTATAATCCGGCAATGGTGGAAGAAACCGAAAAACTAAAAGGTGCCAGGGGAAGTATTGCAGAAGACAATATTCGGATTCATAGCGTGCGTTTACCTGGCTTAATTGCTCACCAAGAAGTCATCTTCGGTGCCCCTGGTCAAATTTACACCCTACGTCACGACACCAGCGACCGTTCCTGCTATATGCCAGGAGTACTGCTCGCGATTCGCAAAGTTACCCAGCTCAAAGGTCTACTATATGGGTTAGAGAAAATCTTGTGACGAGTTATTGGTCATTAGTCATTAGTCATTCGTGATTTGTCAAAATTGAGATCAATCACAATAAATCTAAAAACTAAACACTAAAGACAGATTAATTAACTAAAGACTAAGGACTAAGAACTAAGTACAAAACCCATGCTAATTCCGATCACTCGCCAGAAGTTTGAACAAATCGTTCCCGTCCTAGCCACGGGGCTCCAGTATCGCTACTACTGGGGCAAGTTTCGAGATTTTTTAAGGCGACTGTTAATTTCTTTAATCGCAGTTGTGGTGATTTTAATTTTAGCTTTGATGCTTGGTTCAGCTTTTGCTCCCTTCCGGGTATTATTCGAGATCACTGCAGGGCTTTACTGGTTGTGGGGTCCCGTATATTGGGCAAGTATGCGAAACCTAAAGATGCGCCGATATGGCTATAGTGGCTTCTGGCAGGGTCGAATCGAGGATGTATTTGTGACGGAGGAGTTGATTGGTACAGAAGAACAAGTCAATCAGCGGGGTGAGTTGGTAATTGTGGAACACCGGGAGAGACGGTTAAATCTAGAAGTCGAAGATGAAACTGGATTTATAAGTCAGCTGCAAGTTCCCCTAGAACGCCTCCACAAAAATATTTCACCTGGACAAATTGCTCAGATGTTGGTTATGTCCAATCAGCCTGACTTAGGGAAGATTGCCCAGACCAGTGATATATATATTCCTAGCTTAGACATTTGGGTAAATGACTATCCTTACGTGCAACGAGATGTCTTTGTCCAAGTTAGTCGTAAATTGAGGGATGAAGAGCGCTCTTATTCGAGACAACGTCCCCGTAGTTCTAGGCGTCGAAGGTCTTAGTGAAGTACCCCAACCTGTTTCACTGAGGTTGGGGCTTCCAATTCTCAGATCTAATCAGGGACGGTTTTATTCGTCTTTGGGATTTCCCGCTTCATCCGCCGATGCCTCAACCAGAGGCGCAAGCCAAGGCCGGGTTTCCCAGCCATTGGAAAGCACGCCTGCTAGCGTTGGTCTTACTCAGCGTCCACAGGCAGACATCCGCCTTCCGCAGACGTATAACTTTTACGACAGACTTACCTTGGAATTACAGCATCTATGGCTAACCAGCTGGGGCAAGTCTCTTCCCTGAGCTCTGCTAGTACTTTTATACCTTGGGATCTAAAACATCCGATAATTAGACCGTTTTTAAGGTAGCCTTTTAGTCAGTCAGGCGGGTCAGCAACCATGTTCATTTTAGCACCAATCTCATAGGTTGTCGTTTCGCTATCCATCCCGGAGACGAAACCTGATTGTTGGGTCGCCTTATTACAAAAGCGCCGTTACCTTTTATGCATAACCTGCCGACGCTCAAGCCGCGACCCTACCTTACGCTAACTTCTTTCCCCACCTTGAAAGAAGGTGGGGAATTCCGCGAGTTTTGTTAAGGATTAACGGTGTGCAGCTCGTTCGTGCCTAGGATCCTCTAGTTTCTAGAGGGGTAGTGGGATTCGTTGGCTAGAAACCATACCCTACACCCCACACCCAGTAAGGCTAACAAGGCTGCTTATCACCCCGTCACATAAATGCTATGTAGACTTGGGTTCAGAACCAGACACCACAGGAGCGCTAGAATTCAAATCCAACTCTGGATGATCTTCTGCGACTTGCTGCAAATTCCACTGATTTTTAAACAATAGCACTGGACGTCCCCAATTATCTTTGACTGTCACAGTATTAAACAAACGCCCAGCTTTTTCCAAGGCTCCCCAGCCACCGGCTACCCAACGAGCCACACTATAGGGCAACATATCCAACCTGGTTTCTACGCCATACTCATTTCTGAGGCGAAACTGGACTACTTCAAATTGCAACTGTCCCACTGCTGCCAGAATTGGGTCCCGCTTCGACTCATCAACGGAATACATAATTTGCACAGCCCCTTCTTCCCGCAACTCCTTGACTCCTTTCTGGAACTGCTTAAACTTAGAGGGGTTAGGATTCTTCAAATAAGCAAACAATTCTGGGGAAAAACAAGGAATACCTTCATACTCCAACTTCTTACCGTTGTAAATCGTATCCCCAATCGCAAACACCCCCGGATTATTCAAACCAATCACATCCCCTGCATAGGCAACATCAATGGATTCTCGGTCTTGAGCAAACAGCTTTTGGGGTCTTGACAAACGAACGGTTTTACCAGTACGAGCATGGCTGACAGTCATATCCTTTTCAAACTTACCCGTACACACCCGCACAAAGGCCACCCTATCCCGGTGCTTGGGATCCATATTCGCTTGCAGCTTAAACACAAAGCCACTAAAGTCTGGATAAGTTGGAGGAATCTCGCCCACTGTGGATTTCCGAGATTCTGGTTTCAGGGCATAGTCCAAAAAAGCATCTAGAAAAAGCTGCACCCCAAAATTAGTCATGGCACTGCCAAAAAACACAGGGGTCATTTGACCAGCATGAATCAGCTCTAAATCCAGGTCTGGACCAACACCATCGAGAATTTCTAACTCTTCCTTGAGTTGATAATATAAGTCTTGTTCTAGCAGCTGTTCAATCTGGGGGTCCCCCAAATTAACTACCGTATCCTTCGCCTCCCGGGAGCCGTGAGCGGTGCGTTCAAACAAGTGGATTTGTTGTCTTCGGCGGTCAAAAACTCCTTTAAAGCGATCGCCCATGCCAATCGGCCAGTTGACCCCATAGGTTTGTAACCCCAGCTCCTGCTCAATCTCATCGAGTAGTTCTAGGGGTTCTCGTGCGGGACGGTCAAGCTTGTTGACAAAGGTAAATATAGGAAGCGATCGCATTTTGCACACTTCAAACAATTTCCTGGTTTGGGGCTCTAGACCCTTTGCTGCATCAATCAGCATCACCGCATTATCAGCTGCTGCCAGAGTGCGATAGGTATCTTCACTGAAATCTTGGTGTCCGGGTGTGTCCAGTAAATTAATCTGACAGTCCTCATAGGCAAACTGCAACACCGTCGAGGTAATCGAAATTCCCCGTTGTTGCTCCATTTCCATCCAGTCCGAGGTTGCCTTGCGCTGAGCTCGCCGTGCCTTCACTGCTCCGGCTTCGTGAATTGCTCCACCATAGAGTAATAATTTTTCTGTCAATGTAGTTTTACCCGCGTCCGGGTGGGAAATAATCGCAAAGTTACGGCGGTGTTCAACAGCGTTGAGCAATTCTGCCTCAAGTTCAGTGGACATCCGAAAAGACTAGATAGGGGACTTTCCTTTACATTCTGACATAATTTTATGGTTATTAGTCCTTTCTGATTGACCAGAGTCTGCTCGTAGTTACAAATGACTAATGACTAATAGACCATTAGCTTGCCGTCCAAAACTAGTCTTGATAATTGAGCCCTGAGGCGAATTCACCTATTCCCGTTTTCCCATTCCCTGTTCTATACTTTTGCTAATTATACTAAATAATAACTAATCAATAATGTGGTGATTTCATACCTGATTTTGGACGGAATTTACTACCTATAGTATAGGGAGATAAATGCTATGATTATAGGTAAGTAAAATTGAATACATTATCGAAATAAAGGAGCTCTATTATGGTTTATGACCAAAAAAATAACATCGACTATGACCCCGACAAGCGCAAGCTTTTATCAGCATTATGTCACGGAGCAATTTTCATTAGTGTCTCATTTATCTCCGTGTTAATTCCCCTGGCTATCTTGTTAATCTCCGATGATCAAGTAGTCAAAGATAATGCCAAAGAGTCCCTTAATTTTCACTTCAATGTCTGGCTATATGAGGTAATTTTTGGGACTTTGACTATTATCCTGATTGGTTGGCTTTTCCTGCCTCTGTTATTTATTTTAAGTTTGGTACTGCCGATTATGGCAATTCTCAAGATTCTTGGGGATCCCAATGTATCCTACCGCTACCCATTTATATTCCGTGTGATTTAAGCTAGCGCTAGGGTTTAACTCGAACCTGAGTTAACAGGGGGGAGCATGCCATGGTTGCAGAAAGAGTGTCACAGGAGGTCAGGAAGATTCGATCAGACCAGAGAATTTCATTCTTCCCCCTCTTCCCGCTCTTACCACCCCCCGGAAAAACCTGGGGGTCAGATGTAAAATGTAACGAAATGCAAAGTATAATTAAAAGAACACCCCTAAGCGAAAAATTTACAGTATTACTATCACATGCGAGTTGCGATCGCTGGAGCCGGACTAGCAGGGCTTTCCTGTGCTAAATATCTAACAGACGCTGGTCACACCCCGATTGTCCTAGAACGCCGAAATGTTTTAGGCGGTAAAGTGGCAGCCTGGAAAGATCAAGATGGAGACTGGTATGAAACTGGTCTCCATATATTTTTTGGTGCCTATCCCAATATGCTGCAGCTAATTAAAGAACTGGGTATTGAAGACCGGCTGCAGTGGAAAGAGCACACCATGATTTTTAATCAGCCAAATCAACCTGGAACTTACTCCCGGTTTGACTTCCCAGATCTACCAGCTCCCCTCAATGGGATTGTGGCAATTCTGCGCAATAACGACATGCTGACCTGGCCCGAGAAGATTAGCTTTGGGATAGGGTTGATTCCGGCCATGCTTCAAGGGCAAAAGTATGTGGAAGCAATGGACAAATACTCCTTCTCCGAATGGCTGAAAAAACAGAACGTACCACCGCGAGTAGAGAAGGAAGTCTTCATCGCCATGTCTAAGGCACTAAACTTTATTGGGCCTGATGAAATTTCGTCCACTGTAATCTTGACTGCTCTTAACCGCTTCCTACAGGAAAAAAACGGTTCCAAGATGGCATTCTTGGATGGTTCTCCCACGGAGCGACTCTGTCAACCATTAGTTGATTATATCACACAGCGGGGTGGAGAAGTACGCTTGAATGCCCCAGTTAAAGAATTTTTACTCAATTCAGACAACACTGTCAGTGGGTTCTTGATCCGGGGATTGAATGGAGCACCCGATCAAGTTCTGACAGCGGATGCTTATGTATCAGCTATGCCGGTAGACCCTTTAAAGCTGATGATACCCAAACCTTGGGGTGACATGGAATTTTTCACACAGCTGGATGGGCTAGAGGGGGTACCGGTAATTAACCTGCAGATGTGGTTTGACCGCAAACTGACGGATATTGACCATCTGTTATTTTCCCGATCACCCCTGCTTAGTGTCTATGCTGACATGAGCAATACCTGCAAAGAGTACGCTAATCCTGACCGCTCAATGTTGGAATTGGTCTTAGCACCTGCGTCATATTGGATTGGCAAATCCGATCTCGAAATTGTGAATGCCACCCTAGCAGAACTGGAGAAACTGTTCCCCAAGCATTTTGGTACTGATAACTCAGCTCAACTGCTAAAATACCACGTGGTTAAGACTCCCCGTTCGGTATATAAGGCAACTCCAGGACGGCAGCAGCACCGTCCCTCCCAAGAAACACCCATTGCCAACTTCTTCCTAAGCGGGGATTACACTATGCAACGATACCTAGCAAGTATGGAAGGAGCCGTACTTTCTGGTAAGCTGACATCGCAGGCAATAAATAACAACAGCACTAGGCTTTCACAAACCAGCGCTCAACCACTAGCCGGCAATCAGAAAGCAGAGATTGACATCCCGTTAGTCTCTTCACCCATGCCAAGGGCGAGTACTGAGGGCTGAAGGATGAAAGTTGAAAGCTTCCAATCTCCAACGTTGCTAAGAATGCTCCAACTGCCCAAATCTCAGCCCATGAGAAACCTGGCCTCCCGGTCAAAATCCTACGAATTATGCCGCCAGATTACGGCGAAGTACTCTAAGACGTTTTATCTTGGCACCCTACTAATGCCAGAAGCCAAACGTCGAGCCATCTGGGCAATATACGTCTGGTGCAGACGAACTGATGAACTAGTTGATGGTCCCCAGGCGGCTTTAACCACCCCTGAAACCCTAGATCAGTGGGAAGAACATCTGGAATCTATATTTGCCGGACATCCCATCGATGACTATGATGTGGCTTTGGTCGATACCCTAGAACGGTTTCCAATAGATATTCAACCCTTTCGGGATATGATTGCAGGTCAGCAGATGGATCTCTACCGTAGTCGCTATGAAACCTTTGATGAACTTAATCTTTACTGTTATCGGGTGGCGGGTACGGTGGGGTTAATGTCTAGTGCTGTGCTGGGGGTTGACAACTCCACTAGTAAAGCACCCTGGGATCAGCAAACAAACTCCTATAATCCGGTGGGAGAAGCGATCGCATTAGGTATTGCCAATCAGCTAACTAACATCCTCCGAGATATTGGAGAGGATGCTAGACGAGGTCGTATTTACATACCCTTAGAAGATTTGCAACGGTTTAATTACACTGAGGATGATTTGTTCAAAGGTGTGGTTGATGACCGTTGGCAGGAACTAATGCGTTTCCAAATTCAACGGGCAAGGGATTACTATACCAAAGCAGAAAGAGGTATTAGAGCCCTAAGCCGTGATGCCCGTTGGCCGGTTTGGTCTGCGTTGATGCTCTATCAGAAAATTCTCAATGTGATTGAACACAACCATTACGATGTATTTAGCCAAAGAGCCTATGTGCCCAAACTCCGTAAGATGTTATCCTTACCGATAGCCTGGCTGAGGGCACAAGTTCTATAGCATGCGCCATGGCAAATCCTTAATGGAAAATCTGTCAAGAAATCCCCATCCTACATATCGATGGGTTTTTTTTTACCGTTGACCAAGGGCAGCAAAAGAGTGGGATACAAAAGGAAAATACTATCAATTCTATTTAATGGTGCTACAAATGCTTGGGATTGGAAAAGGAGAAGGTGGAAGGGGGAACATCAAAGGGTTTGTAACAGTTAAAATAAATGTTAATAAATCTAGCATTATTTACCAAATTGTGTTAGATTTCAAGGATGGCACTCATCCCAATCCGTAAGGCGGTCGAACTTACGGGACTTTCTCCGAACACTTTAAGGAAGTACGCAGATAATGGCACACTCAAATGCGAACGAACCCCTGGGGGAACTAGACTCTTTGACTCAACAGATCTTCTCCGTTTTGGAAAGGCTCCAAAGTCTAACAGATCCCTTTGTCACACAATCTGTTACTGCCGAGTCAGCAGCACAAAACAACGAGACGATCTTGCCCGTCAAGTCGCCTATCTGCACTCCCTCTTCCCTGAAGCAGAAATCATCAAAGATATCGGCTCCGGCCTCAACTACAAAAGGAAGGGGCTTAGAACCATACTGGAGCGAATTGTCTGCGGAGATCAGCTCACGATTGTTGTTACCTGTAGAGACAGACTTACCCGGTTTGGGTTTGAACTCATTGAGTACTTGGTCGGTCTCAACGGTGGAAAAATCTTGGTTCTCGACCAACCTGAAAGCTGTCTTTGATCCGAACTTACCGCAGATATTCTCTGAATCATTCACGTCTTCTCCTGCCGGGTTCACGGACTCAGGAAATACGGTCAAAAAATCAAAGAAGATTCGACTGTTCCTAAATCCTGACCAGCGTACGCTTATTCGCAAGTGGTTCGGAGTGTCCCGTTATGTGTTTAATGAAACCGTCAAAATCCTTCAAGCAGGCGTTGTAAAAGCCAACTGGAAAGCAATTAAGACAGGGATATTAAACGACCTTCCTGATTGGTGCAAGGAAGTACCTTATCAAATAAAATCGATAGCGATTAAGGACGCCTGTACCGCCGTCAGGGAGGCCAAGAAAAAGTACAAAAAGACGTCACAGATTAATCGGGTAAGATTCAGGTCAAGGAAAAATCCTATTCAGTCTTGCTATATTCCTAAATCAGCAGTTTCTGAGACAGGGATATACCAGACAAAGCTGGGTAAATTGACTTATACCGAAAACTTGCCCGTAGACATCTGCGACTGCCGACTAACTAGTAATAATGGCGACTACTATCTAGTAGTCCCTCACCAGGTAGCTATATCATGTACCGAAAACCAAGGTAGAGTGGTGGCTTTAGACCCTGGAGTTAGAACTTTCGTCACTTTTTTTAGTGAGGCATCTGTAGGGAAGATTGGGCACGGAGATTTTTATCGAATTCAACGTTTGTGCCAGCATTTAGATAATTTGCTGTCTAAAATCAGCAAAGCTAAGCGTGAACAAAAGCGTCGGATGATAAAAGCCTCTAGGCGAATGGTTGTCAAAATTCAGAATCTGATCAATGAACTTCATCATAAGACAGCTAGGTTTCTGGTTGATAATTTTGATGTGATTCTACTTCCCACCTTTGAAACATCTCAAATGTCGAAGAAAGGAAACAGAAAAATCCGATATAAAACCGTTCGGAATCTGCTCACCTTTGCTCATTACCGCTTCAAGGAATTCCTGAAGCATAAAGCTCAGGAAACTGGGAAGGTAGTGGTAGATGTCTGCGAGGCTTACACCAGTAAAACTGTTAGTTGGACAGGTGAACTGGTAAGTATAAATGGAAGTAAGACTATTAAGTCAAAGGTTGATGGGCTTTGTCATGGATAGAGACATCAACGGCGCTCGTGGTATATTTCTGCGGGCTTTGGGAGATACCCCCTGGCTGCGAAAGCAGCTTGCATTAGTGAGCCAGAATCCGCCTTTGGTAGATTATGGTAGCTAAAAAGTATCGGCAAGGGGTAAAGGAAGATATTTATTACCCTTTAAGATTTACTGAAACTCTTCCTATTGGCAGCAAACATTTATAGAGGTTTCTAATTAGCGCGGGTTACAAAGCGCGATAAGTTTCTTCACAAGGGATGTACTTCAGCCGTTGAAGTGCTATATACAATTTCTGAACTATGGTCGATTACACGAGCTTAAAACTGAAGGCTGAGGATGGATAAAGGTATCGATACGTCGTATAATCAGCAAGTCCAACCACTTTTGTCATATAGTAAGGAGATGTTCATGTTTGAACTGGATGTTGTTTATTTGGAATCCGAATACGCCCACAAGAGTCCTCAGGAAATCCTGAAACTGGCTCTTGACAAATTTGACAACATCGCGATCTCTTTCAGTGGTGCGGAGGATGTAGTTCTTGTGGATATGGCATCCAAGATTAAGCCAGATGTGAACGTGTTCTCCCTCGACACGGGTCGCTTGCACTCCGAGACTTACCAACTACTTGAGAAGGTAAGACAGCACTATGGAATTCCACTGGAGGTGATTTTCCCGGAAACGGATGCAGTGGAAGCACTGGTTAAACAAAAGGGGTTGTTCAGTTTCTACCAGGATGGTCACAAAGAGTGCTGTGGTATTCGCAAAGTGGCTCCCTTGCGTCGCCAACTGGCTAAGCTAGATGCTTGGATTACGGGTCAGCGAAAGGATCAGAGTCCTAGTACTCGCGCTAATATCCCTGTTGTCCAGGTAGACAAGGCGTTCTCGACCCAAGAACGAACCCTGATTAAATTTAACCCCCTAGCTAACTGGAGTTCTGAACAGGTGTGGAAATACATCCGCACTAATGATGTGCCTTACAATCAATTGCACGCTAAAGGTTTCGTTAGCATTGGCTGCGAACCCTGTACTCGCCCAACTCTCCCCAATCAGCATGAACGGGAAGGTCGCTGGTGGTGGGAAGGGCAGAAAGAAAAAGAGTGTGGCTTACACAACACTACAGAACAGGGAATGACGAAGAAGGAACACCAAACAGTAAGGGTTTGAGCAACCCTCACTGAAATAAACAGACTAGGTAAAAAAATTCAGTTCAGGTACTTAAGCGTTGCGGCACAATCAAGCTTGTTGCGGTTGAAATCCTAATTTTTAGGTAGAAGTGGGGAGTGGGTTGTGATAATTTCTTTATTACGCTTTTGAAAAATAACTCAGTATTAAATAATACAGAATGAAAATCACGTTAGTTAAAAAAATCAACAAGGACGGTAATTTCTGTCGCAAGTGCGTCAATGTGGTAGAAAAACTTGAAAAAAAAGGACTGATGGGTCGAATAGACCAGATTGTGGTTGCTGATGAGCGTCAGCCATCTAGCGAAGGACTAAATTTAGCTGTAAAGCACGGGGTAGAAGCAGCCCCTTTCTTCATTGTTGATCATGAGGACGGATCGACCCAAGTCTATAGCACTTATGTTCGTTTCTTCAAGGAAATCCTGAATCAGAAGACTTCTGAAAGGGAAGAGGTATCGGAGATCATGGATCGATACCCTGAACTAGATTTCATCTAAAAAACTGATTGCTGTAATTGTGACACTGGGGTGATCAGGTGATGTTAGCGTAGCTCGACGAAGTCCGGTGATGGAAATATATCGGTTCTCGATTGGTTCTCGGTTAATTCCCAAAGCGGGATACTATAGTCGCAGCTCGCTGACAATTCAACCAAAAAAGACCATTTAAACAAACAACTAGGAGTTGATGATGAAAAAAGTTGTAGTTTTAGGCGGTGACGGATTTTGTGGTTGGCCCACAGCTCTCCATCTATCTGATAGTGGTCATGACATTGTAATTGTTGATAACTTGTCACGACGCAACATTGATAATGAGTTGGAAGTGAGTTCCTTAACACCTTACCAGCCGATGTCCACTCGTCTGAAGACATGGCGTGAGGTTTCTGGCAAACAAATCCAGTTCTATAACTTCAATGTAGCGAAAGACTATGATCGCTTACTGAATCTATTCCTAACCTATCAACCGGATGTGGTGATTCATTTTGCGGAACAGCGGGCTGCACCTTATTCGATGAAGTCATCTAGCCATAAGCGCTACACGGTAGATAATAACTTGAATGCGACTAATAATCTGCTAGCTGCGATTGTGGAATCGGGTTTGGATATACATGTGGTTCATTTAGGAACCATGGGAGTCTATGGTTATGGTACTGCTGGGATGAAGATTCCGGAAGGGTATTTAGATATCCAGGTGACTACGGATGAGGGGAAAATGGTACAGCAGCAAATCTTGTACCCAGCCAATCCGGGCAGTATCTATCACATGACCAAAACTCAGGATCAGCTGTTTTTCTATTACTACAACAAGAATGATCGGGTGCGGATCACTGACCTGCATCAGGGGATTGTTTGGGGAACTCAGACCAAGCAGACAAAGCTGGATGAACGGTTAATTAATCGCTTTGATTATGATGGAGACTATGGTACAGTTCTAAATCGGTTCCTGATGCAGTCAGCAATTGGTCATCCGTTGACGGTACATGGCACAGGGGGTCAAACCAGGGCATTTATCCATATTCAAGATACGGTGCGGTGTATAGAGTTAGCGATCGCAAATCCTCCGGCTTCTGGGGACAGGGTGAAAATCTTGAATCAGATGACCGAAACCCATCGGGTGCGGGATTTGGCCCAGATTGTGTCTGATATCACTGGAGCGGAAATTGCCTATCTAGAGAACCCTAGAAACGAATCAGCAGAAAATGAACTGGCTGTGGAGAATAAATGTTTCTTGGAAATGGGTCTGAAACCAACCACCTTGGTTAAAGGTCTGATGCAAGAGGTAATCGAGATTGCTGCTAAATATGTCGATCGTTGCGATCGCTCGAAGATTATCTGTACATCACTGTGGCGGCAGAAGGGCAATGGGGTGAGTATGGCTGACGAAACTTCTGCTCAAACCACATCCGACAAAACGGCGGTGGGTGTAGGTGCCAGTTAAAAATTAGGTAGCGCGCAGGTGGGAGCATATTTTACCTTGAGCGGTCAGCTTTTTATGGTCAGTCTGGTTCTGTTGGCCTTGCAACTAATAGCTGATCACAAGGACAGCATGGGCGTAGCACCATTACTGACTGCTCAAAGTATCTGAAACTCTGGCAATCTTAATAAGTTCATCAGTAGTGAAACTTCTTGCTACCCTAAAACTAGTTGATCCGATTGTCTGTTATGTATCAAACTGACCCCCCTCGTCCGGCCAAGGAAACCCTACCGACGATGTATGATCTCCCTAGTGAAGATCCAGAGGAACCAGGTTTGCCAGACGAGTTTCATGATTTTCAACCTCAGCTATTACGGGAGACATTCTCTCCACCGAGTTACCCAAGGGATCAGATCTTTGTGGGGACTGACTTGAATCTGTACTATGATGTTCGTCATCCTCAATGGTACAAACGACCGGACTGGTTTGGGGTAGTTGGGGTGTCTCGGTTTTATGAACAGCGAGACTTACGATTGAGTTATGTGATGTGGCAGGAAGGGGTCAGTCCATTTATCGTAGTGGAGTTGCTCTCTCCAACGACGGAATCAGAAGATTTAGGGCAAACCCTACGGGATATCGATCAACCGCCGACTAAGTGGGAGGTTTATGAACGTATCCTTCGTATTCCTTATTATCTGGTGTTTAGCCGATATACCAATGAGTTAAGAATTTTTGAGTTGAAAGGGTTAAACTATCAACAGGTAAGCTTGGACACCGACAGATTCTGGCTGCCAGAATTAGGGCTGGGCCTAGGAGTATGGTCTGGGTCATACCAAGAGGTGAATGGAGGATGGTTACGCTGGTATGATGAATTAGGGAACTGGATTCCCACAGGCTCTGAACAGGCTCAACAGACTCAGCACCAGTTGCGGCAGACTCAGCACCAGTTGCAGCAGACTCAGCAGCAATTGCAGGAGGCTGAACAAGAAGCTCAACTCGAACGCCAGGAAAAGGAATTGGCTCAACAGCAGGCAGCGAGATTAGCAGAACGTCTGCGACAGCTGGGGATTGACCCAGGAGAGGTGTAAAAGGTGCCGTTGGCAGCAGAATAGAAAAGGCGATGCTCGGTACGATCCGCTACGCGAACGCATATAGCAATACCCGTCTCATACCAAATCCTGTTCCCAAACCCCCCTTATCTGCATAGCCATAGATTCGTGGCATACAAAGATTTGGTCGATTTTTATAAAAGGGTTTTGACAAACGGATTTGATATAAGTCCACTTATACGCTTAGTTCAGTTCTGGAGTATTTAGTTTGATTATTCTAATTATACGTCCAGGGTTGTTTTTTATCCATTTGCTCTCGCAACGCCCTATAGCGACGTAAGGAGTTTAGCGGTGGGAGGATGTCAATCATGGTTTACCACTGCCTCACCAATATTGTTTGTTAGAAAGCTAGCTTTTTTTTATAGAATGATTATAATTGTCATAAAGTATCTATTCGAGATTGTCTGCTGGTGAACAAAACTAACGATCGTTTTGAAGTTGTAATTGTGGGGGCTGGGGCTGCTGGAATTGGCTGTGGAGTAGTCTTAAAAGATTTAGGAATTGAAAACTTTGTCATTTTAGAACGACATCAAGTAGGGGCTTCTTTTAGGCGTTGGCCTGAAGAAATGCGATTCATTACGCCGTCGTTTCCCAGTCATGGTTTTGGATTGCTGGATCTCAACGCAGTAGTTTTAAATACTTCTCCTGCCCTCAGTTTCAGAAAGGAACATCTTTCGGGGAAAGAATATGCCCTATATTTGGAGACTGTAGCAGAGCATTTTCAACTACCTATAAAAACCGAGACAAATGTGAAAACTATTGCAGCTTTACCTCAAGGCAAAGGCTTTGTCTTGGAAACTTCTAAAGGCGAGTTGCGTTCACGCAGTGCCTCAGCTTCGCTGAGATCGCAGTTTGTGATTTGGGCAGCAGGAGAGTTTCAATATCCCAATCTTAATCCGTTTCCAGGAGCAGAATTCTGCATTCATAATTCCCAAATACGTTCTTGGACAGAGCTTAAGGGGAAAGAATTTGTAGTTGTGGGAGGCTATGAAAGCGGTGTAGATGCAGCGTCAAATTTGGCAGCATTAGGGAAAAAAGTAAAGTTAATCGATCGCCAGAGTAGCTGGTCAAACTTAGACTCAGATCCTAGTGTTTCTCTGTCTCCTTATAGTCTAAAACGTTTAGAAAGAGCTTATTCTATGGGTCGGGTCGAACTAATTGGAGAACAGAACATTGAAGCAGTCAAAGCAGTAAAAAAAGGATATGTGGTGGAGAGCGAGTACGAACAGTGGTTTAGTTCCACACCGCCAATTCTCTGTACGGGATTTAACAGCAGTTTAAAACAAATCGCACCTCTATTTGACTGGTCAAATGGCTATGCAGCCCTGACTGAAGAAGATGAGTCTACCCTAACTCCAGGATTATTTGTCGTCGGTCCTTCAGTGCGTCACGGCAATCTAATTTTTTGTTTCATTTATAAATTTCGGCAGCGATTTGCTGTAGTCGGTAATGCGATCGCTCAACGTCTGGGAATCGATACAACGACCTTGGAAGCCTATCGCCGAGAAGGTTTGTTTCTAGATGACCTTTCTTGCTGTAATAACGATTGTGTTTGTTGAAAAGTAAAGTGAATATTTTTACGCCGTCAAAATTAGAGCGCGATTGTATCGTGGTTATTGGTAAAGAGAGTACGGGCAAGTCCCAACTAATTGCGGCTCTTACAGGACAGACTCCCTATAGTGCCAATTTTCGGGGTTCTACAGTGACTTGTGACACTTATCAATCTGAAGCCTATACCTTTATCGATACTCCAGGAATTCTCTATCGTTCCGACAGCGTAACTACTAAGAAAGCTTTAAGAAAGCTAGAAGAAAATGACACCGTGCTACTGATAGTCAAGGCGACCGACGTAGATCGAGATTTAGCCGATATACTGCCTTTAGTAGCAGATAAACGGGGCATTGTGGTGATTACTTTCTGGGATAAGGTATTATCGACGGTTCATACTCAACAAGTGGTTCGGGAATGGAGAGAAACTTCTAACTTGAGCATTGTCACTGTAGATGCTCGCCACCTGACAATAGAACAAAAAGACTATATTTTGGCTTCTCTGCAAGAACCTCATCCTTTTCCCGCGCAATGGATTCCTACAAGGGCTGGCTGGTATATTCAACCCCAACCAACGCTTTTAGAACATCCTCGACTAGGCTGGTTATTGGCGATCGCCCTATTACTTATTCCTGCGATTATTGCTGTCTGGGGTGCTAACTCCTTTGCGACTTTAGCAGATCCTATAGTACAAAGTGCGATCGCTCCTGTTATTAAACCTTTATCCCAACTCCCAATCTGGTTAAGAGAAATACTGATAGGTCAGTATGGACTGATAACTATGAGTCCGTTGCTGTTTATTTGGGCGATGCCCACAGTAATTCTCTATGCCCTATTCTTGGGCGCATATAAAGCTAGTGGGTTAATAGAACGAATTACCATTGCTCTCAATCCTTTACTCCGTCCGTTTGGGTTATCGGGACGGGATTTAGTGCGAGTAATTATGGGTATGGGGTGTAATGTTCCTGCGGTGATTAGCACCCGTGCCTGTTCTAGTTGTTCTAGGGGAACTTGTATTTCCGCGATCGCTTTTGGTTCGGCTTGTTCTTATCAGTTTGGCGCAACTTTAGGGGTCTTTAGTGCTGCTAAGTTACCTTACTTGATAATTCCTTACCTGCTGTATCTAACCGCAACCACCTTGATATATACCTACATCATTTCTTCCCCTACAGCTAAATCGAATCAGAATCCCCTAGTAATCGAAGGAAGAGCATTTTTAGAATTTCCTCATTCGTCAGTAATTTGGCGCGAAGCTAAGTCAACCATTAATCAATTTTTGTTCAATGCAATTCCCATCTTTTTAGTTATTACCGTTATTGCTTCTGTGTTTAATTGGTTAGGAACGATCGCAGCTTTAGCCAATATTATTAACCCTTTGATGGGATGGTTTAATTTACCCCCTGAAGCCTCATTGCCTATTGTTTTAGCTTCTATTCGCAAAGATGGACTGCTATTATTTGCCGAACCAGAAACCTTGGCTATGTTAACTCCATTGCAGGTTTTGACTGGGGTGTATCTAGCAGGAGTATTGCTACCTTGTTTAGTTACTCTGTTAACTATTACGCGAGAACAGTCTCTTCGATTTGCCTTATTGCTGTTAAGTAGACAGGCGATCGCTGCGATCTTTTTTTCTCTATTACTTGCTTGGGGAGGATTATTAATCAAGTAATAAGTAATGGGCGATCGGTAGTTTCGGTACGAAAACGTACGGTAAGACCACTTGAGCTGCTGTAAGAATCCTTTAAACCCTGATTAATACCAAATCCGGATAATATACTCAATACAAAATCAGAATGTCAAATGCCCAAAAAAGCTTATTTAGCTGACCATCTGAGTAATGGTGAACTGAAAAAAAGATACCGATAACAGTCCAACAATTACGAGCACAATTTTCCGATCGCGTAGCGTGGCCTACGGCCTTTGCTCAGATAGAGGTCTGGTTTTTTGATGAACACAGAGTCGGATTAAAGCCAATTATCAGAAAAATCTGGGTTCCTATAGGAGAAAGACCTACAGCAGTAGTACACCATAGTTATGAGTGGAGAGGATGTTTATGGATTTGTTGAACCAAAGTAAGGATTCAGGTAGGGGATTGACTTTGCTTGGGGTGGGGTCGCAAAATTACTAAAAGAATGTGTAGCTTCGGACTTTCCCATAAAATGGCTCAATACGACCAGTTATCATAAGAAGAACTGGTAGAGATTATATTGGAACTTTGGAAGCAGCATCAGCAACAGCAGGCTAAGCGTCAAGAAGCTCACCCTCGAAATCGAACGACTCGTGATCAGCCGAGACCTCGATAGTCAGACTTCATCCAAACCGCCATCAAGTGACTTGCTCAAAAAGTCCGAAAAGAAACCTTCACTCGTCTGCTGAATCCAACACTTCAGCTAAAAGAAAACCTGGAGGACAGCCCGGACACAAAGGAAAGACTCGTAAAGGTTTTGGACGAGTAGACCGCTGTGAAATGCTGCGTCCTTTACAATGCTCTATCTGCGGTGTGGTAAGCATTCAGCCGTCAGCCGTCAGCCGTCAGCCGTCAGCTTATTTTATTCAAAAGCACCTCAAGTAGCGTGGCCATAGGCCAATGGCTGATAGCTCAAAGCTGATAGCTCAAAGCTGATAGCTCAAAGCTGATAGCTCAAAGCTGATAGCTCAAAGCTGATAGCTCAAAGCTAATTGCTGAAAGCTGATTGCTGAAAGCTAATTGCTGAAAGCTAATTGCTAATTGCTGATCTCTCAATGTATAGTGACCATACTATCCGTTGAAAGAAAGAGCATTTGAGGCATCTGGCTCAGAAGCTGCCGAGATAGTAGCAGCATTTTGTTCCGCCTCCAGTTTCGGCTTCAAGTACAAATTTTCTAGTACCAGAGCTGCACCAGCTACCCAAGGCGGAACAATCAAAGCACCAAGAATCCCCAAAACCTTTGCACCACCTAGCACTGCCAACAACTGATATAAAGGGTGAACTCTCACAGAAGACCCCACCAGTAGGGGGTCAAGAATGTAGGTTTCCAGATTCTGAATAATCACAAATAGCAGCAATACCCACAAGAAAGTCCATCCCCCTTGAGCAATTGCCACAATCAATGCTGGAATTGCTCCCAAGACCGGACCAAAGAAGGGAATCAAATTGGTCACCCCAGCAATCACACCCAAACCCAAGGCAAACTCTGATAGTCCCAAAAATTTTAAACCAACAGTAATCGCCATGCCTAAAATTCCTGAAACCACCACTCGCCCCTGAATGTAACCCCCCATCCGTTGGCTGACTGGCTTGACCTGGGCTGCCAATTTTTCATCCCAGGGTTTAGGAAACAAACTTACCCCCCCTTTAATCAATTGTTCAGACCCAGCTAACATATAACCAGACAGCAGTGTTGCCAGAATTACGGTAAACACTCCAGCAATAAGATTCCGTGTCAATCCATAGGACTGCACTAGCAACTGCTGAGAGGAACGAATCACCCAAGAGGTAACGGTGCCAGCATCAAACATTTTACTCAGAGCTAGTTCAGTCATCCCTAGGCGAATCGCTAAAGCATCTAACAAAGAGGTTAAAACCTCCAAATACGTTGGCAGTTTCCGAAATAAACGCTGAATTTGCTGAGCTACTGTTGGTCCAATCACTAAGCCGATCCCTGTCAAACCAGCGATTAAGCCTAAATAAACCAGAATAACCGCTAGCCAGCGGGGAATCCTTAACTTTTCAGCACTATCAATTATTGGTGCTAGAGTAGATGCGAGCACTACTGCAATCATCAGTACTACTAGCAAAGCTCTCAGTTGCCATAGCAGGACGATTGTCAAGCCAGTAGCAACAATAAGCAGTAAGTTAGCTAAGGAGATTTTAAGGCGTAGCATAGACTTCCATTTGCATGTTGAGTGCCTGCAAATAGTCTACAGAGAAAACAGCTGAATTAGTTGAAGGTTGCAGGTACGGTTGAGGGTTAGATGGTTTAAGGTTAGACGGTTGAAGGTTAGACGGTTGAAGGTTAGACGGTTGAGGGTTAGATGGTTGAAGGTTAGACGGTTGAGGGTTAGATGGTTAGATGGTATTGAGTAAGGGCTAGTTTAGTTTCAACTATCGTCCTAAAATCGAGCTATGGAAGACCACCAATAACCAATAACTAACCCTAAACCGGACGCCAAAGGCGAACAACCTTGGCCAATAGGCCACCCTACGCGAACAACCCCATAACCTTCAACCCCATAACCTTCAACCCCATAACCTTCAACCTTCAACCTTCAACCTTCAACCTTCAACCTTCAACCTTGATCAATCCAACTCTTCTTCACCCACATCATCAAGGGCTGGAGGAGCATCACCGGGTGTTCGCAACATTTCCACCATCTCCTGAATTTCTGCTGGAGGTGGGGGTGTCAGGCGAGAAACCACTACAGTCACGATGAAATTAAGCACCATCCCTACGGTACCAATCCCCTCAGGGGAAATACCGAAAAACCAGGGTGTCATACTATAGAACTTCACCCCAATGATGTAAACGGTGGTAAAAATTAACCCTACCACCATGCCAGCAATTGCCCCTTCTCGGTTGGTTCGCTTATCAAATACCCCTAACAGAATCACTGGGAAAAAGCTGGCAGCGGCTAAACCAAAGGCAAAGGCTACTACTTGGGCTACAAATCCAGGGGGATTGATACCAAAGTAACCGGCAATGGCAATGGCAGCAATTACCATAATTCGACCTACCATCAATCGTTGAGACTCTGACGCCCTAGGATTAATGATGCGGTAGTAGACATCGTGGGCGATTGAGCTAGAAATCACTAGCAGTAATCCTGATGCAGTGGATAGAGCGGCGGCTAGTCCTCCTGCTGCTACTAGGGCAATCACCCAGGGAGCAAGTTTGGCTACCTCTGGTGTGGAGAGTACGATGATATCTCGGTCAATCTTTATTTCATTGGTGTCTTTGTCCGGTTTGAGCTCAATCTTGCCATTGCCGTTTTTATCGTCAAACGCCAATAAACCAGTATTTTCCCATTTCGTTGCCCAGTCGAGCTGACGCACTTCCTCAATGGTATGGTTATGGAGGCTATCAATTAGGTTATAGCGGGCAAAGGCAGCAACGGCGGGAGCTGTGGTGTAGAGTATGGCAATGAATAATAGCGCCCAGCCAGCGGAATAACGAGCAGCTCTAGCATTGCGTACGGTGTAAAAGCGTACAATCACATGGGGAAGTCCAGCAGTACCGACCATCAAGGCGATGGTGATAAATAAGACATCCACCATGGACTTGTTGGCAAAGGGTTTAGTGTATTCCTGGAAACCCAGATCTACCTGAATTTGATTGAGTTTGGGGATAATGTCACTGAAGGTGAATCCTAGCTGGGGAATCGGGTTGTCGGTCAGTAGAGTTGCGATCGCAATCGCTGGAATCAGGTAAGCCACAATCAACACGCCATACTGGGTGACTTGAGTCCAGGTAATTCCTTTCATCCCCCCCAGGACGGCAAAAAATGCCACAATTACCATGCCAATCACTACACCCTGAACGATATCCACTTGCAGAAAGCGACTAAATACAATACCTACCCCTCGCATCTGTCCTGCGACATAGGTTAAGGAGACAAAAATAGCAGCAACTACTGCTACCAACCGAGCAATATTCGAGTAATAGCGGTCTCCCACAAAGTCGGGTACTGTGTATTTTCCAAACTTCCGCAGGTAAGGGGCTAACAATAGCGCTAGTAGCACATATCCCCCTGTCCAACCCATTAGGTAAATTGAGCCATCATATCCTAAGAAAGAGATTAGCCCTGCCATAGAGATAAAGGAAGCAGCAGACATCCAATCCGCCGCTGTAGCAGCACCATTAGCAACAGCGGGAACACCTTGATCTGCTACGAAAAACCCTTTACTATCGCGCACCCGAGAGCGCCAACCAATGTAAAGGTAGAGAATAAACGAAATAATGACCAATACACTGGTCCAAGCTTCAACTGTCATAGATATTTCTTTGTCTAAATAATTGCTATAGCGCTGCGCGCAGGGAATCGGGAATCGGGAATCGGGAATCGGGAATCGGGAAAAAATCCTATGTACATCATTACTATGAGAAACCCCATATAGGGATTGTTAGTAATTAAAAAACGGTATTTTTTTTTTATACTATAGAATTACCCTATGACAATTACTGAATTTTCAGTGCTAATTGCTAACTATAAACAACTATAATTGATCTTATACCTTAGAGGATATCTGAAAAGTTTTTTATACTGAATTTTGCCCCCCTAACCCCCCAACTTTGGGGGAAGAGTCAATTTGCTTGTAAAAGTCCCCCAGAATTGGGGGACCCACGGGGGCTTGGATGTAGCAAATGAGACTTCTCAGACAACCTCTTAGTTAAGCAAAGCCATTTATTTCCCAATTTAGTTGCCAATAGTAAACATTACTTTTTGTATTTACGGTCAATTTTATCCATCTGTATAGCGTAGATAAAAATTAGGACGACAAAGGTAAAAATACTACCTTGTTGTGCCATCCAGAAGCCTAGGGGAATATTCCCTACACTGACATTGTTTAGTAATGTTACTAGCAGAATGCTGCATAAAACGGATACGAATGCCCAAACAATTAGGAGATTCCGAATTAATGCAATGTTGGCACGCCAGTATGCCTGACGCTTGTTCTGGTTCATAGTTTTATTAGTAATGCACTAAATGTACGATTTGCGTTTGACTAGTTTCTGGATATAGAGCAACCACCAATAATTGCCCGTCAGCTATCAGCTATCAGCTATCAGCTATCAGCTATCAGCTATCAGCTATCAACTTACACGTTAGTTCCCTCGCCTGAGCGAGGAATTCATAGTCTTTGGCTTTGAGTCCGTTGAAGTCGTCAGCTAGATAGTTTGTTTTAAGCTGACGGCTGACGGCTGACGGCTGTTAGCGCAGCGTGCGCGTAGCCCATATGCTTACAATTGCCTTAACATGGCGTATCGGTATTTCAAAATGTGCTAATATATACAGAAAATTTGCGAGAGCTTAGGGATAGGCTACACCAAAGGTGAACAAAAACCGTCTTTTCGGGGTTTTCTTAATAAAACTAAACAATTATGGGGATTTACTGGTGTCTTTAGGGCATGGCATTGGGCGATAGGCACCAGCATAGGCTAATCACATCTGTGCAATTTGCCACTGCCCCAGACCGCTTTTCCCGTTGTTTAAAGAAATATTAAATGAATTGTGAATATTATTTCGTCAAGAAATGTAAAGCTTAGAGCCAGATTATGTTAAGTTTCGATAAAATAAATCGTAAGTTGATCAGCAAAAGCGATCGCTAAAATTCAACCTCCCCATCTCCCCATCTCCCCATCTCCCCATCTCCCCACCCTCCCTGTAATTATAGGTATTCAACCTGAATTGATATAAGAGTATCCCTATTGATGGATACTACCATCGGGCATGATGGTATTGCTTAAGTTCGCCCCCTTGAGGTTGGCACGGTAAACTTTGTTGGGAGAACCCCAATCAGTAAGCTCCAAGGTATAGTCTAGTTGTGCTCCCTTGAGGCTAGCGTCGGAGAGGTTGGCATCGGAGAGGTCAATTCCCCTCAAGTCAGCCTGTTCAAGATTCGCTCCCATCAAGTTAGCCCCCCTGAGATTGGCACTTATTAAATAGTGATCGATTGGCAATGAAGCACTTGTATTCAGATAAGCCAGATTTGCTTCTTGGAGATTCGCTTTCTCTAGGTTAACTCCACTAAGATTAATCCCGACTAGATTGGCTTTTGATAAATTAGCTTCCCTGAGGTTAGCTCTTTCGAGCTTAATTGTTTTGGCGGAAAGATGTGATAAGTTTGCTTCTTGCAGATTAGCTTGTTCTAAGTTAGCTTCTGTTAGGTTGCTCCAAAAAAGGTCAGCTTTTTTCAGGTTAGCTCTACGGAGATTAGCCCCACTGAGATTAGCTTTTTTCAGGTTAGCATTTTCTAGGTTAGCCCCTTCTAAGTTGACCCCTACCAAATTCGCTTTTTCTAGATTAGCTCCCGCTAAGTTAGCCCCTTCTAAATTAGCCTTTTCCAGATTCGCTCCTTTTAAATCCTCTCTGGAAAGTTCTAGCCCTGCTAAATTACAGTTTTGACAATTTTTTGTTTCCCGTAACTGGTCGAGAGGATTGTCTCGATTCATAATCAGCCAAGTAATTCCCAAAAGGGCAACCAATCCCAAGGAAATTCCCAAGATAAACGATTGTCTAAGTTTCATTGATGTGAGCTATGGTAGTTTTGGCGTTGCTGAATAATGGAATGATTTTAAGGGTTTTGTAGAATGGGCATCTTGCCCGTTCGAGATCTGGTCGGGCGGGCAGGATGCCCACTCTACTCCGATTCATTCAAAAATTCAGCAACGCCGTAGTTTTTGCTATCTCTGTTTTATCAAACTTGCTTTAAACCTTGATTTTTGCTGCTGAAAAGGCCGACTATTGACTATAGTTTAGGACTTACGAAGTTGAGTTAGTTTTGCCCCCCTAACCCCCCCAAAATTGGGGGTAATGATGTCAAAGTACCCCAGAAGTGGGTGATTTAGGGGGCTTTGCGTCAGTCCTGTTGTTGTTTTTGTATAATCCATGGCAGACTATAAGCAAGCACTGGTTAAAGACGGTAAGAATCCAGAAGGTCTAATTGTCTTTCCAGCTTTCATTACCCAGAAGGAAATGGATGCCCTTAAAGACTTTAGAGTGGGGGATCGGGATACCTTTGTTGTCGCCTATCCTAAATCTGGGACAACGTGGATGGAGCAGATTGTTCACTTGCTTGCTAACAATGGAGAGCAAGGGGACAAAGTATTGAGTGAAGCAGTGCCTTGGTTAGAAGGTGCAGCAACTCGTTATGGAGGTTTAGAGAATCTGATTAAAACTCCTAGCGATCGCCGTTACTTTCACACTCATTTACCCTTGTCTTTGATGCCAATGTTTGGGGAAACTAAAGCAAAGTATATTTATGTTGCTCGCAATCCTAAGGATAATGCTGTATCCTATTATTATCATGCATTGAGCAAAATGGGATACGAGGGGAGTTGGAGCGAATTTATTCAGTTATATACTGAAGGCAAGGTCGCCTATGGCTCAATATTTGATCATGTATTCGACTGGTGGAAAGCGAGCCAACATTCAGATAATGTCATGTTTGTTAAGTACGAAGACATGAAAAAGAATTTAGCTCAAGTCGTTACGGATGTTGCTAGCTTTATCGATATTCCTTTAACCTCAGATTTACTCGATACTGTGGTTGCTGCTAGTGACTTTTCGGCAATGGCAATCAATCCCAAAGCTAATCTGGATTGGGTGCCTCAGCGAGAAGGTATCCCCAAACATATGCGAAAAGGAATTGTAGGAGATTGGAAAAACCACTTTTCTTCAGAAGAGAGTAGTATTTTTGATACTCTATATCAATCCAGAATGGCACATTTTGGTCTGGAATTTGAATTTGAATTTGAAGGGAGTAGGGAGTAGGGAGTAGGGAGTAGGGAATATGGCATCAAAAATTGTCACCATTGATTTAGGATTCCTATAGTAGTTTGCCAGCTTAGCTTTGTTAACATCTCCATCAATTGTGAGTGCTGAGTTTGAGTGCTAAGTCTGGTTGACAGTCAACCTTCAACTTTCAACCTTAAACTTTCAACCTTGGCCTTTGGCCACGCTACGCGAACAACCTTGGCCTATTGGCCACGCTACGCGAACAACCTTGGCCTTTGGCCACGCTACGCGAACAACCTTGGCCTTTGGCCACGCTACGCGAACAACCTTGGCCTTTGGCCACGCTACGCGAACAACCTTCCCTACACCAAGCACCAAGGGCGAACAAGTTGTTACTTTCACAATTCAGCTGCCGTCTTCACAATTCAGCTTTAACTGTCCGGCAAAAGAAGTCCCACATCTCTATGCGCAGGATGAGTGCTTAAAGTTACCGTAAGATAGTGGAGCTTTTATGGTTAGTCGGTTATGGGCAAAAGGGTTAAATCTTTTGTAATAAAGCTCCACTATCTAAGGTTTCGTCTCCAGGGATGAATTTTGCACAGGGTCTCTAGGATCAGGGAAGCGAGCTATCAAACTTCTCAGTAATTCGGATGGAGTCATCCCCCTCCTGTCAGCTTCTTGTTTTAGTTGCTGTTTTTCAAAGCTGGTTAACCTGATCACAAATCTTTGATCTTTCATTTTAGTGTTGACACTTGTTACAACATATGCTATCCTAATAATAGGTCGAAAAACATGATATGGCAACAATGATATCAGCTTATCAGTACCGACTAAGATTAACTAAAAAACAGGAAGCAGAAATCGAAAGGTGGTTAGATATGTTGCGCCACCAGTACAACTATTTACTTGCTGAGAGATTTAGTTGGTACGAGCAGAATCGTTGTTCCATTAACTCTTGTCCTTTGGTATGTCATCTACCAGAATTAAAAAATAATCCCGATTACTTTTCACAGCAAAATTCTCTGCCTCAGTTAAAGAAAGACAGACCCTGGTACAAGGTAGTTCAGTCTCAAGTTTTGCAGAACTGTGTCAAGAGAGTCGATCTAGCTTTTAAGCGTTTCCTGAAGGGCGATAGTAACGGTAAAAAAAGCGGGAGACCTAGATTTAAAGGGAAGAACAGATACAAATCTTTTACGTTTCCCTCTCTTGGCAAAAATCCTATAAGTGGCAATATACTGACTCTTCCAAAATTTGGGAAAGTCAAAATGATTTTCCATAGACCTATCCCAAAAGGTTTTCAAATTAAGACAGCCACCATAACTCGAAAGGCTGACGGGTACTATGTTACGTTATCCATTCAAGATGATTCTGTGCCGGATATTATCCCAGTAGATAGCGTCTCTAGTCCTGTTGGGATAGACATGGGTCTCAAGTCTTTCCTGGTCAAGTCTGATGGTTCAGAGGTACCAATCCCTCAATACTATCGGAAAGCTCAAAAGCGACTAAAAAAGATCCAAAAAGCTGTCAGTAGATCCAAAAAAGGAAGCAACAATCGGAAAAAAGCTGTAAACAAACTAGGTAAAGCTCATAAAAAGGTTGCTGACACTCGAAAAGATTTTCATTTTAAAACTGCTAAAAGCTTACTAGACAACCATGACTTAGTTGCTCATGAAAAGTTGAATATAAAAGGTTTGGCTAAAACTAAAATAGCCAAATCTATTCTTGATGCTGGGTGGGGTCAATTTTTGTCTATCTTGTCAAACAAAGCCGTTCGCGTAGCGTGGCCTACGGCCATAAATGCTGGTTTGATTACAGTTGCAGTGAATCCCCGTAATACTAGTCAAAACTGTTCTAATTGCGGAACGAAAGTACCCAAAAAGTTGAAAGATCGCATTCATTATTGTCCTCACTGTGGGTACACGGAAGACCGAGATGTAAATGCGGCGATCAATATATTGAAATTGGCGGTGGGGCATCCCGTCAGAAGTAAAGCTGTGTGATTCGTTGGCTATAAACCTTATCCACAAAGGATTGGGGAGACTAGCCACAAGGGTTAAAACCTTGATAACTTGATAACCATGTTGGTGAAATACCAACCCTCGTGAAATCCGAGTGACAGCCTTACCCCTATCCACTGAGAAATAACAAGCTCTAGGATAAAGCGGGGTCGAACAGCGAAGCACTGTCAGCCTAAAGACGGTGTTAGTAGCAGGCAAAGAGCTCATGAGTACCAAAAGGAAGATATGCCAAACCATCGTAATTCCGACGTAGCGAAATAAAAGGCTGATACGCTACAGACAAATAGTCAACGGAATAAAACAGGATTATAAGGTTAGCTTTCCTTATAATGATTTCCCTAAATTCCCGGTGGAAAGTATCACTCTAAAAGCTCAACAGAATGGTTGTCAGGAACGAAGTAACCCCCATAGGCACTCTTGAAGAGGTCGGTCTTCAAGTAGGTAGTTAGCCGCAAGTCCTATGAGGGAGAGATTGAGTCAGAAGCCAAAGCCTAGAGTAATGTCTAGGATAAGCCAACAGACTCACGTGATAGGAAAAGGTATAGCTATGAGTAGCAATCAATATGTCTAAAGCTAGGGGGTTCGCCCCACAGTCGGAATGGAATCAGGTCAATTGGCGAAAGCTAGAACGAACTGTGTTTAAGTTGCAAAAACGGATATACCAAGCCTCTCAACGTGGTGATGTTCGAGTGGTAAGAAAGCTGCAAAAGACTCTGATGAAGTCCTGGTCAGGAAAAATGCTAGCGGTAAGGAAGGTAACCCAACAAAACAAAGGCAAAAAGACTGCCGGAATAGATGGGAGAAAAGCTTTGAAAAATAAGCAGCGCCTAATCTTAGTAGCCAGCCTTAAAATTTACAAAAAACCTCAACCAACCCGCCGAGTTTGGATTGACAAGCCCGGTCGAAATGAAAAACGTCCGTTGGGAATACCAACTATATACGACCGAGCACTACAAGCCTTAACCAAACAGGTATTAGAGCCTGAATGGGAAGCACGCTTTGAACCAAACTCATACGGATTCAGGCCAGGAAGGTCATGTCATGATGCCATCGAAGCAATATTCACGGGAATCGCACAGAAACCCAAATGGGTATTAGATGCCGATATCTCCAAATGCTTCGACAAAATCAACCATGAAAAACTTCTCACAAAATTAAATACTTATCCTTCCATGAGGCGATTAATCAAAGGATGGTTGAAAGCCGGAGTAATGGATGAGGGAACATTCTCTCCTACTATAGAGGGTACCCCACAAGGTGGAATAATATCTCCACTTTTGGCGAATATAGCCCTTCACGGAATGGAAGAACGAATTAATAAATACGCCGAAATGTTACCCGGTAGAAAAGCGAGAAACAAACAAGCGTTAAACTTCGTCAGATATGCAGATGATTTCATCATTATGCATAAATCCAAAGAAGTGGTAGAAGAATGCCAGAGAATTATAGAAATATGGTTAAATGACATTGGCCTAGAACTAAAACCAAGTAAAACGAAACTGGTTCACACCACAGAAGGATATGACTTCCTTGGTTTCAATATCAGGCAGTATCCGGTAGGTAAGAACCACTCAAAACAAGGTTTTAAGACCCTCATCAAACCATCCAAGAAGAGAGTAAAGGAGCATTGGGAGCAGCTATCAAAAGTCATAGACAAATACAGAGCCGCTCCCCAAGAAGCCCTCATCAGGCGACTCAGACCCATTAGAAAAGGATGGTGTAATTACAACCGCTCTGTGGTCAGTAAAGAAACCTTCAAAGGGTTAGATAACAAGCTCTGGAACAAACTCCAAAGATGGGGATACAGAAGACATCCAAACAAATCAAGAACCTGGGTAAATAAAAAGTACTGGGGGACTAAGGTTGAAAAACCAAAGAATCCATGGGACGCACCAAAGAAAGATAATTGGGTATTCATGACAAAGGAGGATAATTACCTACCTAAATACGCAAAGACAAAAATCGTCCGACACGTAAAAGTCAAAGAAACCCGAAGTCCCTTCGATGGTGACCTAACGTACTGGAACAACCGAATGGCAAAACACCCTGAAATGACTAGCCAGAAGGGAAAACTTCTGAAAAGACAGAAAGGGAAATGCTCACATTGCGGTCTTACCTTCAAGGAAGGAGATTTAATGGAAACGCATCATATAATACCACGCGCACAAGGTGGAAACGACCAACTCAGAAATCTTGAGCTACTCCACCTACATTGCCACGACGAAAAACATAGAATGAAGGTCAATTTAGATGACAACCCATTCTAATGTAGAGGTACCACTGACAAGAGATTCCGTCGCGAGGAGCCGGATGAGGGGAAACTGCGCGACCTGAACTGGTCAAGTAAAGCGGGGAGCCGACTCCCCAGGGTAATTTACACCACCTACCCTCACGTAAAACAACCTTTTAGGTTGGACTCAATACCTTTTGGTAACAAAAGGGAAATATGCTGTCAGCTGGGGGTCTCTTGGTAAATGTTTGAGAACTTGTAGCTCTACATCCATTGCTGTGTCTACCTTGTACAGTTTGATTTTTTTCTTTCTCTATTCATTATACTCGGAAAGTGACAGAAGAGGAATATTTTAGTTTAAAGAGAACTTCGGATTGACCGTAGGTCACGCTACGCGATCGTAAAATTTAATATCACAGAATAGAAATATGTCTTAACATTTACTTCGAATGGTATAATATAGCAAGATATATGCGTATTGGTTATAGACCAAAAAAGTAACCATGACAGCAAAACCGAAAGCAACACCTTCAACTGACTTACCCAATAACCTCCGCGAACACAATACAGCATCCATCGACCTAGAGATGAATGTAATTGAAGGAGAAATTCCTTCTGATTGTGAGGGACATGCTTTTTGGTTAGTTCCAACACCTCAAAATGGAGCTACTCCTTGGTTTAATGGCTATGGACAGTTGTATCGTTTAGATTTTGAAAGCGGAAGAATCCATCTCAAAAGCGAACAATTTCGCACGCCTTCTGTCATCTGTGATCAAAAAATTAATGAACAGCCCTGGTGGACATACTTCACAAATTTGCGAAAATTACTGTTTGGGAGATTATTTAGATTTCGTAATCTGGGAGGTTTGGCTCGTCTAAGCCCCAGATTAGGCGTACAAAACCAATGTAATACAGCGATTCAAGCTTTCCAAGATCCTGAGAATAACTCTTGGCGTATGTTTGCCACCATTGATTCAGGTCGTCCTTTCGAGTTTGACTTAACCACCCTAAAACCAGTTACACCTGTAGGCGATCGCTCCGAATGGATTCCTTTAGAAATAAATGGCATACCAAGTCTTGGGGATATTAAAATACCCTGGATTTTTCCTATGCATATGACTGCAGCCCATACCGCTTACGATCAGAATACGGGAGAAATATTTATTATTAATTGCCTGTTTGAGAATCCAATCAGTATGGGAGCAATTGATCCAGATACTTATATACATATTTGGAATGGTCAAGGTAAGTTCCAGACAACCCAAATAATTGATGAGCGCACCAATAAGCCAGTTGAAATTAAGCAGTCTACGCACCAGATAGCGATTACCAAAAACTACGTGGTAATTATTGACACGGCTTTTCTCATAGAATATTTAAGAATGTTACTTCCTGAAGTAAAAGCTAAAGCTCAATCAGCTTACAATCAAGTCTGGTTAGTGCCGCGAGCAGAACTTCAGGGCGAGAAAGCTATTGCTAAACACATCACAATCCCTCGCGAATGTGTTCATTTTTATGCTGATTATGAAGATAATGATGGAGAAAAGTTGACCTTGCATCTGGTGTTAGCTTCTGGTCATGATGTTAGCGAGTGGCTACAGAAATCGGATAAAAGATGGCCAACTTTATTTGAGTTTGTTCCATCTGCTTTTTATGGCTATCCTCCTGGTGTATATGATCAGCAGGGTTTTGGTAAATGTGTTGTTAATGCGAAGACAGGCGAACTAAAGAGTGAACAACCTTGCTTATTCGAGGATTTTTGGGGAGTTGCACTCCCTACATATCAAGGAATTCAAGGTACGTCTCCCCCACAGTTTCAGAATATTTGGGTAAACTACGCTGGGTATATTAGTGAAATTACCCCTCGCAGATTGGTTGAGTTATACGCTAATCATCCTTTCCGTAAAGTACCAGTAAACGATTTACCTAATTGGAAACCATCAGGTATTTTGCGATGGTCTCCAGTGGATATGGAAGTTAAAGATTCATGGACTATTGAACGAGGGTATGTAGTTAATACCCCTATTTATGTTCCTAAGCAAGGGCAAACTGACGAACTTGAAGGGTATATCGTGGCGACAGTAACTACTCCTAGTGGGTCTGAATTTTGGATTTGGCAAGCAGGAAATCTTGCGGCAGGACCAATTACCAAATTGGGTCACGAGGACGTTAAATTTGCTTTGTCTCTCCATTCAGCTTGGGTTCCTTCCATCGCCCCACGGGATGCCAAGTATAAAGTGGATCTCCGCCAGGATATGGATATCAACAAGCCTGAGTATTTCTTACCTGACTGGATTAAGGAAATTTTTGAAAACGATATTTATCCCGAATTTGAAGATCACTGACATGCTTCCCCGGTAAATTTAATACTATAGCACTACGCATTCAGATGTTTGACATTCCTAAACTCCGAAAGGTAAGTAATAGCTTACTTTTGACTTCTGACTTCTAACTTCTCACGCTAAGCGTAGCGCTATACCGGGGGCTTCCAATTGATAAAAATAAACCTGATGTCCCCTGCCTTGGAGCAGGGCTTTTTCATTGTCGTTTGAGAATGATGAGGAGCTAGGGAAATAGGGAGATGGGGACAATTAGTCGATCAGCTCACTAGATGTAGAATTACTGAAGCTATTTCAGATTAGCCGATAGTTTTGAATAAATATTTTGATATCAACTAAAACCAGAGCAAATGTATTTTAATAAGGTGCATCTTATTAAAGCTGTTTTACTCGGTGGTGCGTTACGGGGCAGACTGTCGCAACCGTGGCTACCGATAAAATCCTCGGCCCCCCCTAACGCACCCTACGCAAACTTTTCTACTAATTGAAAAGCGCTATAGTTTTGATATCAATAATCAAGGAAAACTTAGGGATTTGACCTAGGGGTGCGAGTAGATGATTGATTGTGGACAACCAGAAAGATGCTGATTTATGATTGGTTCTTATTGCTTTTAGCATTAGGCTGAATGCTTACAACCAGGGACCTTGATTTTACTGACGTTTATTAAAATGAGGAGAGGGCTAGGTTAATCATAATCTAGCCAGTGCGATTATAGCAACTTTAATCCATATTAGGCATTGTTCTTAAAAATTATTTACATACTTTACATATGATAAAAGCCTTAGCACCAATTACGACTACTGACTTGGCGAGAGACTTGGCGACACTAGGGATTGATTTAATTCGTAAAGCTGGGTGTGAGTATGGGGATATCCGTATTTGTACCTACCGTAATCAGAACTTAACCGCACGCGATCGCTCCCTTAGCCAACTCTGTGATAATGTTAGTTCTGGCTTTGGGGTAAGAGTGTTACTAAAGGGTGCTTGGGGCTTTGCGGCTAGTCCCTATAAAACTCCAGAGGAAGTGGAACGAATGGTGGCTTTAGCTGTAGAGATTGCTAAAGGTAGCCGCCTTTCTCAGCAAACACAGGTAAGATTAGCCCCAGTAGAAGCCTATCGCGATACCTATATTACTCCAATCGAAATTGACCCGTTTACTATACCGATTACTGAGAAAGCCGATTTACTATTGCGTATCAATGATCAATTGCTTAGCTATAGCGATCGCGGAATTAAGAAGGCTTACTCTTTCCTGCGTTTTACTCGTGAAGACAAGATTTTTGCGTCTACTGTTGATTCCCTAATTGAACAGACTATATACCGTAGCTATCCAGGTCTGGGTTGTACAGCAGTTGCTAATGGGGATGCTCAAAACCGTAGCTATGAACGTCCACCTTTAAATATCGGTTACGAGCATATTCAACCCCCAGACCTTTTGAATCAGGTAGAACGGGTAGCAGAAGAAGCAATAGAGAAGGTTCATGCTCCCAAGGGACCTTCTGGTATTCGCAGCACTCTGATTCTGAAGCCTAGTCATCTCCACCTAACGATTCATGAATCGGTGGGACACCCTACGGAACTGGATCGGGTGTACGGCTATGAGTCGAATTTTGCTGGTACTAGCTTTGCGACTACTGATAAATTGGGCAAGCTGCAATATGCTGCTCCTTGGGTGAATTTTAAATGCGATCGCACTCAATCGGGGGGACGTAGTACTTTAGGCTATGACGATGAGGGGGTACCAGCACAAGATTGGTATGTTGTCAAGGATGGCATTTTAGTAGACTACCTCACTGACCGGGAAACGGCTTATCGACTAGGTAATGCCAGTAGTAACGGTTGCGCTTACGCCGATAGTTGGTCAAGTGTTCCGATGGTGCGGATTCCTAATTTAGGGTTAGAACCGGGAGCAGAGGGAGGAAGTCACTCTGCCACACTATCAGAAATGATTGCTGAGACTGAGGAAGGGATTTTAATTGATGGTAGAGGTAGTTTCTCCATTGACCAGCAGCGACGTAATTTTCAGTTTGGTGGAGATGCTTTCTGGAAGGTGGAGAAAGGTAAAGTAGTGGGCATGCTGAAGGATGTTACCTATCATTCTATGAGTACTGATTTCTGGAATAGTGTTGATGCCATTGGAGTGGCTTCGGAACAGGAGCAGTTTGGTACCCATATGTGTGGTAAAGGGGAACCGATACAAATTGCTCAAATGACCCATGCTTGTGTGCCGGTGCGGGTGCGCAATATTCAGATTGGGGGAGCATGAATCGTTAATGGTTAAGGCTCTCCCGGCTTTGGGGTGATAAGGCAAGCTTATATCACGTAATTCCGCCAGTTCCAGCCACGTTGATTGTCGATTTTGTGCCTTTTGATACGTTTTCAACCACAGATCCGGGAGAGCCTAATAAAGTCGCAAACCTCTAAATAGGGTATCATAGTTTTAACCAACTGCATAACGGGTAAATTGGCGCTTAAAAGCGGAATGAAAACCTAAAACGATATCAGAAGTGGGTACACCCATTTCCACCAACCTCTCAGCAACCGAGTCTTCAGTCCCGTTATATTGAATCCAAATTTTGCCATCAATAATATCAAAGTGCATCACAGGACCAAATATCCGCTTATCTCCTTGCCAACCCACATAAGCCAATTGATAATGGTCGTGTTCCCTATCAAATATTAGCTCGGCTTTGACCGTATCCCTATCAGTAGGGGTTGCTATTTGGGAGTGTTCAGTTAAAATCTGCTTGACAAATTGCCGATATTGCTCTATTTTATCCATTGCCTAATCTCCTCCAATTTCGGATCGTAAATCATCAACTTGACTTGGTAACGTCTCAGAGCGCGTTGGATGAAAGAAAGCTGAAAAAAATCTTGATAAGTTTCATAAGGAATAGCTAAATAAACAATTCGCTCTGGTTCAAGTTCTTCAAGAGCCTGACAATAGTTAAGATATTGCCCTAACGCCGTATGAAATGTGCTGATATCTGAGTCGCCAATAAAGCTTTTAATTTCTACAGCAATTTTTTCGGCATCTCGTTCAGCTGCGATTGCGATTTCTGCCGCTAAATCAATTTGTAATTTGACTGCCTCGCCAATCCGAATCGTGAGAGGATCGTGAGTGATATTCCATCCGTCTTTGATCAAAGCATTTTTAACCTGTTGATGGAAAACGTCTTTTGCCATTTTGGATGTTTTTCATCCCTTATCTAATTTATTTAATTCTATCATCTACGGCCTTGTCATAAGCTGTTGCGCATTTAAATTGGATATTATTCAGTTTCTTGATGCAAAGCGTGAGTGGTTTTGGGCTGGTTGACTGACTTTAGTTGAGGGCCATTTCACGAACCCCTCCAAACATGGGCATGAATATGGCAATTGAAGCTCCTCAATTGCCGGATAGTTGGTCAGGTAATTTTAAATTAAAAATTTATAATTGACAAACAAAACTGATGGTCTAGAGATGAATCAGCAGCTAAGATCGATGAATTAACATTTCAGATGTGATAGGAGATGACAATGTCTGTACCTACCCGTACTCCTTTACCAATTATCCTAATTCGTGGGTTTGGTGGTCTCAATATTCAAGAGGAACAGCGCTTAACCTATCAGGGGTTTAACCAAGGCACTGTCTATGAACACAAAAAGGGAACAAACGAGATTTATGAAGGATTAATCCTGAGTTTCCTCAAGTCAGACTGGCAATACCATGATGCTACTAACGTCGTGACTTTTGGTAGTCGGGAGATTGAAGATGAAGCAACCCTGCCTCGGAAACTAAAGTCTTTGCAGCAAATGCTCCAGGATGGCAAACCCCTGCCATCATCACTGGAGTGGTTAAAGGATAATGGTATTTTCGATAAATTTAAGCGCCTCAAAGAAGAAACCTATACTCTAAACTATCCAGACAAAACAGAAGAAAAAAGATATTTTTCCGGGGATAAAGTGGTCATAAACCCAGAGAGGGCAGAATCCTTTTTGGAGTCTACCAAAGATCCCTGGCGCTCCATTTGGGTATTTCGCTACTATGACCTGAAAGAGCGTAAATTTGAAACCTATGGTAATGCCTTGGTGCGTCTAATCTACTTAATTCGTGAACTAACGGCGAATCAAGCAGCTGTTAAACCTAAGGTTAACATCATTGCCCATTCTATGGGTGGATTAATCGCTCGTGAAGCAGTTCAAGTCACCTATCCCAGCCTTGGTCTTAAGGCTGAAGACTACATCAATAAAATTATCACTTTGGGAACTCCTCACCAAGGCATTACCTTCCAAATCTTAGAAGATTGGCTGGGGTTTGGGGGAGAGCTAGGAGCTCAAGAAGAATTAGAGCGCTTTAATCTCAAAAATCAAAGTAAGCTCAACAACCCCTATTCGTTCCAAAATTTTGAGAAACACTTTCCATTAGAACGACTTTTAACTATTGTTGGTACCAACTATAAGTCTTACAATTTGCGACAAGCCTCCTTTCTCAACCGCGTTTTCTCCCCGAGATATGAGTTTGGTTCTAACTATAACCGTAGTGATGGCTTAGTTAAGCAATTCTCTGCCCAAATTCCTGGGGCACCCCGTACCTTTATCCACAAATCCCACGGTGGTTTCGACTCCGTGATTACTTCCCGGGAAGCATTTGAAGTAGCAACGCGCTTTTTCTTTGGGGATGTGCGATCGCGTTTACGTTTTGTCAACGCCCAAATCACTCGGGGTAAGGATTGGTTTGGCAAAAGTGAGTTCTTTCTGGGAGTATCCATTAAACCCCGTCTGCTGGATTTTGAACTGTTCCACCAGAGTGAGGCTGCGGAAAACTGCTATGGTCCGTTTATTCAAGAGGATTTGACCGACGAAAACCCAGCATTTCCTTGGGCAGATGGCAAAAATCTGATCTGGGAAGGCTACCTGAATACCATATCAATTCTAGAGGATGAGAGTATCCCAGCACAAGAGAAAGACATGGTCTTACGACTGGACTTTTACGTCGGTGAACGGGATTTGTTAGGTCTTGGTTTCTCTGACAATGTCATCTTCCGCAAACAATACTATATTCAGGTTCTGATTGCCAAGACACCTATAGAACTCTACCTCCATACCGATGAAAAATTTGCTCAGCCAGATTTTACCCCCAATCCCGCTGATAAGATGAAAGAAGTGGATGGTGCCTGGGAATTTCAAGTGCAAGACACTGGATTTGAAGGGACCTTCCAGATCGAAATCGATTGTGTTCCTGAACAGGGACATCCAGAACCGTTTCTTTCCGGGATAGGATAATGGGTAATGGGTAATAGGTAATGGGTAATGGGTAATTGGTAGTTGATGATTACCGATTACCCATTATCCTGACCCAAAAATCGAACTACTATTTGGTAAGTGATTAACCGGACTTGTAAATAGATTGATACTAGATTGAACCAATGGCTTCATCAAAATCAAAACGTAATGCTTCTGACGCCAAAACCTCTGGCAATCGAATTGCCTACCAGGAATTTGGCACTAGCAATGACGCTGCAGTTGAACGAGGGATTCAGGAACTTCCCCCAAATCAACAAGATTTGCGGATACAGGCATCACGGAAAGGACGTAAGGGAAAAACCGTTACAGTAATTAGTGGATTTCAATCATCACCAGAAACCTTAACCAAGTTACTTAAACAGCTGAAAGGCCAATGTGGTAGTGGTGGTACAGTTAAAGATAATACTATTGAAATTCAAGGGAATCATACTGATAAACTAGTGCAAATAATGATTAAACTGGGCTACAAAGCTAAAGTTAGTGGGGGGTAATGGTAAACTAGATAAACCTGGATGTTTAAACACGGATAAACGGATAACCTAAGATTAGTTTATCCGTTTTAATTACTAATTTAAATTACTAGATTTAAATGACTAGTTTGGTAATCCTCAAAACATCGTGATCGGAACGAAGGTAGGGAACTGAGGTACTTCTGAATCCAGTAACAAAGGGTCGATGATACAACTTCCAATAAATGGGACTCAGGTCATGAGCGATCGCTTTTAGGGCTTTGAGTTCTTCTGCTAGTTCCGCTGCCAGTTCATTAATCCGTTCAGCGTGGTCATAAGCTTGTTGTGTGGCTTGTTCTATTTGGTCTTCTAGGGTTAGGGGTTGACTGATAGTAAGTGCTGGCTGTAACTGCTGCTGTTTTTGTTGCAACTGGGCTTCTAAGGCTGCGATCGCATTATCGATTCCTAGTATCTCTACCGATCGTTGGGCGTTTTCACTGGCTTGACGACGGTAGGCTTGAGCGATCGCTTCTGGGGACTGGTCTTCTAGGATGATTTCCTGGCGGGTTAGGGTATCACGTTCAGCACGTAGTGCGGCAATGCTCTGGCGAATTGCGTCAATTTCTGAGTGTATTTGCTCCATTTTTGCCTTTAGCTATGAGTTTTATACTCTTTTTATATTGAACAGTCAACAGCCTCATCCACAAGGGGATCGGGCTTGTAACTAACAGGACTTACGCCATAACTATACCAGTAAGGTGCGTTATTAACGCACTCTACTATAGGGTTTGTATTTGAGATGTAAACCTAGGAGGTCTTGTTTTTTTGTCAAATAAAACTCCGGAGCTCTTGCCCCTCTTGGTTTTTCTCTAACTTCTGGTAATCTCTTGGTGTATCAATGTCAATTACACCTAATGGAAAAGAAATACTAAATACTTCGTTGTAGTATTTGTTAATTATTTTTTTTGCCCCCACGGTCTCATCTAAGGTTGCTAGTTCAGAGAAAAATCTATGTTTAAACAAAACAGGTACACCTAATGTATCTGCATATTGGCAAGCAACGATGGGTTTTCCCGTAGCATGATAGGCTGCAACTAGATGATTAATAATTTCAGGAGAAATAAACGGCTGGTCACAAACAGTAATTACTGCTGCGTCTATGGTTTCATAACAACTTCCAAGGGATAGAATTCCGCTACGAATTGAGGAACCCATTCCCAAATTCCAATCTGGGTTTTCAACTACCGTTACAGAAGGTTGGTTAACTTCAGAATATATCTGTTGGGCATTTGCTCCTAAAACCACCACTACAGGCTTGCAGACTGAAGCCATTGCCTTCTCTATGGTATGGCGAAGTAAGCTGCATCCCTGATAGGGTAAGAGTTGTTTAGGTTTACCCATGCGGGTTGATGCACCTGCTGCTAGGATAATAATAGCAATATTTGATTCAGTTGGTTTTAGCTGTGAATGGGTTATTTTCATTTCATAATTCAAAGAATCAAGAGTCAAACTTCCACAAATTTTATAGTTTATCAATTGGGATTTCCTTGACTTGAGTTCGTTCGTGAATTGGTTCCATGCGGTGTTTTAAAAAGCCACCACCACGGTTTGCTAACACGGCTTGAATCTCAGCAATGATGGATAATGCGATCGCTTCTGGTGAATCTGCACCAATATCAATACCAACAGGAGTATATAACTTTTCTAGCTGTATGGGTGTACATGCTACTCCTGCTGCACGTAAATCTTGCAGTAACTTGGCAGTGCGTTGCTTTGAACCCAAACAACCCAGATAGCTGATTGCAGCAGGGATTAGCACTTTCAAAATTTCTAAATCATCGAGGTAGTTATGAGTCATTACCACAGCAATGGTGTCATCATCAATAGATATTTGCTTGTCTAAAATTTCCCTGCGGGTGAGAATCACCTGATCAGCCATGACAAAACGCTCTTGAGTTACCTCACTCCCTCGACAATCAACAATAGTGACTCGCCAACCTAAGGCTTTAGCAAACTCTGCTACAGGTAGACTATCACGACCTGCACCAAAAATTATTAGGTGTGGCGGGGGTTTAATAAACTCGATAAAAATATCTACTTTACCGACTGCTAATTGGTATTGATGGAAACTTGAATGTTGATTTTCCAGAGCAGCTTGAGCATCTTTGAGCAAAGCAGCAGTCAAATATTCGTCTTTAATATCAGTATTTACACGATTATTTGATTGCAGGATTAAACGCGCCCCAACCTGAACATTAACCTTACCTTCTACAGCAATAACAGTGGCAATAATACCTGGTTGCTGGTTGTGGAAACATTGATTAATAAAAGCTAAGGGATTAAGGGGATTACTTTGATTTAGAAGCTCAATCAAGACGTTTACCACACCGTTACAACCCAGGCCAAATCCCCAGATAATGTCTTCATCAGCAGTGGTATCATAAGTGACGACTATGGGTTTTCCGTCTGGCATTGAGACGCGAGTATGCTCAAATACATCATTTTCCAAGCAACCACCGCTAATGGTTCCTACCATTTTACCAGTTGATGTGATCAGCATCCGCGCACCAGGTTGGCGATAGGTAGAGCCTTGAACATTGACAACAGTAGCAAGAAATACTTGTTGATCGTTGTGTTGACTGTCTCCGAATGCTGCTAGAATAGAATTTAGATCTTTCATCTTGGCTGCTGGACACTCCTGTTATAGCCAAGCTTAACAATTTGGGCTCAATGATGTAAAGTAAAAATTTTTGTGGCTTTTGTGGAGATATTTGATGACGAGAATATTGTATTATCACCAGCAATCCAACTTTTCTATGAAAATTCGCATATTGTTAGCTGAAAAAAAATGTTATTCCGTACTTGTTATGCTAAATAAACACTTTGGCAAAGGGAGCAGGGAGCAGAGAGCAGGGGAAAGAATTCGTCTTCAGAAAATTTTGCTAGTTAAATAGCCTAATTTACCTTGTACCGTAAGCTTTATGAGTTTTTTAACTGTCGGTTTAGTATAAAATGTACTGAAGAACCATTAGTGACTGAAAAACCATTAGTGATAATTATGAGTATCAACGAATCAGTAAATAATTTAATTCCAGTTGTTAAATCGGCAATTACTATTAAAAATTTTATTGAGGGAGGAGAAGTAAAAAAAATGCTAAAGGTCTTTGGTGATATTCATACCGATGCAGCTTTGTATCAATTACAAAACATTAGTAAAATGAAACCTGAAGATAGAACCATTGTTGTGAAAATGGCTTTAAATGATTTAACTAAAGCACATTTAGCATATTATAGAGGACGATTCAAAATAAACGAACCTCTTAGCTGGTTCCAATATATTGTCTTTTTTAATTGTATTAATGATCAATACAAAGATTTTAGGGTTTGCTGTTTGATAGCAATTTTTCATGCTTACTTAAATGATGATATTACAATAGTACACCGAGCATTAGTTTGGGCGGCTTGTGCTATGAAAGATATTACTATTGAAGAAAATGGTCTTGGTAATTCGTATCTTATAGCTTCAAGATTACAACGAATTAGTTCAGTATTTGCCGGGTTAATTGGTAGACTATTTGGTTTTGTTATTATGATAAACCCTTTCTTTTATAGATATCTATTATTTGAGGCAAAAGAATTGGAAAAATCTGGAATAGTAGTGATGAGTGAAAATGATTTTTTAGAATTTAGTGAAAATTTAGGGTTTTCTAAGTCTTCTATGGAAGAACTGTTATTAAATTTAAAAAAAGAAATTTCCAGGGTTGCAGCTCTATTCCCCTGGGATTATACAGAATAAGCTAAAACCAAGACTCTCTCAGCGATCTAGCCATTATATCTCGTTGATAATACTTTCGTTTATTATGATTTAGTCTCATTAAGTCAAATACTAATTTATCCTTGATCGCTTCATTTATGTAAAAATATAATCAATTTTTATATTTTAAATTAAAATAAAAATTTAGAGCTGAGGGGGTGACAATGAACCTGAAAACGCTTTATTGTAAGCTATTAATCTATAAATTCTGCCATTAGAGAAGCTTTAATTGGAGACGGCAAACCCCGCTATTTAGTAAGTATGTCTTGGCGTACTGTTATCAAATGTAACCAAGAATTACTGAATCCCGGTGAACTCGGGTTTGTGAAAGGTAATCAAGAATTTATGTACCTCCTAAATGTCGGTGATGGGCATATTTCCTGGCTATATCGTCAGTTATCACCGGATTATACCCTTTCCCAAGATGCGGCTGAGGTCAAATCTCGGCTTCTCAATCAATTAGCAGACTGGGGAGAATCATTGCGATCGCTTGTGGAAGCAACACCAGCAGAGCGAATTTTGGACGGACCAATTTGCGATCGCTTACCCCTCAAATCTTGGAGTCAAGGTAGAGTTACTTTGTTGGGTGATGCCGCTCACCCTATGGCTCCTGCTTTGGCACAGGGAGCAAATAGTACGTTTGAAGACGCATATGAACTAGCGTTGTGCTGTTCCCAAGCATCCAGCATTGAAGAAGCTCTGGCTCGCTACGAACAGCGTCGTATACCCCGTAGCCAACTGATGCAAACCCGTAGTGCTTTGGGTGAAATGCGTTACTACACAACGGACAGGGAGGCTGCTAATCAGCAAATGCAGGAGCAGTCACAGATGACTAGCGAAGAATATCAAAATTGGGTTTTTAACTATAAGCCTGAGGTTAAATTCGATTATAATTATTCTAGTCTCTAAAAACAGGAACTTTTATGATTATCAAAAATCCATTAAAACAAACACAATATAACTCCAGACTAGGATTGGAAGTCCTTCCAGGATGTAACTTGCTTAATCTGACAGATTCACAAAGACATCAATTAAAACAATCTCTATGGGAACATGGTGTTATTGTTGTCAAAAATTTTAAAATAATCTGAGTTTTGGTTAAGCCGATTAAAGTAAAAACCAGTCCAGATGAAGACTGGGCTTCTTTGATGGGTGACAATATGTAATCAATAAACATAATATATTTACAGCGGTTTGCAATTGGAACAGGTACAAATTATTTTGTTTTAGGTACTTCATAACTGCGATCAACTCTATATGTATGTTTATGTATGGTCTCTATATCTGCCTATTTTATTATCCAAAACTCAGGTCACATTAAGTTTCAAAAGCTAATTTATCACCAAAGACTTGTTGCCAATCAGTATTAAATTGTTCAACGGCCAAAGGTATAGCCGGATGTAAAACCATTTGTCCCACTATACCTACAGGCAAAGTAATCGCACCAACCCCTGCTTGTAATACCTCTAAAACTTGACGCGGATTTTTAAAACTAGCAGGTAATAAACAACAACTTAGCTGTTGTTGTTGGATAAGTTGTTGAAGTTGCTCCACAACTGTGACACCATTTCCCCCAAAAACATCAATTCGATTTACATAAGGAGCTAAATAATCTGCACCTGCTAATGCAGCTAAAAAACCTTGTTGAACTGTATAAATTGCCGTAGCTAATAGAGGTATCTGCTTCTGATGTAACTGTTTTATTGCCACCAGACCTATTTCCGTGGCGGGAATTTTAACCACAATATCATAGGGTAAAGCTGTTATTTTATCAGCTTCAACGATAATTTAATCTACAGATTGACTAATAACTTGAATGTGGAAACGTGCCTCATTCCCTAGTATAGTATTTACTTCTTTAAGTAGTTGATTAACACCTATGTTGGCTTGAGCCAGAATACTGGGGTTAGTTGTTATTCCTTTAATTGGTAAGCAAGAGTGAAAACGTGCTATTTGTTCAACATCGGCACTGTCTAAATATAGTTCTAACATTATTAATTCCTCTTTACTGAATAAAAATGCTCCGCAGCACAGTCATCTGAGCGTTAGGGTAAACTTTTTGATATTTAACACCAGATGATGCCAAAACTACATATAGCGTTTATTGCATTTATGAGGTACACTTTTCAACCTCAAAGTCCCCCTTTTTAAGGGGGATTTAGGGGGATCCCTTTGTACCTCATGGGAAAGAGAATTGCTATAGTTATGATTTGATAATAAAAGTGATTTGGGGCAGCAAATTGCGTCCGCTCTTGCTGAGCCAACCTCCAAGCAAATCATATAATTAGCCATAGCGCAAGTCCCCAGAAAGGAATAAATCGAAACCAGCCAATTCTGCTGTTAACTGCACCCAAAAGTAAAGCCTGAAAAAGGGAAAAAAGTACTAAATCTACACAGAAAGCTAATGTAAGTCGGTTCGTCATCAATTGCTCGCCAAAATAGTTCATTCTCTCGACCAAATCTCCAAACTCTGGTCGTCCCATCACCCCCCAAACTAAGGCAATTATCCCCACTATCATTCCTGTCCAACCAAATACACGAGCTAATATTCCCTTGTTCGTTTCCTCCTTTACTGGAGGAATTGGTGTATTATAGCGCAGTGCCATATAAGGGGTAAGAACAGCATTGGTTCCGAACATCGCCAGACTCCAAATCAGAATCTTGGGGAGATGAGTTGTCCTTCTATCGACGAGGAGTAGAGGTAAAAACATGAAAATCCAAGCTTCGGCAAAGTTGAAGAGTGCTTCTAAGGTAGGATGAACCACTGGTGCTTCTAAATAATTAATGCCTACTCGGTTAAAAAGGGGTAAAATAAAGAAAAAATTCAGAGATTCATTTACTATTTCCTCTATAGTTTCTGGTTGAATAGCCCAAGCGGGTTCCCCTGGAATAAGTTGCCCTGGTGGAGATAGCAACAGAATGTAAATATAGGCGATCGCTATTAACCCAAATACTAGAGGAAGAAAGCGTTGACTTTTTGGAATCCCTTGGCCTAAGGGAGAGATTTCCATGGTACTTTTATCTTGCCGATCTTTCAGCAGTATCCGTATCAGCGGAGATACTAGTCGGATGATAAAGAATGCCGCCTTCCCTGGTTTTATGGGGGGTTCAACCAGATCACGGGCTAAAACTAACTTGCCAGTTACCTCAGAACAACGATAAAAGCTAACACCTCGTCCGTTGGGAAAGGGAATGCCGTCTAACTCAACGTGCCATAGTATTCCTACTGCCAGGGGATCGCCTGTGGTGATATCATCAATTACGAATTTTAACTCATCCGGGATACCTTGACAGGATTCTTCCAGAAGTTGTCTGACAGCTTCCTTTCCTTTGAATGGTTGGGAAAAGTTGAGATCCTCGTAAATACACTGGTCGTCTATCCACTCCATCGCAGCGTTAACATCCCTACGATTGATGGCTTCATAGATGGACTGGATGACATTATGGGCAGGTGTGGTCATGAGATTTGAAATTTTAGATTTTAGGTAAGGATTTAGTGGAAAACCTGCATGGCAGGGATTAACATAAGCACCTTTCCAATAATTAAGTGATCAGCAATTCTATGATCGCTCTCCGAAGACATACAAAGCATTGCCCTAGTTGTCGGCAATCTCTAGTGTTGATAGATAAATTCTAAAGATTATTGTCTAAATTTTACCGCAGTCTTGGCAATATTAGTCTTGTTACTAATACTAATTAATCTGAATATAAGACTAGTTTTGGTACCAGCTATGTTGGGAATATTGAGTTTAATTTTCTCCTATAAACTAGGCTGAATTCGGTAAAGATTTATCAGCAGCATTCCCAAAAAAGGTTTACCCGTGGTTGACTTATATGAAAATTAACATCATCACAACATAAACATCATCACATAACAGAAGAGGCGTTGAATGGAACGCCTCTTCTGTTATGTGTGTCACAACAACTTATCCGGTGTAATTGGTAAATCACGGATACGTTTACCTGTAGCATGGTAAATAGCATTAGCGATCGCAGCCGATACTCCTGTAATCCCAATTTCACCCAAACCCCGCACCCCTGCGGGATTAAAGTTATAGTCGGGTTCCCCTACAAATGTCACCTGAATCCGGGGAATATCTGCATGACTGGGATAATGATAGGTGGCCAGGTCGTAAACCACAGGATAGCCAATATTGGGGTCAAAATCACAGGCTTCCATCAAGGCGTGCCCAATACCCATAATTACACCACCCCGTATCTGAGACGCTGCAGTTTTGGCATTCATTACTCGCCCAATATTCATCACAGACACCCAACGGTTGACGCGCAAGCGGGCAATGTCTTCATCTACGCTGACTTCACAAAAATGTGCCCCCCAGGATTGGAATGCCCATTTCTTCCCCTCTTCACCGGCTGCAGAAGAGGCTGTCGCTTCAAACGCAGCTTGTCCCGACTGATGCAGGGTGGCAAAGGCTTCTTGGGCTGTTGCGGCATGAGCCGTCTTGAGAACTGCCTCACAAGCCGCCATCACTGCTGGTACAAGGGTTGCTGTCATTTGGGAACCACCCGCCATCCCACCATTTGGCAGTAAGGAGTCTCCCATCTCCACCCGTACCTGTTCGACGGCTAGCCCCAATACCTCGGCTGCTGTACCTGCAACAATGGTATATGCACCAGTACCCATGTCATTAGCACTAGTGAGGATATGGGCAGTACCATCGGCTAACAACCGTACTGTGACTGTGGCTGAACTCCGTAAAGCGGGGAAGGTTGATGCCGCCATGCCCCAACCAATTAGCTTACCATCACGGGTGAGGGAGCGCACCTGTTTTGGTCGATCTTGCCACCCAAATTGTTGCGCACCCAGCCGCAAACATTCTGCGAAATCCTTGGCAGAGAACGGTAAACCCTGGCGCTGGTGTTCCTTAGTTTCATTTTTTAACCGCAGTTCCACTGGGTCGATTTTTAACTCCCACGCCAATTCATCCATTGCTGATTCTAGTGCCCATAACCCCGGATTTTCCCCTGGGGCACGCATGAATGCGGGTGTCCCAACGTTCATGACCGCCAATTCCTGACGGGTTCGCAGATTGGGTGCAGCGTACATAACTGGTGTGATGCCTGTACAAGGTTCAGTAAAAATCTCAACTGGTGAGGTACAGGATTTAACCCCATGGTCTATGGCCATCAAGCTACCATCAGCATTTGCCCCTAAACGAATCGTTTGTTCCGTTTCAGACCGGTGTCCGGTGTTGGCGGTCATTTGCCGACGGCTGAGAACAACTTTCAGGGGACGTTGCAGTTGACGGGCTGCTGCTGCACCAAGAATGGCATGGGGCCAAGGGAAGGCTTTAGAACCAAAGGCTCCACCAATAAAAGGTGTGATAATACGGACTTTTTCTGGGGCAAGTCCAAACAGGTCTGCATAAGTACGCTGACTACCGATTACCCACTGGGATGGTTCGTAGACAGTCAGGGTGTCTGCATCTTGCCAGTGAGCAATGATAGCATGGGGTTCCATCGCTGCGTGTAGTTCAGTGGAAGTTGTGTATGTTGCTGTAATCTCGGCTCCTACACCTGCCATGGCACTGGCAAAGTACCCAGCAGCAACATTCCCCTTCTCAAAGGTCATCTGTTGCCCAAGCATGGGTGGAGCTTCGTTAAAGGTAGCTTTGCTGGTTTCTACAATTGGTTCTTGGGTGACGTATTCTACCTTAACTAAATGGGCAGCGTGACGTGCCCGTTCAAAGGTATCTGCGACTACCAAACCAATAATTTGCCCTGCGTAGTAAATTTGGTCATCTGATAAGGGTAGTCGTGCCTCGTAGATTTTCGAGGTTAAAAAATCGTTAGCTGGTTTAGATACAGTCGGCGGGTTTTTATGGGTGAAAACTGCAATTACCCCTGGTGCTGTTGCTGCTGCTTGGGTATCAATACTTTTAATCTGCCCATGAGCAATATTAGCAGTCACCAGATAACCATGAACTAAACCGGGAATTTGATGTTCAGCAGCGTAGGTTGCTGTCCCTGTAACCTTTGCTCGTCCATCCTTGCGGTTAATACTAGTACTAGTTACTTGATTCATGCTACTCCTCCTCCTTGAGCAGAAACCATGAGGGCGCGACGAATCGCCCGCTTTGCCAGTTTGACTTTATAACCGTTGTCAGTTAAAGGTTTCGCTAAGTCCAAGGCAATTTCTGCCGCCTCGGTAAATGTTGCTACATCCGCCGACTTACCAATCAAAAACTCTTCTGCTGCTGTTGCTCGCCAAGGCTTGTGTGCTACCCCACCCATTGCCAAGCGTGCAGCTTGGATTTGCTCCCCTTGCAAGTTTACCGCCGCCGCCACAGAAATTAAAGCAAAGGAATAGGAAGCGCGATCGCGTATTTTCAAATAAACCCCAGATTTCCCAAAGGATAAGGTCGGCAGAATCACAGCGGTAATTAACTCCCCTGGTTCTAAATTAGTGTCTTGCTCGGGTCTATTTCCCGGTAGACGGTGGAAATCTGTAAACGGTATCTGCCTTTGCCCTTGGGCACTTGCTACTTCCACCACCGCATCCAATGCAGCTAGGGCAACACACATATCTGACGGGTGTACTGCTACACACTGCTCGCTGGCACCAAGGATGGCATGAGTACGGTTAATTCCCGTGATTGCGGGGCAGCCTGTCCCTGGTTGCCGTTTATTACAAGGAAAGGCGGTATCGTAATAATAGGGACAACGGGTACGTTGCAGCAGGTTTCCCCCCACTGTAGCCATGTTGCGAATTTGCTGAGATGCGCCAGATATAATTGCCCTAGCTAACATGGGATAGTTGCGGCGAATATCACTATTGTCTGCCACTGCGGTATTACTAACTAGCGCTCCCAGACGCAGACTACCATCAGCCATCGGTTCAATGTTATGCATCTGTAACCGAGAGATATCAATCAGTTGCGATGGCTGATCTAAGAATACTTTCAGACGGTCAACTAAATTCGTTCCACCAGCAATAAACATGGAGTGTTGGTCAGCAACTGCCTGGTTCACGGCATCTGACAAGGAAGTGGCACGGGTATAGGTGAAGTTATTCATGATCCTTTGTTATTTCCATATTCACTGACCATCACCGCTGCCACAGGAGAAGGTGGTTTTTGTCCAATTACCTGCTGTACGGCTGCCACAATACCATTGTAAGCACTGCATCGGCAGAGATTCCCACTCAGTCGTTCCTTAATTTCCGCCTCGGAGAGTTCAGCTAGTTGTGGAGGACTATGCAAATCTGGTGTCACCGCGCTAACACAACCCCGTTTAACTTCCTCCACAAGAGCCACAGAAGCGCAAATTTGCCCTGGGGTACAATAGCCGCATTGGAAGCCATCATTGTCAATAAATGCCTCCTGCACCGGATGGAGAGTATCCCCTGTTGCCAAACCTTCAACGGTAACAATTTCCTTACCTTCTTGCATGACTGCCAAAGTGAGACAGGAATAAACTCGCTGACCATCAATTAAAACAGTACAGGCTCCACATTGTCCATGATCGCACCCCTTTTTACTCCCGACTAATCCCAAATATTCACGCAGAGCATCTAGGAGTGTTACACGGGGTTCAATGGTGAGGGTGTGCTGTTTACCATTTACGGTAAGAGTCACATTCATTTTGGCTTGGCTTCCTTGTACAGTAGTCTGACAGAGTCCCTACAGGAACGCAATTATATTATCATTACTTCCCCAATCTTGGATAAAAATCCCATAGCGGGACTTAAACAGAAATCAAGATATAAATCCAGTCTAATATCGCTACCTTTGGGCATTTTGGCGCGAATTTATTCATAATTTCGAAAGGGATACAGCAATAGAACAGGGGGTTTTCTCCCCTCGCGCTTTTCATAAAAACAGTGAGATGCACCCGGTTTGTTGGGAGCATCTCATTTTGGCAAATATATCGTTTTATTTCGGCGGTAGAATCACCATGATACAGCTATTTGGGGTATGTTTCTTCCAAAGTGGGATGCACCCGCTTTGTTTGGGGCGTTCTTTTTGTTTAACTCCCGCTAATCAGTAACAGGAAGTACTCAGTAATTGGTAACCCCAAGAATAGGTTGAGGATTTGTATTAGGTAACTGTGGCGGTGTGAAGGTACCAGAGTATAGAGGTGATTCCTCTTGAACAATCACTGGTAAGGATTGGCGCATTTGAGCAGCAACCGCTACAGTTTTCACATCATAGGTTTGAGTGACTAGCTTCGGATAAAGACCGATGCCAATAATAGGGATTAACAGACAAGCGGTAACGAAAATTTCGCGAGGCTTGGCATCCCCTAGGTATTTCTCAATAATTATTCCAGAGTTATATTTACCGAAAAATACCTGTCTGAGCAGTGAAAGCAGATAAATCGGAGTTAGGATTAATCCCACTGCGGCTAATAGAACGATGACGACTTTGAAAGATGAGCTGTAAACACTGCTAGTGGTGACTCCAAGAAAGACTGACAACTCACCAACAAAACCACTCATTCCTGGTAAGGCTAGGGATGCCATGGAACCAGCAGTGAAAAGGGCAAATACTTTGGGCATGTCTTGTGCCATTCCTCCCATTTTCGCCATCGCTAGCGTATGAGTACGTTCGTAGGTGACACCAGATAGGAAGAATAAGGCAGCAGCGATTAACCCATGGGAAAGCATCTGTAAGATAGCTCCATTCATTCCTAATTCAGTGAACGAAGCAATGCCAATCAACACAAAACCCATGTGGGAAATTGATGAGTAAGCTAGTCGTCGTTTGAGATTGTCTTGGCTAAAAGCAAGCAAAGCACCGTAGATAATATTGACCACACCTAATACTGCTAGCACTGGTGCGAAGTAAGTATGGGCATGAGGAAGCATTTCTAGATTCATGCGCATCAGTCCATACCCACCCATTTTCAATAAGACCCCAGCTAATATCATCGAGACTGGAGCAGAAGCTTGGCTGTGTGCATCTGGTAACCAAGTATGTAGCGGAAAAATCGGCAACTTGACACCATAGGCAATTAAGAAACCCGCATAAGCTACTAGTTCCAAAGCTATCGGGTAATTCCGATTCCCTAGGGTTTGCATGTCAAAGGTGACTGTATCTCCAGCAAACGCCATCATTAGCGCGGCGACCAGGATAAAAACTGAACCTGCTGCTGTGTAAAGAATAAATTTGGTTGCGGCGTAGAAGCGTTGTTTTCCTCCCCATATAGAAATGAGCAAGTACACTGGCAGCAACTCTAATTCCCACATTAGGAAAAACAACACTAAATCTTGAGCTGCAAACACCCCGATCTGGGCGCTATACATGAACAGCATCAAGCAGTAAAACAAACGCGGTTTATGGTTAATCTTCCAAGCCGCAACAATAGCTAAGGTAGTGACTAAGCCACTTAACACAATCAGAGGCATCGATAAGCCATCGACTGCTACAGACCAACTAATGCCAAGCTGGGGTATCCACGTATAACTTTCCCTGAGCTGAAAATCGGAGTTTCGGAAATCGTAATGATGCCAAAACCCATAGATCATTAGGACAAAATCCAGAAGGGCTACACCTAGGGCATACCAACGAATCATCCTCAGCCACTTGCTGGGAATGATCGGAATCAGCAGAGATGCCACTAGGGGCAGCAGAATAATCGTCGTTATCCAAGGAAAATTTACGGAGACCATAGCTAAGAATAAATACCTATTGCCACATGATTTCAGTATATTAAGTAAAGTAAAGATTTGCAAAGGGTATTTACCAAAAAAACACAAAAAAAATTTTTCAGTAGCCATTGCTACCAAAAAATTAAAGAATTGTTAAAAATTTAGGTTAAGGTGGGTCACCCCCAGAACCCTTCTGCTAAGGGGTAAGAGATTTTGGGTAATCAGCTAGCAATTACCAACTATAACCAGCAGGGGGTCATACCATCGGATGTGGTATTAGCTAATTAATTCCAGAGCAATCTTGGTGCCGTGGGAATCTAGAGAAAGCGATCGCACTTGAGCCTCAATCCCGGCATCGGTCCAAGCTACCGCCATTGCCTCCTGAACCGCTGGTGCTTGGGACTCACTCACCAAGGCCAACAAAGTAGGACCAGCCCCACTAATCACCATGCCATAGGCTCCAGCATCCAAAGCTGCCGCCTCCACAGCGTCATAACCAGGAATCAGCTTTTGGCGATAAGGCTGATGTATCCTGTCTTGCAAACCGACCCGTATCCAATCCCCCTTACCAGACTCCAAACCCCGCAACAACAACCCCAAACTGGCCACATTCAACACTGCATCAGCACGGCTGTAGCTATCAGGCAACACCTGCCGTGCCTCCTGTGTTGAAAGCTCGAAATCTGGAATTGCCACCACCGGAACCAGATCAGAAGACCAAGCAACATCACAAACTACCCAATCCTGTTCTTTTGCTTCGGGTCTTTGGGGTCTTTGGGGTTTCATCGCCAAACCTCGACCGGTCAAACGACATCCCCCCAAAAGCGCTGGAACCACATTATCAGGATGCCCCTCAATTGCGATCGCTAACTCCATTACCTCCTGATGAGAAAGAGGTTTACCCGCTAACTGATTTGCAGCAATCAATCCTCCAACAATCGCTGTGGCCGAACTCCCCAATCCTCGTGCCAAAGGCACCCCCAAATCAATCTCTAGGTGTACCGGAGGCGGAGTTTTTCCCAGACGCTCATATAAGGTCACAAACGCTCGATAGACAAGATTACTCTCATCTCTACTCACCTTGTTGGCTTCCACACCAGTAACATCAATCTTAAGCTTGACTGATCCAGAATTTACCGACTCCAGGCGAGTGACTTTAAACTGGTTATACACAGTTAGCGCTGCGCCTATGCAATCGAAACCTGGTCCTAGATTAGCGGTAGTACCGGGCACAATAACCCTGACCGTAGAAACAACAGACATTTGACAATATTCTGAACTAAATAATCTTGCCCTAAAAATTGCTCTCCTGTCTACCGGGTTTAGTATATTTATTTACAGTTGGTTGCACGTAAGTGATTTTCAATTGAATAAACGACACCCAGACAGAAGTGAGAACGATTAATTATCTATGGTAATCATGAATCAGTGTATTCTCAGCCTGTGAAAAATTCGATAAGTCCTGACTGCAGAGCGTGCTGATACAGCATGTTTGAAATCATCAAAGGCCGATCAGCTGCTAGGGGAGTTCTACATTAATAAAACCTGTTACTCCAAAGCCAAACTATTAAACACCTATAAAATTACAAAATTTTATAAGATACCAAGTTTTGTTAATCACGAACTCAATATAGCGCTTTTCAATTGGGTGAGGTGCATTTGTTTAGGGAGCAGGGAGCAGGGAGCAGGGAGCAGGGAGCAGGGAACAGGGAACAGGGAACAGGGAACAGGGAACAGGGAACAGGGAATAGGCAAAAAATAATGTGTTCCTCATTAGTATGGAAAACGCTATATAGCTGAGCGCTTTTTGATAATGGGTAATAGGGAATAATAAATTACCTAATTAAATATCAAAAAATATAATAGCGGCTTGGGTGGTTAACTATTAATTGTTAAACATTGTTAAACGTTGTAGGTAAACCATAGACCCACAAATAAAAGGGAGTCGAGATCTATTATTTTGTTGCGGTCACAAAAAACTGAGTGCAGGCAGTAGCGCGATCGCTCGTCCAAATAAATACCTTCTAAGGCTTGATCAAATTTCTCTCTAATTTCCGATAGGTTTTGACTTGCCGCAGACGCTCTAATGGCGGATAGAGAATCATCACACCTAAGGGAACTGCTGTCACTAAAATGGCGATCAGTACCAACACATTTAAAAATCCCAGCTTTAAACCGATACCTAAACTAATGCCCAAGGCTACCGATAACACAGGCACTCCCAGGGCTAAGATTTTACTAAACCCACGCTTTCGGCAGCTTTGAGCGACTCCTTCCCCTTCAAAGGCTGCCATAAACACTACCGCATCCACTGCTGCAAAGGTAGCAATCGCGCTATCGGTAGCGCGAAACTTGGCACCAAATCCAGCTACCAACAGGGCTGCTACTCCAGCAAAAAACACTGCTGCTACGGTATCCATAGCCTTTAACGGAATACTAAACCTGGCTCTGAGTCTTGCGACCAGTTTCGAAATCACCCCAGATGTCACAGCCGCAGTCAATCCCAGCATTGCCACCAAGACTGAAACAAAAGTAGCGATCGCAATCCCGATTGTCCCACTGTTACTCACAATTCCCTCCCAAGCCGTAGTTTCAACCCACGTAGCTGTAGTAGCTAAGCCAATCAATAGCGCTAGGGATAGATAGGGAAGTTTTTTCGTGGCAATTGGTACCGGAGCAGTATGGATTTTCAGGGGTAAAACCTGAGTTGACTGTTCAGCATTAGTGTGAATTAATACCTCTCGCTCATAGGTTTGGTCTGCCATCAGCTTACTGGTATCTATAGTAATTTGGCACAACCCTTGATTACCATTAACATCAGCTGTGTCCAATCGAATCCAGTCATGGAAGTAGGGAGTGTGGGGTGGGTCACTCACATGGGGAGCAATTTGCCAGCGGCTTTCTAAGGCTGTGTCTGGAACTGTATTACAAATGGTGATAGTTTTTGTCAGTTTTTCCCCTAATTTTTTAGCCCTCAATTCTAGATACGATTGGGATAGTTTTGCCTCTGGAATCCGGATAACGTAGATTGGCTTAAGAGCTTCTAAAGCCGTTTCAGCATCAGGAAAACGGTCCTTAGGTTTGAGTTCTACCATCCTTTGCAGCCACTGCAGCCAACCCAAACTTACTTGAGGTAGACGATGCTGAAAATTGAGACAATAGTCTTCATCAATTAAGGTATTAATAGTAGTCGATCGAGTACCAGTCAGTAAACAAATCAAGGTCGCTCCTAACCCATATAAGTCTGACGCTTTACTTAGGGCTTTATCAAATAACTGTTCCGGAGCCATAAACCCGATAGTGCCTTTGGCTACAGTACTCACCGCTAGTTCACTATCACCAATCCGAGCCAACCCGAAGTCTACCAAAAAAACATTGATCGTCTCATCTACTAAGATATTTTCTGGTTTGATATCTCGATGAATGATCGGAGGAATCCGATGTTGTAGGTAAACCAGAATGTTGAGTAACCCAACCGCGATTTGCTTAATCTCCTCCGGGTCAAAACTACGAAGTACAGCCAGGGAAGGAGCATGTTTGTATTCCTGTACCAAACAACAGCCCCTAGTGGTTTGAAATGACCCTAAGTAACGGGGAATACCGGGATGATTCAGTCCCCTCAACACTTGAATTTCCCCTTCTATGGTCTCATAGTCTGACCAGTTACTGTTGCGTTGAGCAAACTGAAACTGCTTGATCACTACCAATTGGTGATTGACCTGGTTTCGGGCTAGGTAGGTCACTCTCCCACCAGCGCGATTATGACCCAATTCCCTGATCACTTTGAAATGGTGACTGGATAAGTCTGGAAAATTGCTCATTAATCTATCGGGTACATCAGAATCAAGCTACGCAGCAATGGGCAAGTCTTAATCCTTTCGGTTAGGCTGGGCTTACCGTGCTTCTATTTACGATAGCTTTAGGATTGGGGAACGAGAGCGACTAGATAATTTTTTTAATATCGTGGTAATGACAGGCGTTTCTACTTCTAACTGGGTTTTCCCTGATGTCTTATGAAACTGATCAAACGCACTACGCTCCATTATCAAGCTGATAACTCAGATAAAATCTACGAAGTCGATCTGTGTGATCTCGGTAACGATCAGTATATCGTTAACTTCCGCTATGGACGCCGTGGCAAGACCTTGAAAGAAAGTTCAAAAACTGCTCAGCCGGTAGCTTTGGCTAAAGCACAACAAGTGTTTGATCAGTTAGTGGGCTCAAAACTCAAGAAAGGCTATCAAGATGTAACTGAGCCATCAAATAGTGAGACTCAAGAAGAGGTTAATGACTTAAATAGCAGTAACGTAGTTAGCAACGACCCACGCCATCAAGCCATTCTCAACGCAATTGCAAATCCAGATAATAGTAAAGGCTCTAGTAAATGGTCCCAAACCCGAGCGATCTGGCGGGCTGGAGAACTTAAAATTCCTGAAGCTACGCCCTTAATTATCCCTCTGATTGGGACTGATCAACCCTTAAAAGACTACTGCATTGCTTGGGCTTTGGGATGGTGTGGTGATGAGCATGTAATTCCTCACCTCCAACGCTTGTATGAAACCCCTTCAACTCCAGACTTTGTCAAGGGGATTGCTTGGGAAGCCTGGATGAAACTCTGTGATCAATCAACTCAAGAACGGTTGCGCTCTCAACAGATAGAGCAATTGCCTGCCGAATTGCAATCCCATATCGAAACCGATAATCCTGCTGACTTCTCTAATGCCCTAGTTACCTATCTAGACAGTAACGACTATACTCGTTTTGGTGTCCTCGATACCCTATATCAAATTAATAATGCTCAAGTGCGTCCAGCACTACTAAACATCTTACGCACTGCTCCCCTACGCCCCAACTACTTCAAAGCCATTCGCCACATATTCAAGATTGCCGAATATCGGCAAGATGCGGAAGTATTTGGCATTATCGCCTACCGCCTAGACACCGAGCCACCAATGTTTCGTCAGTCTTATTGGCATCGATATTACTGGGACAGAAATAGTCGCAAATATATTCCCCGTGCCAATTACCTCGGTAGTCCTGATGCTAAACGCGCTTACAGCAACGTAACTCGTGACTATCTACGGCGGCGGGTATGGCGGACTCTCAGGAAATTGGGTGAAGAATGCGATTGCCTTTGGCACGGCAAAGCCGAACGCAATTACATAAATCTAGCCCTAGAGATATTACTCCAATATTCTGATTCTGATGGGGTGCCCGCCAGAACATCAACCTTCTATCGCTGGAACTACTCGAACTGGAGTCGCACCAGCTACACTCGCAACTGGGACAGCTATGCTGGTTACTTAACCTTTAACCATATTCTCTATACCAATAGTCCCCGTTACCAATTAATGCCCAACAGCCAGGCATGGCGTTGTCGAGACAACTACAAACCCGGTGATCCAGAACCAGATGTGCGAGAAGAAGCCTTTCCTAAACTTTGGGAGCAACATCCAGAGGCACTGCTACAGTTACTATTAGAAAGCCATTGTCATCAAGTTCATGAGTTTGCCGCCAAAGCCTTAAGGGTATGTCAGTCATTCTGTAATCAAATCGATACAGAGACTGTAATCAGACTAGTTAACAAACCCTACCAAGTAACCGCTCAACTCGGCTTTGAACTAGCAACACAAAAATATAATTCCGATAATCCCGACAATCCTAACCTAGACTTATTACTTGCCTTAGCCAACTGCCAGTTTCCACCAGCTCGTACTCAAGCCCATCAGTGGATACAAGCAATACCAACTCACTTGATTACCGGCAGCCAGCTGATCATCCCTTTAGTGATCAGTCAACACTCCGATACCCGTACCTTTGCCCGTCAGTTACTGACTCAATCAATAGTAAGTGAAGCAACAGCTAAAGTATTAATCGGGCGAATTATTGCAACAGTACTCGCACTAGAAGCAACTCAAACCGATATCGCCAAAGACACTGCTCAAACCCTGCTTCTAGGTTTTACCCCCCAACTCAGGACATTGGGTATGGGAGTAGTACTAGATCTGCTCCAACACCCCATGCCAGAAATCCAGGAATTGGGAGCAAGAATCCTATTCAATCACGAAACTCCTGCCGCTGACTTACCACCCAAATTAATTGAATCACTCCTCAACGCTCCCCATCAGTCAGTGCAAGGGATTGGGGTTCAGATTTTCGGTCAACTTCCCGATCAACGGTTGCTACAAGACTACGACTTAGTATTAGCGATCGCAACCAATCAACAAGCACACTTGCGTCAAGCTATTCGTCCAGTAATTCAGCGCTTAGGACAATTATATCCAGAATTTGTAACTCAGCTAGCAACAGAAATCATTACCCTATTGCAGCTACCAGAAAGACATCAAGGTGTTCACCAAGATTTAGTCCAACTGCTACGAGAAGACTTACCCAGCTGGATGACTAGGATTACCAAAGACAACGCGATGGAACTTCTCCAAGCCAAATCATCAGCCGCTCAAGAATTAGCAGGATTAGTACTCCAAGCTAACTATACCACTTGGGTATTAGAATTAGAAACTCCTGACATTGTCAAACTAGCCAATCATGAAATCCTATCCGTCCGTCAAGCCGCTTGGACAATGATTGAGCAAATCATCAACCGTATCCGTAGCAATTCTCAAGACATGTTAGCGGCAGTGCGATTACTAGAAGCAAAATGGCAGGATTCCCGAGAATTTGCTACACAACTGTTTAGCCAACAAATTACCGAACAAGACTGGACACCTGAAGTCATGGTCAGTATTTGTGACAGTACTCGGGATGATGTTCGTCAATTTGGGCGGGATTTAGTCCTACGTACCTTTCAGCAGAGTTATGGTCAAGATTATCTCCTCAAATTTAGTGAACATCCCAGTCAAGACATGCAGCTATTTGCCACTAACTATCTAGAACAGTATGCCCTAGATAATCCCGACCGTTTGCAAGACTTAATTCCATACTTTATCAGTATTTTGTCTCGGGTTAATCGCGGACGAATTGCTAAACAGCGCGTGTTTGCATTTCTAGAAGCTGAAGCCCAAAAAAGCCAAGCAGCTGCTAAAATAGTAGCAGAAATATTAACACGACAATCCATCACAATGGCTATTGGTGATAAAGCCCGTTCAATTCAGATTATGCTTAAAATTCACCAAAACTATCCTACTATTCCTCTTCCTATTAACGTTAAACCAGTCTCCGAAGTAAGAGGAGTGTAGGGATTTATCAATTGTGGATTGTCGGGAATAGGGAGTAGGGAGTAGGGAGTAGGGAGTAGGGAGTAGGGAGTAGGGAGTAGGGAGTAGGGAGTAGGGAGTAGGGAGTAGGGAGTAGGGAGTAGGGAGTAGGGAGTAGCGATAGTACGAGAAACCCTATACCATTTTCAAATATATCCTGATAGCTCATGAAACAAAATACTGATTCAGTATAACACCAAAAACTATTATTATCTATTTCCATTATCTATTTCATAATTTTCCCGATTCCCGATTCCCAATTCCCGATTCCCGATTCCCGATTCCCGATTCCCGATTACTAATTCCATTATTAACAATTAAAAAAATACTTCAATTCCCTAAAAACCATGGAATTTAACTACGCCTATAAAAATAATACAGCAGTTAGCGATCGCGGCAGCAGCACCCAAATGTCCTTCTCCCCAGACACCAAGCGTCCTCCCACCTACTTCATTGGTGAATTAGGGAAAAATGTAGCCTTTCGAGAAGCCATCAGCGCCCTACATGACGTAGTAGTTTCCGATTTACGCTTCAAACCCAAAGACAGAACTGAGTATAAACAATGGCGTGCCAACCAAGACCAACAAGACTGGCAAATCATAGCCGCACAACGCCAAGACCTCGCCAATAAAATTCAACCCTTACAAGCAGAACTAACTCAATTAAATCAGAACCGATATCAACGATTATCCACCTTTTATAAAGCCAGACAGCAGTACTACAATTACCTTTATGAGAAAGACCGTGATGCCTGGTTTGTCCTCGATCCAGTAATTACCGTTCATCCCGATGAAGTCTTCTTTGAATGTTTCAGCCAAGATGAATCCAGTTATGGCCGACTAGGAGCCAGCTACGAAGTCTTTAAAACTATCAGCGAATTCGCCTGCGGTACAACAAACATAGACTACTCCGCCGCCCTATACAACGAATTTCAAAAAATCCGCAGTTACAAGACAACCCAATTTGAAATTGACCCCTCCGGTTTTGAAGTAAAAACCACCCATGAAGCAGCATTTAAAGAAGTCAAAATTGACCTACCAGACAGTTGGGTAAGAGGATTTCTACAAGTCAGTTCCGCCATGGCCTTACCCGCCACCACCTTTGACTTGCAGCCCATGGATATTCACAATATCTGTTTTGTGTTGCGTCGCCACAAAGAAAAAACTGGCCCACGGGGAATGCGTTACCATCTCAAACCAGGAGAACCCGTGCGAATAGTATTTGAGCCTTGGAACATCGAAGTAGTCTGTTCGCGATCGCCCTATCAAGGTTCATCAGAACAGATCATCCGAGTGTGGGGACGCCGCCGCCTCCACATCCTAGAACGTCTGATTCCCATTGCCAACAAATTTACCATTCACCTACTCGGAACCGGCATGCCATCCTTTTATGTAGCTGACCTAGGGGATATGTCCTTTACCCTCGGTTTATCAGGATGGACAGCTAACGATTGGTCCCAAGCTGGGAACTTTGACTTAATGGCACCCCGTGCAGATGTAGATCAGTGGACTCAACAACTCATTTTTGACGCACTCAGAGAAAACTGGGTAGAAAGTCCCGATAGTCTCGCCCAGCGGTTAGACCTAAGTCCTACTGCTGTCCTAGGTGCCTTAGGAGCTTACACCCAAGCCGGACGAGCCATTTACGACTTAAACAAGCAAGTATATCGAGTCCGGGAACTCTCCCGAGAGCCCTTACCCATGGAACGGTTACGGTTTGCCAATCAGCGAGAAGAAACAGCAACCCGCTTCTTAAGTAACAATGCCGTACAAGTAACCTCAGTAAAAGACGCTGGAGGTACACTCCAGCTACAGGGAAATGTCACAGATAAAAGCAAAACCTATAATCCCGTTTTGACAATTGATCGTGATGAACGTATAATAGCAGCAGAGTGTACCTGTAATTGGTATCAGCAAAATAAGCTGTACAAAGGTCCTTGTGAACACATTCTGGCGTTGCGGATGCAGCACGCTCGTCAGTATCAATAAATCACGTCCATTCCACCAGTTGGTAAACAGCCTTGCAATCTGGGCGGTGGATCGCCGTCCCTGCGATAAGTTCAACCACGCATCACTAGCCTGCTCGTGACTGTGCGGGCTGTCGGGTGCTATCGCTATTACGGTTTCGTTTTCTTAAAACTAATTAGCGATAGCACCCGAGCCCGCTTGAGTTGAGCAGTCTAGTCCGAGGGAGTTTACGAAGGGGTAACCAACGGAGTAGGCGTGATTTTTTTGTATAGAGCTAATCATTAATGGTATCACAAATAACCTTCAACTAACCTTAAAAACTATAGCCTTTTTCCTAGCTATGAGGTACACAGGATTTTTTCCATCTTCCGACTTCCCTCTTCTTTCTTACCTACTCCCTGCTCCCTGCTCCCTAAAACCCAAGAATTTGTACCTTACCCAATTGCAAACTGCTATAAAAACCCATGTCAGACCAACCCCGTACCCGTCAGGAACTCTACGATCGCATCCGCCAAATTGGAAAAGAAGAATTCGTCCTCGAAGAAATGATTCGCTACGGATTTTGGCCAGCACAAGGTGAGATGCCAGAAGATCCAGCTGATGAAATTCGACGGCGGGGAGAACTCCAGCGAGAACTAGCCCAACTGCGTCAAGAAAGTAAGAAACTACAAAACGAACAAGCACTGCGTAAGCGCTTGCTAAAAGAACGGTTAGCAGAGTCCAGGCGTAAGCGTCAGGAAACCAAAGAAAGACGGGAACAACAACGGCTCGAACGTGCCCAAGCGTGGGCTATACGCCAGCAACAGGAAATACTCTATCTCGGTGAGCAAGTATCCCCAGGTCTAAACCATACCGAAAGCGATCGCATACGATTAGAAACCTATAAATTACCCCTGCTTAGCACAGCCCAAGACATTGCTCAAGCCATGGGGATTACCCTAGGACAGCTACGCTTTCTCGCATTTAATCGCAAAACCGCCACCATATCTCACTACATTCGTTTCAAGATTCCCAAAAAAACCGGTGGAGAGCGATTAATTTCCGCACCCAAACCAAAACTAAAACAAGCACAACACTGGATTCTCAGCAACATACTAGAAAAACTAGAACTAGACAATGCAGCTCACGGCTTTCGACGCGATCGCTCCATAGTAACCAACGCCCAGCCTCATGTTGGTGCTGATGTCATTATCAACATTGACCTCAAAAACTTCTTCCCATCCATTTCCTACCCACGAGTCAAAGGACTTTTCCGGTCATTCGGTTATTCAGAAGCAGCAGCAACACTATTTGGATTACTATGTACAGAAGCCGACATCGAAGAAGTCGAACTAGATAGCAAAACCTACTACGTAGCCACAAGCGATCGCCACCTCCCCCAAGGCTCCCCTGCTTCACCAGCCATTACCAACATATTGTGCCGTCGTTTAGACCACCGACTAACCAACCTAGCCACAGACTTAGGCTTTATTTACACCCGCTATGCCGATGACCTCACCTTCTCCGCCTCCGGTGATAGCCTCCGCTTTATCGGTAAACTCCTAAAACGCACCAGCTCCGTAGTAGCTAACGAAGGGTTTACTATCAATCAACAAAAGACCCGAATCCTACGCAAATCCCAACAGCAAGAAGTAACAGGAATTGTAGTCAACCACCATCTCAATATTTCCAGAAAACAATTAAAACGCTTCCGTGCTACCCTCTATCAAATCGAAAAAGACGGTCCAGACAGCAAACACTGGGGAAACTCCAGTAATGTAATCGCAGCCATTCAAGGCTACGCCAACTTCATCGCCATGGTCAATCCCGAAAAAGCAGCCCCGTTTCAAGCACAAATCCAACGCATCAAAGAGAAATGGTTATCTAATCAGCATTAGGTCTCAGCTTACTTATTTTTGAATTAAGAATTAAGAATTAAGAATTAAGAATTAAGAATTAAGAATTAAGAATTAAGAATTAAGAATTAAGAATTAAGAATTAAGAATTAAGAATTAAGAATTAAGAATTGTGCATTCTACATTCTACATTCTACATTCTTCATTCTGATAGACAACTTTGGCCAAAAGGCCACGCTACCCGAACAACTTACCGCTTACCTCGTAAATTTATCACCTCCTTATGTACACTCATACCAATCTGAAGAGACTGATTCAGTAAGCGACCATACTCACCAGTTTCCTCACTCAGATCAAAAGCCATCAAAGTAGCCAAATTATCATCAAGATTGCTTAACAATGCCTGACGACCTTCAATTAAATTATTATGACTTCTGATTAAATTTTCCACTTGTAAAGCATTAACTAAACTTTTTTTAGTAATAGCGAGAGATTTAATTACTTTTCTCCGGCTTTCAGAGTGCTTGAACTCAGTAATTGAGCCCTCAATTGCCTCTATTCGTTCAGCTAAATCAATCGCTTTAATCACACCATTATAGTTATCAACCTGATCCATTAACCTAACCAAAGACTTAATTCGCTTTCCTTGTTTATAAAGATATACATTACCAATCACTATCCCTGAAACAAACAATCCCACCAGTATAGTAAATAGCCCAGTTATCCCAGCCTGGTCTTCAGGCAAATTGCCTGAATTTTTCATAAAAATCAGGATTGGAGGCAAAAATAAAATTAAACTCAGACCCAATATAAATATCTCAGTTAACAGAATCGATAACATATTCTTAGGCTTCTTAAATATAAACCCCCGACAAAAATCAATAGCCACCAGCTTAGCAAAATTCAGATCTACCAGGTTTCTGATATCCTCTGACGTAATCTCTAAATTACCTAAATTTGATGACATATCATCTCGCTCCTGTTAACCATTTTATGATATCTTGTACCAATCCCAATCACTTGCGTAGGGTGCGTTAGGGGCGGACTTGCCCTTATTTTCAGCCTCGTAGCCAGGGTTGGCATAGTCCGCCCCGTAACGCACCACCCTTGGGCGAGCCCTCATTTTCCCCCTCTTCGAGCCTTGTTCGGAAAGCTCGTCCGGAAATGAAACGGGCAAGATGCCCATTCCACCAAGATGCCCATTCCACCAAGATGCCCGTTCCACCCACCGTGTCAAATAGCTTTAATGAGATGCACCCAAACCACACTGCGAAGAAATCAAGTCCTCTTACTTGCACCCAAGCAATCCCATCCGTTATCGATATAAGAAATAGCGCTGCGCGCAGCGCTATACCTGCCACAAGTGTGGCTTCAAAATAGCAAATCAATAGTAAGCCTTAACCCCAACCCAGCATTCTACCAATTAACTGCAACACATGCATATAAAAATTACTCTCTAGCTCGCGAAATAGGGCAAAAGGTTCCCCAGGAGCTCCGAAGAATGGTCTGAGGGTCCATCCCAATTGGCTACCAACAAATCCATAGAGCACTAACCAAGCTTTAAGAATCCTAGTGCGATATTTGTTTTCTTCAGCTTCTTGCTCAGTGATCAATCCCATGCATTGGTAAAACACATTGACACCAATTAACCCAGTGATGCCAAATATTACTATATTTAAGAGCTGAAAAAATGTATAATCATCAATCGAGAGACGGAAAAAGAGAGTGATAGGAGCAAAGCCAAATAGCATCACACTAATCACAGATGTCGCCGCCAAAAGCAAAGCTAGGTACTGCCCAAAACTACGTTTAGAGCCTGAGCTAATCTCAAAAAAATATAAAGTCGGTAAACAAATCAACAGCGTTAAAAGGTATAGCGCCGGTAATTTGATAGCTGAAGAGATAATCTGGAGGGGGCCACTAAACGAGCCGATAATTGCACCATAAATCCCAAAAAATGCCGAGCTGGCAATTAATAAAGAGATAATCTTGATATCAATCCTAATCCCTTGGTCAACCTCCTTCAGGAATCTTTGGCGATCGCGCAAAAACTCCATAAGCACAGTAAAGTGGTTCATGACCTACTCCTAATTAAAATTTAAAGCTACAAGATACAGCCACCTAACACGTTCAGCCACCTAGGATAAAATCTAGTAATATAGCACTAATTTTTACTAGCATTAGTGCTTACCACAATAATCGATTGATTTACCATTGCCCATGCCAAATTGCCATTGGCAACTAACTCACTGTTATATATATAATTACTTCACGGGATTTGACCTCCTTTCCGTAAAATAAACTGCTAATTAACATGGGATGACCCCATAGGAATCATCAGATTTGGGTCATATACAACTGATTTTGATAACTCAAGGTATCAGCAAATGATTTCCGTTACAATCCTCACTTGCTGCCATACAACAACCCATAACGAATCAACCCCCGGCGATACCCTCGACTCATCAACCCCATCGACAGTGCCGCTTCCACAATTTTCCAATTACTTTTAAGCAACCCTAAAATCGCTTTCGGCTCAAAAGCAGAATCAATCACAATATCCCAAAACGGTTCAACCGCATCTGACCAATCCGCCGTCCGAATAGTTTGGAAATTCAAATTGCCAGCAATTTCCTCATACTCCTGCAACGAAATCACATAAGGCAAACAATAAACCCGATAAATCTCAGCCAAATGCTGCTGTTCATCTGTTGTCAATTGTCCCGTCGCCAAGGTTATCGGACGGTGACACCAAGTTGCCATTAAAAACCTTCCCCCAGGTTTCAGCACCCGATAACATTCTTGAAGAAACTGTTGCTTGTCCGGCATATGTTCTCCACTCTCCATCGACCAGACAAAATCAAACGTTTCATCAGCAAAAGGCATATCCAAAGCATTAGCAACCTGAAACTGAACCCGTGTCGCCAACCCAGCCACTTGCCCTCGTTCAGTCCCTCGTGATGCTTGAACTGGACTTAACGTAATGCCAGTAACATTTGCTTCAAACTGTTGCGCTAAATAAAGTGAACTGCCACCAATCCCACAACCGACATCCAAAATAGTACTAGCTTGCTCCACTTCAGCCCAACAGAGCAATTCATCAATCAAGTCAATTTGTGCCTGATATCGGTTTTTCCTCTCAGTACCCGCCCAGCCATAATAGCCATGGTGCATATGTTCACCCCAAACTGCTTCCCACAAGCCAGAAGAGGCATCATAAAATTCCTGAATCTGTTTTTCAAGACTCAATTTTTCAAGACTTAATGTCATATCTTGTCCACAAGCATCGTTCCGTATCACCAACTATAGCGGTTCTCACTTCCATAAACCATACCCAATTCGACGGGGGCACGCGGTGGGCCGCTACTAAGGAAAAAGGGTCTTGACAGATGGTAAATCACAAATGAACAATGACAAAGACAAAGGACAAAGACAAATCACAAATGACCAATGACTATTCCCCGAACCATTTGCCTTGGATTCCTTTCCGTAATTGCCATCGGAACTGTTTTGCTAATGATGCCATTTGCTGCTAGTGATGGCACATGGACTAACCCCATGGTGGCACTATTCACCTCAACCTCTGCTGTCTGTGTTACTGGTCTAGTGGTTGTCGATACTGGCTCCTATTTTTCCTTCTGGGGACAGTTGATTGTGCTTGCCCTCTTCCAAATTGGCGGTTTGGGCTATATGACCACCACCACATTTCTCATTTTAATACTGGGGCGCAAGTTCAAATTGAAGCAGAAAATCGCCATTCAACAAGCCTTAGATCGACAAGGTTTACAAGACAGTGCAGCATTAATTCGTTCCATCATTGCCACAGCAATAATTTTTGAAATCACAGGGATTTTTCTACTTTTACTAGTGTTTATTCCCGATTATGGATTATACCAGGGACTCTGGTTAGCCATTTTTCATAGCATCAGTGCTTGGAATAATGCTGGATTTAGTCTTTTTCCAGACAGTTTAACAAGTTATCAGTCATCTCTTCTACTGAACCTAGTGATCACAGCTCTAATTATCTGCGGTGGCATTGGTCAACAGGTAATTTTTGAGTTTTATCTTTGGTTGCGCGATCGCATGCTCCGACGACGTCAGTCTCTGGAATTTTCCCTGAATTTTAAAGTAGTCACTAGCACCACTATCTTTTTGTTGATAGTGGGAGCAATCGCATTTTTATTCATCGAATTTAATAATTATAACACTCTAGGACCTTCAACATTATCAGACAAATTTATCAAAGCCTGGTTTCAGTCAGTGACCACCAGAACCGCAGGCTTTAACACCATTGATCTTGGTAAAATGACCACAGCCGGGTTATTTATTACCATTGCAATGATGTTTTTTGGAGCCAGTCCAGGGGGAACAGGTGGTGGCATCAAGACTACAACAGTAAGAATTTTAGTTAGTTCTACCAAAGCAATTTTACAAGGCAAAGAAGAGGTTTATCTATATAAGCGCCAGGTGCCAATTGAGCTAATTCTAAAAGCCATTGGAGTCTTAGTCGGATCATTCGCTACAGTAATTCTCTCAACACTTTTAATTTCCCTAGCTGAGCCAAATATGGATTTTATTGAGATTTTATTTGAAGTTGTCTCAGCCTTTGCTACTGTCGGTCTTTCCACAGGGATTACCCCAGACGTTTCTACCTTGGCAAAGCTAGTGTTAATTGGAACAATGTACATTGGCAGGGTTGGAGTTTTGTTGCTGATGGCATCCCTACTAGGAGAACCCCGTCCCAGTTCAGTTCACTATCCAGAAGAAAACTTACTTGTGGGATAATCCTAGGTAAAAGGTATACTGGCTTGGTAATGGCAAATTGCCAATGGCAATTAACACTTAAAAATCAACAAGGAACAAGTAATAAAAACTTACTATAGCAGTTATCAAAGGAGGCCGAAGTGAATCTATCATTTTTAACGTTTTTGCGTAACCTACCCAAAGAAAATAAACAGTTTGCCGTTATTGGACTAGGGCGTTTTGGTCGAGCTGTCTGTTCCACACTATACCAACTTGGCTATGAGGTTCTGGGTACTGATATTGATGAAAAACTAGTTTGCCAAGTGTTAACCGAAAAAATAGCTTCCCATGCTGTGCAGCTCGATTCAAAAGAACCATTAGCATTGAAAGAAGCCGGGATTTTAGAATTTGACACAGTAATTATTGCCATCGGTAACTATTTACAAGAAAGCATTATCACCACCCTCAACTTAAAAGAAGCAGGAGTTCCTTACGTCATTGCTAAAGCTTCCTCAGAAGTTCATGGCAAGCTGTTAAAACGGGTAGGAGCCGATCATGTAGTTTTTCCTGAGAATGACGCAGGTTGTGCTTTAGCACGCTCCCTCACCAAACCATCCATTTTGGAATGGTTTGACCTAGACTCTAAGCACAGTATTGTCGAGGTCAGAGTGCCAGAAAAATTTGATGGCAAAACCATTTTGGAACTGGAATTGCGCAAGCGCTATGGCTTGACTGTCCTGGCTATTAAGGGAGATGCTGAATTTGAGATTAACCCTGACCCTAATCAACCTCTGTACAAAGATATGCTTATGGTTATTATTGGCTCCAACCCTGATATTGACCGCTTACCCATTTAAAGCTTAGGAATCCCTCTGTCTGGTTCAGACTTTTCCGGTTCCATCTGTTCAGTTTCAGTGGACTCTACCTTAGGAGTTTCTTGGGATTCTACCTCCAGAATTTCAGGAGACTTCATCTGTGGAATTTTAGGAGAGTCTACCTCAGGAGTTTCTTGAGTATCAACCAACTTGTCTTGTGCTTCTAGCTGCTTGATGTACTCATCAACCTCTGTCACCTTCTCCTCATTACCAGCAAAGGCGAATAACTCTCTAGCTTTGACCAAAGAAGAGAGAGCTTCCTCTCGCTGTTGAGACTTTTCTAAAACTACACCCAAGTTGTAATGACCTTCTGCTAATGCCGGAGACAGGCTAAGAGCTTGCTGATATTCAGCCATGGCTTCCTCATACTGTTCTTGCTGTTGTAGAGCAACACCGAGGTTGTAGTGGGTCAAGGCGTGGTAAGGATCGAGTTGCACAGCTAATTTGAGTGTGGTAACTGCTTCGGCGTACTCACCATTCGCTGTCAGTGCTGCCCCTAGCTGTCGGTAAGCATCCACATTTTCCGGTTCCAGTTCCGTCACCAAGCGAAACCGAGTAATCGCTTCCGCCAACTCCCCTTTCTCAAACAAAATTACCGCTAATTGATACTGAGCCGGGGCCAAGTTCGGGTCAACCTTAACTGCTTCCCTAAAGGATTCCTCTGCCGCTGACTTTTCCCCTTGCTCCACCAGTAATAGTCCCAACTGGTAGTGTGCTTTTACCAATTTAGGTTGAGTGCGAACTGCTTGTCTGAGTGCAGTAGTTGCTGGTCCAATCTGGTCTTGCTCGACTAAAATCAGTCCCATGTTATAGTAGGCTTTGCCATAATCTGGGTCTAGGCGAATGGTGGCTTGGTAGTGTTCGATCGCCTGTTCTTGATTACCCTGAGATTCCAGAGCTAACCCTAAGTTATAATAAATATCGGCTGATTCAGGATTGAAAGACAACGCCTGTCGATAAGCAGCGATCGCACTATCGGGTGCCCCTTCCTTGTAAAAAGCAATGCCTAAGTTGTAATAAGCTTGTGACAAGGTTGGGTCAAGGGCAATAGCAATTTGGTATTGTTCCAATGCCAGCTGGTTCTTACCCTGCTGCAAAAACGTATTCGCCAACAAGTAACGTCCCATGGCCATATAGGGGTCAAACTCAAGGGCTTTACGAAAAGCGCGCTCTGCCCCAGGAAAGTCCCGACGTCCGTACAGTTTCACGCCAACTTGAAAGTATGAAGCCGCATCCAGGTTATTGGAGTATGGACCTTCCATCAACTGCTTGGTTCCTTTATACTCAGGAATCTCTTTACCTTGAGCTTGACCAACACTTGTCAAACCAAAACTGATGATAGTGGCAGCTAGCAGCGGTATCGTTCTCATTCACCCTTTTCCTATATGCTGAGACATTTTTGGTATACTACAGGATAATATTTTTTTACTAGAATAATTCGCCGCTTATCAAGCCCATCCCCACAGGAAATGACCCTAGCTGCTGCTCCGATATGCGATCGCAAAGATCAAGCCCTATCCTTAGTCGATTCAGTCATTGCCCAATCCCAGGCAGAAGGGGTATTCGTCAGTCTCAGCCTTGGTGACGAATTTCTTAGCCGCTTCTCGGAAAATCAGATTACCCAGAATATCAGCCGCCAACGCTGCCAACTTACCATTACCAGTTATTTCGGTAAGCGTTGTGCCTCTGCTACCACAACAGAACTAGACCCAGAGGCAATAGCCCAAACTATCCAACGTTCAGAACAACTGGCTCGCATTGCCCCAGAAGATCCTGAATGGGTACCCCTACTGGAAGCCCAGGATTATGAGCAACGCACCCCAGCCTTCGATCAAGCCACTGCTACCCTTTCCCCCTTGGAACGGGGAGAAATGGTCAAGGGAGTATGTACCTTAACTGCTAAGGCAGGAGTCGAAGGGTCTGGTAAGCTTAGTACTCAAGCCTTTTTACGAGTTGTGGGCAACTCCCAAGGGTTACGAGCGTTAGACCAAGGTACAGAGGCAGATTGTAGCGTTACAGCCCGTATAGACGATGGTTCGAGTTGGAGTCAAAGCACTGCCTTTGCCGTAGAGCAGTTACCGATTTTAGAGAAGTCATCGATAACAGCTCTAATTGAACGAGCTAAAGCCTCACGTCACCCCCGTAAGGTGAATCCAGGTACCTACCCAGTTATATTTGATGGTGCTGCCTTTGCGGAATTGCTGTCTTGGGTAATCTGGAATATGGATGCTCGGGCAGCCGATGAAGGACGCTCCTTTATGTCCCATAGTGATCAAACCGGTAAGCCTACTGGTAACCGCTTGGGTCAGCCAATGTTTAGCCCGATAGTGCAGGTACAACGCCACCCTGCTCATCCCCTACTTCAATTAGGCACTTGCTTTCGGGATGGATTGAGTAATCGCTATACCGAGGTGATTAAGGACGGTATTCCCCAAATCCTTTACTATAGCCGCTATTGGGCAGCTCAGAAAGGCAAAGATCCCACCGGACTATTGTTTCCCATTGTCATGTCCGGTTCTAGCCAAAGTCTAGCTGACCTGATTGCCCAGACAGAGCGAGGTATTTTGGTAAATCGTGCTTGGTATGTGCGCTATGTTAATCCCAAAACCCTAGAAGTCACAGGTATGACCCGTGACGGCACATTCTGGATTGAAGACGGTCAGATTGCCTACCCGATTAAAAACCTGCGCTTTAACCAAAGCCTGCCTCAAATGTTAAAAGAAATCGATGCCCTAAGCCAAGTACAGCGCTACGGTAACATCGTAGTTCCAGGAGTTCGGGTCAAGGCATTTAACTTTGATAGTATCACTGACAGCATTTGAGGCAAATCATGAATGATGAAATATGAAGAATTAAATAAGAAAGCTGTCATGTGAAATGTGAAAGCTCAAATGTGAAAGCTCAAATGTGAAAGCTCAAATGTGAAAACTTTACCTTTTACCTTTTGCCTTCACTTAACCCATTACCCATTTAGCCCTTAGGTGTTTCTGCTTTGGGGTCATTTACTACAGCAGGACAACGGATGGTAAAGCTGGAGCCAACACCAATCTCGCTTTCCACCATAATTTGACAACCCATCATGTCGCAGAAGCGTTGGCTGATGGAAAGACCTAAACCCGTTCCACCATACTTTTTGGTGGTTGAATTATCTGCCTGGGTAAATGGTTGAAATACTTTGTTTAGCTGTTCTGGAGTCATACCAATGCCAGTATCAGCTACTGAGAAGATCAACCAATCATCAGATTCGAGATTCGCTAAGGTATTGGAGGAGGTAGGAATATCGATTGTGGTGTAGGAAGCACTTGAGGATCTCGAATAAGGTTGGGATAACTCCAAGATGAGTTCGTTCTTGCCATTCCTATGGTTACTTCCTTCACGCTTAATGCTAAAAGTAATCGTGCCTGTCTCAGTGAATTTGGCAGCATTACTTAGCAAGTTTAACAGAACCTGCTTGAGCTTAGTCCGGTCAGCCACCATTGTCCCGAGAGAGTCAGCACTGCTGATCTTTAGACTATTGTTCTTTTTCTGCATCAGTGGCTTAGCAAGGCTTTCCAATTCCACTATCAGGGTGGTAACATCAAAGCTCTCTAAGTAGAGGTTCATCTTGCCTGCTTCAATCTTTGAAATGTCTAGAACATCACTGATCAGTGTGAGCAGGTGCGTACCAGAGTTCCAAATCTCCTTTAAGTCAGAGACGAACTCGTCATAGCCTAACTCCTCGGCATCTTCCCAAAGCAACTGACTTAAGCCCAGAATACCGTTCAGGGGTGTCCGTAGCTCATGGCTCATACTAGCCATAAACGCACTCTTGGCATGGTTGGCTTCTTCAGCCGCTTCTTTTGCCTGTTGCAACTCAATCTGAGCCAACTTGTTATCCGTAATATCCCGGACAATGGTCAGCACTTCTTTATCTCCACTGACCACAATCCGTGCTTCAAAATGGCGGCGTTGGCCATTAATAAACCTCTCATGTTCAAAGATTTGGATCTCCCCAGTTTCCAAAGCTTGCTGAACATTGCTGATATAAAGTTGAGCTATCCCTTGTGGTAATACATTATACACCGTTTTACCCAAGACTTGATCTCCAAACCCAAAAGAGCTATGATTCCTTGCCGCTTTATAATCTAGAAATGTACCATCGTGACTAAAGTGCAACATTAAATCCGGGATAGCATTGAGCAAGGCTCGATTTTTCCCTTCACTTTGGCGCAGAGCTTCAGCTCGCTGTTCCAAATTTTCAATGACTTTTCGCAGCCGGGAAGTCATCCGGTTGAAGGAATCTGCCAACATCGCTAGCTCATCCTTGGTGTGAACAGTAATCTTCTGGTTCAAGTCCCCAGCAGCCAAACGCTTGGTTGCAGCAGTCATCTGTTGCAATGGTTCAGTGATTGACCGACTCAGCAGCAGTGCCAACAGGGTACCGGCAGCCGCTGCGGTTACTGCCACCACTAGACCTTGATTACGTACCGCAGCAATTTTATTATTCAGGGGAGCTGTAGACAGTCCGACACTAATCGCTCCCACTGTCTGATTCCCGAGAATCACTGCTTTCCCAACAGTAAGTTGGTCAGCATCCCACTCAACATATATCTTATCAGGTTTTAGCCTTAGCAGCTCCTGGCCAACAGAGTTACTCTCGAGACTATACACCTGACCGTCTACCGAATCGGCTTTGGCTACGATCCGTCCATCTTTTTGGTATATGAAACCCTCCTCCACTAACCCCTGATCCCCCAGCTGCTCCATGACCTGCTCCAAAGCATCAGCATCTGCAAGGTAGAGCGCATCAGCAGTCACTAAGATCAGAGTATTAAGCAATAGATTCGCCTGTTGCTTGAGTTCTTTACGAAAGGTTTGTTGCTCACGGTGCAGAGATAGCATGGTGACACTAGCCACTGCCACAATGACCAAGCTAGTCATAGTCATTGTCAGTTTAGTGGCTAATGGCCATTGTCTCCAGCTAAATCTGCCCATGCAATTTACCGATTCTCAACAATGTTGTATAATTGTTGCATCCTTTCCAACCCCTGTAGAGTTAGGAATTCATCAAACTTAGCAGTCTTCTGGAACTTAGTCAGCACTTCTTTGCCCTTGGGGTCGTTATGCATGGTAGTCAGAATACTCTTGAGCTGAGCCATTAACTCAGGATCCATATTGCCTGGAACCATCACGACTTGCCTAGGCACCTTGTCCGTCTCAGCCAAAATAGTCATGGCGTCCCGGACATCCTCCGGGACTTGCTCGAAAGTCTGGTTATCCACTGCACCAGCGTCTGCCTTTGAGCTAATCACCCATTGGATAGTATTTTCATCATCATCACTGAAGATATACCCCACCTCATTAGCTGCAACTACATCACTGGCTGATCCCTTTTCATTAGGCTTCAAACCTGCTTCAATCAGATAAGCCATAGGTAACATATAGCCAGAGGTCGATTGTCTATCATCAAACGCGACCTTCTTACCCTTTAGATCAGCTAGGGATTTAATCCCTCGGTCTTTCATAGTAAAGATAATCGTGTGGTACTCAGCATCACCCCGTTTCCAACGGCGCAAAATTGGTTGAGCACCAGACTCTTGATTAATCCTCATCGCTGGGTAGAGACTATCGAAGTATAGGTGTACCTCCCCTTCTTTGAGCCAGCTGATCATGGTAGGAAAATCGGAGGCAATTTTTACTTCGCCAGTGTTAATATCGAACTCACTCAACTTCTCAGCCAGGTAATTTGCCAGGGGCTGGAAGCGGCGGATCTTTTTGGCTGGATTCTTTGAAATATCACCTAATACAATCACCTTAGTGTCTTCAGAAATTGTCGATGGCTCTAAGCTAGGGTTTGATTGTTCGGCTGGTTGACTACAGCTCACTAAGGAAGTGAGCATACCAACGAGCAGAACTTTTCCTAACAGCTTGGTTAACATAGTGTCCTACTCTCAATTACAGTTAGAACCGATGTCTTCACAGGTAGATACTAGGATTAGCCATGTCAGGATGGCTACCTTAGCAAACTTAGCAAAGTTTTCAGTGAATCTACCTCAGAATAGCGATTTCCTGCAGGACAATCTACCTCAACACAAAAGCCCATAGGTAAATTCACTGATTCGGTTATCCCCTTGAACTGTAGATGCCTTACTAATTCCTTGGGTTAGGTGAAGATCAATACAGGAAAACTTAATCCTAGAACACCCTAGTGCAGTTGGGCTAGAGCGAGTTACATGCTTACAGGGAATGACACGCTCGCCTGATGGACAAAGGTAAAAGGTATTCCTATTACCCCAAGCCCTTTTCCTTGTCCTTTTGGTGAAGCCTCCGAAAAATCATCTCTTTGAGAGTACCTTAGTTTCACCAGTTTCACCTCCCCATAGACACCCTGTCCTAAAGCAGAACTTGCATAGCTCGAAGCTCCGGTTTCTTGAGAAGTCATAGATTACCTCCCGGTTAGACAATGACTCTTGAGCATCGGAGTAGATGCATTTAGTGTGGTAGAACCTAGGAGCTATTTTATATGGTATCACTTTATGTCGTGACCTAACATTATCTACTTACTAGCAATTGGTTATATATCTTAATATTTATGGGCTCTGAAGGTACACCTTATAGTAGAGTATATCGAATTGCATTATTGTATTTTTTTAGAGTTTATAATTGTTTTTTTTGTTGCTTTAGTTTTAAAAAAAATCTAAGGAATCTATTACCATTAACAATAGGAAGCTAAATATCAAATAATAACGACATAATAAACTTAATATTAAATTGTTTAATATTAAGTTTATTTTTATTCGTTCCAGTATTAAGTTTAAATTGAATAATTCTACTTGGTAGTATAACTAGATCGACGCTATAAATTTGGCGTAACAAGGTTAACTACCCTAACTACTATTGATAATGGCGGCATTTCACACTCTGCTATACATTAATAAGATTTAATATATTGTTTAAAAAAAAATAAACAATAGCTAGTTGGTTATATATAAAACTATAAAAAAAACTAGTAATTATGATTAATATTCAGAGTTATAATAATTTTTTTATATAAAAACTTAATCAGATATCCAAAACTATGGTATGATTTGTTAATCATATTCTGCAAATTCCCGCCAAAATGGCGTGAAACAAAGTTGGATTAGGTTTTAAATTAAAGTGATCCCATCAGGCTTTGGTGATTCCTTATTTAAAGATTGATTAAATACTTTGTGAAGTTTCAGTAAAGATTTGGTGAAGTTTCAGTGAAAATTACTAGAACTACACGAAATTGAGCACTGATTTAAAAAATTTCTCATAATTGCATCATAAATTACATGATAACCATTTCATTTAAAGTATTAGCTAGGTATTCCTATACCTAGACGGGGCAAGGAACACCATGGTAAAAGATCAGAGTCCATCTATTTCTCATAGAAAAATGCCTAATATCATACAAGCAACCATTAACTCAACATTGCTGTTGGGTATACTTACATCACCTGCCGCCGCCTTCTCCCTAAACATCACACCGATTTCTACCTTTTCCACGGGAATCTTCGATGATGGGGCGGCGGAGATATCGACTTTCGATCCACTCAGCCAAAGGTTATTCGTTACCAATGCTAGTAGCAATCAAGTGGATGTCCTGGACTTTGTCGCAGGCAACCTCTCGTTATCCACCACCATTCCCCTGGAATCGTTTGGGGCAACACCAACGAGTATTGCCTCTACCAATGGCTTACTAGCGGTTTCCGTAGCCAATGAAGTGCGAACTGATCCAGGAACAGTGGCTTTCTTTGACACCAACGGTAACTTCAAAACATCGGTCACGGTTGGTGCCTTGCCTGACGCGGTAACCTTTACCCCAGATGGCACAAAGTTACTGGTTGCCAATGAAGGAGAGCCAGCCTTCTCAGAGACTTTAGGTCAGATCGTTAATCCAAAGGGGTCGGTTAGTATTATCGACCTTCTTGACTCGAAGCATCCTACTGTCAGGACTGCAGACTTTAGTTCGTTCTCAAAGCAGTATCTCCAAAACCAGGGAGTTAACCTCTTTGTCGATGCATTGGAAGAACTTGAGGCTTCATCCCAGGAGGAATTCGGTATTGAGGATTTATTCCAGTCCCCGATTACCCCTGATCGGGATCTCCAACCGGAAAACATCACTGTCTCAGACGATGGTAAAACTGCCTGGGTAGCACTCCAGGAAAACAATGCTATTGGTGTTCTCAATCTAGAAACTAATGAGTTCACTAACGTTGTGGGTCTCGGTGTCAAAGATCACAGTCAGCCTAATAATGGCTTAGATACCAGCGATAGAGACGATGCTATCAATATCCAAAACAGGCCAGTGTTTGGGTTATTCCAGCCAGACCAACTTGATGTCTATACCGTTGACGGCATAACTTACTTGGTGACTGCTAACGAAGGCGATTTCCTCCGCATTGAGGGTGACTTAGACGGTGAAGAAGTAAGGTTTTTCCAGGAAGATGATCGGATAGATGACTTAGTCTTAGACCCAACTGCCTTCCCTGATGCGATCGCTCTACAAGAAGATGATGTTCTTGGACGTTTGCAAGTGTCAACGATCAATGGTGACCCTGATGGAGACGGTGACTTTGACGAACTGTTTGCCTTTGGAGGACGCTCCTTCTCAATTTGGAAGGTAATAGAGGATGACTTAGAGCTAGTTTTTGACAGTGGTGATGCTTTTGAACAAATAACTGCTGACCTATTTCCAGATTTCTTCAACGCTGAAGCTGAGGAAAACAACTTTGATACCCGCAGCGACAATAGAGGTCCGGAACCCCAGGGGATAACAGTGGTTGAGTTATTCGGTCGCTCCTTTGCCTTCATCGGTTTTGAGCAGATTGGTGGCTTCATAGTCTATGACGTTAGCGATCCTGAAAATCCATTCTTTGTGAATTACATCAACAACCGCGACTTTCTAGGGGATCCTGAGGCTGGTACAGCAGGGGATCTTGGTCTTGAAGGATTGCTGTTCATATCAGCAGAGGATAGTCCCAACCAAACACCGATGCTAGTTGTTAACAATGAGGTCAGTGGCACAACTACTGTCTACTCAATCGAACAAGTACCAGAACCAAGTTCGATATTGGGTCTGTTTAACGTTATTGCTTTAGGGTGTATGGCTTGGAAGGGAAAGCTTTCAACAACATGTAAAGAGACTAGCCTTTAAAGGGAAGGGAGACTGGGGGAATAATATCTCCTCCAGTTTAATCACTTGCTATGCAGGTAAATCTTTAATTGTTAATTGTTAATTGTTAATTGTTTATGTAATTATTTAGGTGTAGGGGTTGACAAACTCTGTAACGTGTGAATTTGGCAGCAAAAATCAGCAAATTTGGATTGTTTAATACAGTTTGAGTCAGGCCGCTGGCAAAATGCACAAAATAGCTTCACAAACAACCCCAAAACCTGAATAATTACATTTTCAATTTTCAATTTTCAATACACATCACACCCTTTAATCTAATAAATTTAATCTAAATTTAATCTAAATTTAATCTAATCAATGTATTCAAACTGTTTTATTTGGTATTATTCCATCATCCCATCACCCCATCACCCGCTACAAGAATTGTCGATTGAGGGGGCAAAAAGTCATGAATTGGGTTATGAATTAGGTCAAGGCCAAGGAATCTGGGGATTAGCGGCCAACTCGCTAGCCACTGCTGCTGCGCCATATTGATTCAGATGACTGGGATCAGCAAAATACTGATTTTGGTTTAGCCACTGCCTGCCCATATCGATAAAGATAAATCCTTCACCAGTTTGTTTGAGCATCCACTGCTGCAATTTCTGTTCACGATTCAGACGCACTGGATCTAAATAGTCTTTGGTAAGGGGTAAGTTAACCACCACTAAGGGAATATTTTGTTGCCGCAAAAAGCTTTTAATAGCATTGACAGCAGTAGTCTGTTTACCGGCAAAACTGAAGGGCTGATAATCGGCATCATATCTCCCTGACACTCGTGGATGGCTCCGATAGTAAATTTTGGGGTTAAAGGTTCCATTCATAGGGATAAAACCATTAGCATTGATGGCAAAAGTACTATAGCCAGTGTTGGCGGTAGTTGACTGTTTGGAAACCAGTTGCAGGTTGCAGGTTGCAGGGTCTAGGTTGCAGGGTCTAGGTTGCCGATTTGAAGTTAAGGTCGCTGTTGCCCAAAGTCTAGTTTCCGGTGCCCATTTTTGATAAATTTTAGTAGTAACACTGGAAATAGTAGACTCAGAAATAGCTTGGCAAGTATTGGCAGATTCCTTTTGACTTTTAGGAAGTGTGGGGCGATCGCCTGCCAGCAAACGTTTATATCCCTCAGAGGCGACAAGGGATTGATAGGTGCGGTCTACTCGTCCACTATTGAAGGCACGCACCCCATCAGCCCAGATCACTAACCGTGGCAATTGTTCTGGAGTCAGGAGCTGACGGAGTTGGAAGTCAACAAATTGAGCTGTGGCACCATTTACCCCAAAATTGAACACCTTTAGCTCTCCTTTGCCTAATATCCCTAAGGATTTTTGGAGTTGCTGAGGATCAAGCCCTTGCAATGCCCGCGAACTACCTACAATTAGAATGTCAGGCGTACCAACGGCAGCAATATAGGATAGATAAAGCCGCAGCTGCTGATCAAATATTTCGTTATCAAAACTAGAGAAGGGCAAGGATGAAGTGGTTGCTACTGCTTCAAGGTAAGCTAACTCTAGGTTCTTGATATATTCAGCAATTTTTTTTTGAGCAAAAATCCGTTTAGGACTGTCTGCTGGGATAGTTTGCAAATCCTCAATGGCTTGAATCCACTCATTGATCACAAAATCCCAATCTTCTGTTGATCGAGCCAATTGTGCCATAGCAGTTGCTCTTCGTTCTTTTTTCATACCCTTGGTAATCGGATCAATAGAAGAGCAGGCTGGGGGAGAACCCTGAGCGACTACTTGATTCCCAGGGGATACTGCTACTGAGGGGAGTAGTGTGTTTGCTGCATGGTAGAGTGGCGTAGTCTTCCAAAAGCCAGCGGCAAGTAGAAGTGATGCTATGGTAGCGCTACTGTAGAGTCTAAACCAGAATTTCGGCATGGTTGTGATGGGGTACGCTCAACTTACTTCAATCAGTTCAAAGTCGAACTATGTTGACACTCTACCCTTCTTAGAAGGAAGAGGATTCTTAGTGAGAGCGAGTCCAATATTATCTATCTTAGCACAACTTTGATACCAATGTATTAACGGAGTTTGCTCAGCTCATTCTATCTATAATTATCTATAATTAGGATAAGGGTGTTTACTTAAACCGTTCTGCTTCAGCCAATTCCTAGTAAGCTAGTTTTTAGGTTTCACCACATAGTTGAATTAAAACAGTTCTGTCTCTAGGACCATCTAATTCAAGGAATAAAACAGATTGCCAGGTGCCCAAAGCCAATTTGCCATCAATAATAGGAATATATTCGCTGTTGTTTAGCATCATGGCCATTAGGTGAGAGTGGGCATTGATCGGCTCATCAGGAGGTACAATCCTTAAGTGCAGGTCATTATGGAGATATTTACCATCTTTAGGGGCTAGCTTGTCTAGATGGACTTTAATATCTTCGAGTAATCGTTCTTCGTATTCATTAATGGCTAACGCAGTAGTTGTATGTCTGGAAAAAACTAAAGCATGACCGTTTTTAAGCCCAGTAACCTCTAGTAATTTGCTGATGTAATCGGTGATATTGTAGATAGCGATAGGTTCGTGGGTTTTAAGTTCGATTATTTCACTCTTGACCAGCATGACTGCACACCAATAAACTAATAACGTTGACAATTAAACTAAAATACCAGAAATTTTGAAGATGAAAGAGCAATTGCTCCGTTGGCTTAACCAAATTTTAATGCTCGATGTTTTTCTAGTCTTATTGAGCTTTTTTTGGTTTGCGATCGCATTGGTTGGTCGTTCGGTTGGTATTCCCTTGGGACTGGAACTATGGTACAGCCTTTGGGAACCAGTATTTACTCCCGCCATTGGTGTGCTGATGGCTGGGGCTATTGTGAGTGGGCTAATTAACCAGATTTCTAAGCGTTTGACGTCGAATTGAGTAAATAAGTGCGTAAGTGTGTAAATGCGTAAGTGCTTAAAAATCACCAATAACTATATAAATATGGATAGAAGATGGACACTGATTGGTAAGCATTCAGCCGTCAGCCGTCAGCCGTCAGCCGTTGGCCATAGGCCACGCTACGGGAACAGCTTATTTTATTCAAAAGCACTTCAAGTAGCGTGCGCGTAGCCCATAAGCTGAAAGCTGACAGCTGATAGCTGATAGCTGATAGCTGACGGCTGATAGCTGAATACTTACACTGATTCATCCTTAATCCTTGATGCTTCATGGTTTATCCTTAATCCTTGATACTTCATTCGATAATTTTTCTAGGGAAGAGCCATGTTGCTTAAAGCTTTGTTGGTCTTAACCATGATTGTCATAGTCGGTTTGGCGAACCCAAGCACTGCCCAAGCCGCTGACTACCCCAGTCTTTGGGATAAATTAGCAGAACTAAAGTCCCATGAGTTTGTGGATTTAACCCATACCTTTCATCCCCAGATTCCCCACTGGCCAGGCTTTGATCCTGAAACACGCACCACAACCTACTACTACGATGAAATGGTTGGCACCAAGGGGTCTGGATTTTGGGCACAGCGCTATAATATTCCAGGTCAATGGGGTACCCACGTTGATCCGCCAGCTCATTTCGTCAGGGGCAAACGGTTTCAGGATGAAATCCCGGTCACTGAAATGGTGCTACCTCTTGTGGTAATTGATGTCAGCGACAAGGTCAGTCACAACCCCGACTATCAAATTACCCTGGAAGATGTACAAGCTTGGGAACAGAAATACGGTTTAGTGCCAGAAGGGGCATTTGTAGCAATGCGTACGGATTGGTCTAAGGCTTGGCCTAGTATGACCAAAATGCGTAATGCTGACGCTAATGGTATTGCCCATTATCCTGGCTGGAGCGCTGAAGTACTCAAATATCTTTACGAAGAACGCTACATTACTGCTTCCGGTCATGAAACAACTGATACTGACCCTGGAATTGCCACTAGCCAAGGGGACTATTCCCTAGAAAACTATATTCTCAGCCAAGACAAGTATCAGATAGAGTTGCTGACTAACTTGGATCAGGTGCCGGAGTATGGTGCGATCGCAATAGTAACTTTTCCTAAGCCCCTGAAGGGTTCTGGTTTCCCAGCAAGGGTGTTCGCAATTATTCCCTAGTAAGGCAAGAGGCAAGAGGCAAGAGGCAAGAGGCAAGAAATTATATAGGAATTTTTGGTGGCGATGCAGCGCGGTCTTGAGGAACTGCCCTGGTTTCCCCCACTCGCGCTTTGCATCAAGACAAGGTCAAAAACTCTAAGCCCTATATATATTTAGGAAGCTTTGGTAGATTCATGTTCTTGATGCAGCGCGGTAAAATAATTCTATGGGAAGAGATTATTGGTGACAATTTAAGTTTGTTTGCTATTTGTAAATCATGTTGTTACAAAGTATTAGTAAATCTCAAAGCGAAGGACACACTAGCCTGAGCTTGGTTTATATTTAGCCTAACAGCGAGACAGTCGGACTATTGAGTGAACCCAAAATAGCCATACCGAAGAAATCAGCTTGGTGCTGCCCCTATTGAGACGCAGCAGCCAAGTTATTGAACAGTTCAAATATTATCTAGAGCGGAAAACAGAAATTAATCGGAGAAAACATGAATATATTTTCCAACCCCTTAAAGTTAAAGTTCATAGGGGTATCTTTGTTGGTAAATCAATTACTGTTGATGGTGTCGTCTATAGCACTAGCTTACGATAATAATGTAGACTCAGACAAATTGCAGGTTATCAAATTAGAACCAGGTATGCAAGTTACCATAAACTATAAACTTGGAATGCCTGGGGGGAATAAGCTAGAAGAGCAAGCTTTTTCAGTTTATAAGCTTTCATCATCTGATAAGTCTGATGGTGATGATGCAGTTCGTCTTTGGCGTAGGAGTGATGAGATGAATTACATTCCATTCTACTATTCTAATGACGAGGATAAACCAAACTATTTAGCCATTGCCTATCATGCTTGGTCACCAAGTGGTTCAAGGTGGTTTAATTTAGCTGCGACAAACAAAAAATTAGTTGGACAAGAAGGGAATAAAAAAACTATCCATATTAGCTATCCCAAAGGTGGAGCAGCGAATCCTTCCCTCACGATAACCCTCGAAAGGGATCCACTCAAGATATATTAATGGGGCTGAGAGGGTTGAACTCTCAGCAATCCGAATGCACTCAAATTGGCTGCGGGCAAACTATATGCTTTTAGGTTCTTGCCGACGAGTTGGCAAGTCCTTTGCCTGTCTGAGTACGGGTAATAACTTTTTGAATACCCTTAAAGAACAACTCAGCCAAAAAAGTCAAGAATATTTTTCCTTAACTTGTCACCAATGGAAGAGGTTATCTACCGAGAGGCAGATCTAACCTAAGAGCAGTAGATCGATTTCTGAATTTAGAGGACACAAAGATGAAAGGAATTTTCGGTGCTCTACTACCAGGACTGATCACAACCGGTTTTGTAGGCGCAACACTACTACCCGCTGCACCGGCAGCTGCTGATGATTTATTAAGAGATATCGGTATTGGTGCTGCTGCTGGTGCGGTAGTTGGAGAATTAAGTGACAACGGCTCACTGATAGGTAATAGTGCCAATGGCGCTGCCGCTGGTGCTGCTGTCAATGCTACTAAGCGCAATAGAACTAGAGCTCGGCGTAACAGTGCTGGGAGTCTAGTTCAAGATGCAGGGTTTGGTGCTGCTGCTAGTGTTGTCACTGGCGTGATCATTGACAATGGTTCAGTGGTAGATAATGCGGTTAAAGGTGCTGCTACTGGTCTAACCATTAACCTTCTAGACCGTTAAGAATTTTCACCCAAAGGAAAAACCAATGGGATGGGCTCTGCCGATCGCATTCGCCTCCTACCGATTAGGATTGACTATCACCACTATCCAAACCAAATCCCCCACCCCCAGGGGTCTCAATCACAAACACATCACCTGCATTCATTTCCACTACCCCAGTACTACCCAACTCTTCAACAGTTCCATCCTTCCGTTCCACATAATTTTTTCCCAAAGCACCCGCTTCACCACCATTTAACCCAAAAGGCTTGACCACTCGACGTCCAGATAGAATTCCTGCAGTCATAGGTTCTAGGAAACGAATCTGGCGAATTACGCCATTACCCCCACAATGAACGCCCTTACCCCCACTATCGGGGCGAATCCCAAACCTTTCCAAAAGTACTGGAAATCGCCATTCCAACACTTCTGGGTCAGTTAAGCGAGAATTGGTCATGTGAGTATGTACCGCATCTGTGCCATCAAAATCAATCCCTGCCCCAGAGCCTCCACAAATGGTTTCATAGTATTGATAGCGCTCATTGCCAAAGGTAAAATTATTCATAGTACTCTGAGATGCCGCCATCACTCCTAAAGCACCATAGAGCGCATCGGTTATTGCTTGGGATGTTTCCACATTTCCTGCTACCACTGCTGCTGGATAACGGGGATTGAGCATAGAACCTTCCGGAATAATCACCTCCAAAGGCTTCAGACAACCGGCATTGAGGGGAATATCATCATCGACTAGGGTGCGGAAGACGTATAGCACTGCTGCTTTGCATACCGCTGACGGTGCATTAAAATTACTGTCTAACTGACCCGAGGTACCGGTAAAATCAATCTTGGCACTACGGTTGTTCCGGTCAATAGTAATCGTGACCTGAATCTTAGCACCCCCATCTAACTCATAGCTGAAACTGCCATCTGTGAGCACATCAATCACCCGGCGCACTGACTCCTCAGCATTATCTTGGACATAACCCATATAGGCTTGCACTGTCTCTAATCCATAGTGGGCTACCATCTGCTGTAACTCTTGTACACCCTTCTCATTGGCAGCAATCTGTGCTTGTAAATCAGCTATATTCTGAGTCAGATTCCGGACTGGGTATTTACCCCCTAACAGGAGTTGGGTTATTTCATTGTCTCGGAATTTACCATTCTCAACCAGCAGGAAATTGTCAATTAATACCCCTTCTTCCTTGACACTGGTACTATTAGGAGGCATGGAACCGGGAGTGATACCACCGATGTCAGCATGGTGTCCTCGGGAAGCGACAAAGAATAAAGGGGAGAGGGGAGAAGGTTCCTTTAGCCCTAGGGAAGAGTTGAGGAAAACTGGAGTAACAAGGGTGACATCTGGGAGATGAGTGCCACCGTTGTAGGGATTGTTGAGAATATAGACATCCCCAGGTTTGAGACTATCACCATGGGCATCAATCAAGCTGCGGACACTTTCACTCATTGACCCCAAATGCACTGGAATATGGGGGGCATTCGCTACCAATTGCCCTTGTTGGTCAAAAATCGCACAGGAAAAGTCTAGCCGTTCCTTGATATTGACTGAATAACTGGTATTTTCGAGAGTTGTCCCCATTTGCTCTGCTATGGAACGGAATAGATTGTTAAAGATTTCGAGCATGACCGGGTCAGGATGGGGTGAAGCTTGGACGGTATTTGGTGGCAGCTGATCTATAGTGCTATTTGTCAAGCTTTCCAGATTGTCTTGCTGCTCCGCCAAACCAGATTTAACTAAAATCAAATGATTCCGTTCAGTCACCTCTGCCTTCCAACCAGGCTCAATCACATTAGTTCCAGTTGCCTCAATAATTAAAGCCGGACCAAACACCGAATCCCCTGGTTGCCAATCCTCTCGCCTAAACACAGGGGTATCCCACCACCGATTAGCGGTATACATTTGCACTGTGGCAACGGGAGCACACATTTCCCCACTGTGACGAGACCGTATCGGTTCTGTTGGGATAGCCATCCGCTTTACTAACTCTACCGAAACCGCTTCGACCATTAACGTTTTCCCTGGCACGATAAATCCATAGCGTTGTTGATGCAATCCCTCAAACTCTTCCGTGATCTGATCAATCCCACCAAACCCAACAACCAAGGCTGAATCGGTGCCCTCATAGCGCAAATGGACTCGCCGAATCACTTCAACCTCGTTACTATTCCGATCCTGGGTATGGTTGTGTTTCAACTCTTCTATGCCCTGAGCCACCAACTTGGCCAAAATTCCCTCTAACTCCAACCCCTCTACTAACTCAGCTTCAACTGACTGTTCTTTCAATACCCTGATATCGGCTAAACCCATGCCATAAGCGGACAATACTCCAGCAAAGGGATGAATGAACACTCGCTTAATCCCTAAGGCTTCGGCAATTAAACACCCATGCTGGCCACCAGCACCCCCAAAGCAACATAGGGTATACTCGGAAACGTCATAGCCCCGTTGTAGAGAAATCTGTTTAATGGCATTGGCCATCTTCTCGACTGCGATCGCTAAAAATCCTGCTGCTACTTCCTCTGGTTTTCGGTTATCCCCAATCTGTTCGACCAATCCTTCAAACCTCTGCCTTACCACCTCAGCATCCAACGGCAAGTTACCATCCGCTCCAAACACCTTGGGAAAAAACCCTGGCTGCAACTTCCCGACCATCACATTGCAATCGGTCACCGTCAACGGACCCCCCTTACCGTAGGAAGCAGGACCTGGATTTGCCCCAGCTGACTCTGGTCCTACCCGATAACGGGCACCATCAAACTGGACAATGGAGCCACCACCAGCAGCTACTGTATTAATTGCCATCATTGGCGTGCGCAGCCGCACCCCAGCAATCTCAGTTTCAAAGGTACGCTCGTATTCCCCGTTATAATGGGCTACATCTGTAGAGGTGCCACCCATATCAAAGGTAATGATCGTCTCAAAACCAGCAATTCGACTAGTCTGTACTGCTCCGACAATACCCCCAGCCGGTCCTGATAAAATACTATCCTTCCCTTGAAACTGTTGCGCGTCCGCCAGTCCTCCGTTTGACTGCATGAACATCAATAGTCCAGAGGTTTTGCCCTGTAAGCCTTCAGGCTGAGTAGGTTCAAGGTTATTTTCCAAAGCTTCACCGCTCAACCCACCAAGCTGCAACTGTTGTTCTACCTGATCTACATAGCGACGTAGAATCGGTGATAAATAAGCATCAACCACTGTGGTATCCCCCCGACTGACTAATTTCATCAAAGGAGTGACTTGATGAGATACTGAAATTTGGGTAAAACCAATCTCTGATGCGATAGTGGCTATCTCCTGTTCATGAGTGGGATAGCGATAGCCGTGCATTAAGACAATGGCGCAGCTACGAATACCGTCATCATAAGCAGCTTGCAAGGATTGGCGGGTTTCAACCAGATTGATGGGGATTAGCTCTTCACCCTGGGCGCTGTACCGTTCTTCTATCTCAATCACCCGTTCATAGAGCATTTCAGGGAGCACAATTTCACGGGCAAAGATATTGGGGCGATTTTGATAACCGATGCGCAAGGCATCTTGGAAGCCCTTAGTAATCACTAGGACAGTGCGATCGCCCTTCCGTTCCAATAAGGCATTGGTGGCTACTGTCGTTCCCATCTTGATCGCTTCAATGGCATCACTGGGTATCGACTTACCAACAGGGATGTCTAAAATCTCTCGAATTCCCTGTACTCCAGCATCTTGGTACCGTTCAGGATTTTCTGAAAGCAACTTATGAATTATCAACTGCCCATCCGGGCGTTTTGCCACAATGTCAGTAAAGGTACCACCTCGATCAATCCAGAATTGCCAGCGTCCAGTGGAAGTAGTAGTCATATTTGCCCGATTTTTAAGACAACACTAAAGAGATGGGGAAGATGGCGGATAATTTTCCAATAGTTTTCATTGTCGCTCTCGCCCCGTAGGGCATCCATTACCTCCATCCCGTAGGGTGTGTTAGGGGTGGGCTAACCCTAATTTTCCGCCTCTGAGCGCCTAGTTGAAATAGCCCACCCCGTAACGCACCACTTTTTTAATTAATTTCAATAATATACAGTTTAAATGCACAACAGCTTAGAGGTTGTCTGAGAAGTCTAATTTGCTACATCCAAGCCCCCTAAATCCCCCAATTTTGGGGGACTTTCAGAAGCCAATTGACTCTTGTTCCCCCCAAAGTTGGGGGGCTAGGGGGGCAAAATGCAGTATCAAAAAACTTTTCAGATATCCTCTTATAACGGATAAAATGCCATAGGTGAAATCAACAAACGTTTAGACAGCTTTTGGATTTGTCCAATTGTCAATTCTTGTTGACCACTAACAATTAAATTACAGGTTGCTTCGGAACCGAAAATCTCTATTATTTCTTGAGATTGAAGATAATGCTCCTTCAGAATTACTCGCAATAAATCGGTTCCATAAATGTCAGGTATTAACTGATCACTATTGTTGCGGTTGTGTTGAAAAAACCTTTTCAGTCCCTCTTTGGCAATATAACCCAAAAACATAAACCCTAGACGTTTAACAGCTTCAATCAACAATTCATTCCACATAATTTTTATCTCCTGTATAGGGAATAGATAGTAACCAGGAGAAGAACTCTAATTCCTTCTCTTGGTTACACTTAGATTTATCTTGGGAAGAAGGCAGATGGCGAACATTTGAAATAATCTGCCAGTTTCTGGATATGTTCCACGGTTAGATTTCTTTTGCCACTTAATATCATTGAAACAATTGATTTCGTCTTAAAAATGCTAACTAGGTCTTGCTGACGCAATCCATGTTCCTTGATGAGTAACTTGAGTAAGTCAATCCCGTGAATATCTGGAATTAATGGTTTCTTCCTCTGATAGTCGTGCAATAGTACAGTCAAAGTAGCAAGGTAACTATCTTGTTCTTCAGTTAACTCGACCGATGCCTCTAGATCTAGAAGCAAGTTAATGAGATTTTTGGCCGCCTCTTCCTCCGCCTCAGACATAATGGGAAGAAGTGGGTGTTCTTTTACCAAATCAAGATAGCTTTTTGGAATGGTTTCATAGGTTCTGTCTATCATAATCCGCGTTCGCAATAATATTGCGAACAACTATATGCTTGTATTTGAAGTTGATACGAGCTTTAAGGGTATAACGACCGCATCCAATCGTAAATAAAGCGTTACTTTCTTTACCTTCAAGATAGGGAAAAGATTGACCCATTTGCTCAAAGCTAGACCACTGTCCTGTTTCTACAAGCTTGAACCAGGCAGCTATATATTCCTTTGATTCCGGGTGGTTGTGCCAAAACTTAGCGATGTCGAAAGTAATTACAGTATGCATGTCAATATCTCCAATTAAGGATTGAGAGATCCTTGCAGGGAGCATTAAGACACTCATAACATTACAAGCAAGGGCATCACCAGTTGTCGCAGACCACTCGTAATGCCCAATATACAAAGAATTTGAGTATAAGTTTCCATAAACTGACTTCCAATTGACATCCAGTTATGGAAATTTAATACTAAAATCTTTGCTTTCTTGAACATTACGAGTAGTCTCAATGCAGTCCTGTTCATAGATACCTCTCTAGAACTAAATTGAGTAAGTCGTTAAGCAGGTGCAGAAAATTAATTGCACATTTTACAAAACTCAAAGCCCTACAATGTAAGGCTTACAGATTTGTTTACCTGCTTATGTTCGTCAATCTACTTTATACCTCTCTAGAACTAAATTGAGTAAGTCGTTAAGCAGGTGCAGAAAATTAATTGCACATTTTACAAAACTCAAAGCCCTACAATGTAAGGGTTATAGAGATTGAGACTAGGTAATTAATTCTGCGCTCGGTGCTTATGTAAACTAAGTTAGCAAATTGCGAACTTGTTGTCAACCACCCCTTCAAATCCTTGCCCGACTCAAGCAATATCGAGGGTAAGCGACGCGCTACGATAAGCGAGCCTGGGAACTTTAGCGCTCAGCAATTTATCTGGCTGCTGCCCTAATCTGGCTTAATTGATCACATGTCCTAGGAGTAGGATGCTCACTGCTAGCAGAACATCTAGGAAAATCAAATCAGAAAGACAAGCCCAGTTGAAAGCCAATTGAAAAGTTAATTATAATTGCACAATGCTATTATGATCAGGAATATCAAGACCAAATTATGTAAGCATTCAGCGATCAGCGGTCAGTGGTCAGTAGTCAGCGGTCAGCTTATTTTATTCAAAAGCACATCAAGTAGCGTGTGTATAGCGCATAAACTGATGACTAATAGCTGTTCGCGTAGCGTGCGCGTAGCGCATTAGCTGATAACTGATAGCTGAATGCTGATAGCTGAATGCTTACCAAATTATTCACTTACCGATGACTTGAATTAATTAATTCTTATAACTAGAAGTCTCAACAATACATTGCTCTTCGTTTGTATTATAATCCTCCTCATCAAGCCTAAGACTGAGAAGACTAGACTCGTGAAAGCAAAAGCCAAACCCAAGAAACTACTAGGTTTTTTATATACTTGCTTATTCCTTGGTTTAGGAATACTCCCCACAGTAGTCAAACCAAAGCCAGCCAAGAGTGCAGAATACATTTACTTTAACTATGGTCCGTTAAAATTGTCCCTTTCCCGGGAATCCCTGGAGATTTTCGCCAATGAGGGCAGAATTACTAAGGAATTTGAGTTCTACGCCCAAATGCTGAACCCAGAAGCCTTGGAACAGTTGCGGATGCTACTCCAAAAGCGGATTAAAATCAGTCCTGTTGCCATATCTCGCTTAGGTAAATCCCCCATGGGAGAAGCCTTTCTGGAAGGTTTGGGAAAGATGATTAAAACGCACCCTGGTCGCAATGGTTTACATAGTCTTAGGGGAGCGCTGGTTTTGGCAGCAGCTGACTCCGAAGGTCTAACTCTAATGAATATAGTGCGTCAGTTTCCCACCGAGGGGATGTTGATTGATACCGACTATATCTTTAATGTCCAAAAAGAGCTAGCTACCCTATTTCGATATCGAGATGCAGCCGTGAATGCGATCGCAAACCAAGCCACCCGAGAAGCCGCTGCTGAGAATACCATTGATGTCTCCCAGTTAACAGACTTACAACAACCTGGTCCTTATCAATTCACAGACCAAGTCATCACCCTTTCCGGTCGCCGCCGTCAATCCCCTCTAGGGTTATCCGGAGAAACCAAGTTTGAGGTTGCTCTGTACTTACCCAAAGGCAATCCCAAACCAGCCCCCTTAGTAGTCATGTCCCATGGCTTTGCCTCAGATCGCAACCATTTCACCTATTTAGCTTCAACCGCGAGAAGCCTCACAACGAACATGCGTAGCATAAGTGTGAGATGAATCGCGGACAGAGTTTTTTTACCAAGCAGGGAACTCAAAATCGTTTATATCGTCTATAATGAAAGTAGTAGGGTAAATCAAATTAAGAGCTAACCGCCACCTACGTGCCTAAAATAGAACTCATTATATTGTTCCGGTGCGGAGGGGCATCCCGTATCGTTAATAAAGCTTACCGAGTATCCGAACCGTTGGGTGGAGTTGGTAAGAAGCCCACACTATAATCTTTGATTCAGTGTGGGAGTATGTCACATATTCGATATGTGCTCGATGAGCTCGAAGACCTCTCTAAATCTGACCCTAATTTTGCTAATCAGCTGAATCTGGAACAGGTTGGTGTGATTGGTCATTCCTTCGGGGGTTACACAGCGTTAGCCGTAGCAGGTGCAGAAATTAATGATTTAAGACTGCGCCAAGTGTGTCCTGATCAAGACCCAACCTTCAATCTCTCTGTACTGCTCCAATGCCTTGCCAATCGCTTACCCCCGTTTAATTATGACTTGCAGGATCCACGGGTCAAAGCTGTAATCGCTGTTAATCCTATTACCAGCACAGCCCTTGGTCCAGCTAGCTTGGCTAAAATTCAAGTGCCAGTCATGATTATGGCAGGTAGCCACGACATCGTAGCACCCACTGTCCCAGAACAGATTCACCCCTTCATCTGGCTCAATACCCCAGAAAAATATCTGGCAATGATTGTTGATGGCAACCACTTTTCCACTAGTGGTGCATCGGGCGACGATTTTGCCCTGTTTCCTAGAGAATTACTTGGTTCCAATCCTCAGGTCGGACTTGCTTACCTAAAAGCCTTAAGCTTAGCTTTTGTTAATACTCATATTCGGGATTTACCAAACAGAGAATTAACAAGCGAGAGTTAGCTACCTAATTTATTAGGTAGGCGTGGAGCGTACCGGGATTTATCCCGGCTCTCGTGTTATTTGCCCTTCTGGTTTTCAATATACCTTTTCACTGTTTCTGTGTTTGCGTTTCCGGTAGTTGAACAGAAATAACTAGGAGACCAAAGAGTTGGGAGCTTTAGTAATTCAGGGAATTCTCTTCTGAGATGATGAGAAGCTCTTCCTTTTACCCTTTTTATTATTACCGATGGAGCATAAGTAGGGTCAACCTCCAAGAACATGTGGACGTGATCTGGCATTATCTCGCTTTGCGATAAGTCTCCAATTATTATCTTTGCAGAGTTCAAAAATAATTTCTTGCAATCTCATTTTTATGCTTCCGGTTAGTACTGATTTTCTCCTTTTTGGACACCAGACAAAGTGGTAATTTAGTAATGTCAACGAGTGAGGGGTTGTCCTGAAAATATATTGATTTTTACTGGTCATATCCGTTGACAGTAGCTGTATATTAAATATATAATATAAACAATGAGGTGACAATAAGATGTATGGATGCCAGCAGCACTTAATAACTACGACGGTTGAAAATCAGGCAGTTATAGAGTTCATCTGTTCGGAAGCTAATAAGCTAACAAATTGTGGCTTGTATTATTGCCGTCAAATGTTGTTCAAAAACGGCAAATACCTTAAAAACGCGGAACTGGACAAAATAATGAAAACCAACGTCCACTTTAAAGCGATGAGGTCTGCCTGCGCCCAACAGACGTTACACGGAGTTATTGAATCTTTCAAGTCTTACAAAGCCCTCAAGAAACTGTACGACAAAGGGCAGTTAACAAATAAGCCTAGAGTCCCAAAGTATCGCAAAAAGGGAGGTCTAGCTGTAGTTAGCTATCCTGCTCGATGGGTAAAACGCTGTCTAGGTCAACTAAAATTCACCTTAGGGAAACAAATCAAAATCTGGTTCGGGATTGACCATTTTCTGCTACCCATGCCATCCAATATTGACTTCCAATTAATCAAAGAGTATCGATTTGTCCCAAGAAATGGCTGTTTTTATCTGGAATTTGTATATGAAAGACCAAGCCCCGATCCGGTGTTGTCAACCGACAATGTCTTAGGTGTTGATCCAGGTCTCAATAACTGGTTGACTTGCGTTTCCAATATAGGGAAGTCATTCATTGTAGATGGCAGGAAAGTTAAGTCACAAAACCAGTGGTACAACAAGCGTGTAGCTGCGATCAAAAAAGGGAAACCTCAGGGCTATTGGGATGATCGGTTGGCCTCATTGACTGAAAAGCGCAACAGGCAAATGCGCGATAATGTAAATAAAGTCGCTAGATTCATTGTGAACTGGTGCAAAAGAAACCAAGTCAGCACAATCGTGTTTGGCTGGAACAAGCGTAATAAAGATCGTATTAATATTGGCAAAAAGAACAATCAGCAGTTCGTTCAAATCCCTACTGCTAAATTAAAAAATAGGATAGAACAACTGTGCATTGAGTACGGTATTAAATTTGTTGAGACCGAGGAAAGTTACACCAGCAAAGCTAGTTTTTTAGATCGTGACTTCCTACCTGTGCTCGGCGCGAAACCTGTTCGCGTAGCGTGCGCCAAAGCGCAGGGGTGGGCAGCAAGCGGAAAAAGAGTAAAGCGTGGACAATATCTGTCAAGTAAAGGTAATTTGATTAACGCCGATTGCAATGGGGCTGGTAACATCCTCAGAAAAGTAGAGACACAGCTAGGGTTTCCCCTAGCCGAGGTCTGTAGAGCAGTTTTGAACCTGCCACAACGATACAGATTAGACTCTTTATCTAAATCGTATCGTGAAGCAACTTCACGGAGCGCGGTTTTAACCCGCGAAGTGAAATCAGCTTAGAATCCCTGTGTTTTCAAACCAGGGAGAGTTCAATATCGACCTTACCTTAGTGTTACCTATGCCAAATTGCTCTCTGAGAATTCTCTAGAGTTACATTTAGTCAAATCTTTAACTCCAGAACAACTAGAGGAATCCTTTGGCAGTGAAGCTCCCGAAAGTATCATACCACAACTTGCCATTGAGCCAATACCGAAGCGTTCAGAAACGGTTTTAGACCAAATTAAACGAACTGGCACCATAAAAGTTGGTATTAGAAAAGATGCTGCTCCTTTCGGCTACATTGATGCCAACGGAGAGTGGAAAGGGTATTGCTTTGACCTACTCAATTCCTTAAAAGACAAAGTTGCACAACAACTCAATAAACCCATAGAACTAGACGTTGTTGCCATTCAATCAACCTTATAAAATCGCTTTGCTATTGTCCGAGATGAAGCTGTACATTTGGAGTGTGGCCCTAATACGATTAGGAGTGAGATTGATGGAATAAAATTTTCAACACCATTTTTTATTACTGGCACACACTTTTTAGTCGATTCTAAACAACCGAGAGTCTTCAATCGTTACGAAAGCCTTGACAGTTTAAAAATTGGAGTACTTCCTAGTAGCCTCACAGAAAGATTTATTGACCAAACCTATCCTAATGCTCAAAAAATAGTTTTTCCTGGAGACATAGGTAGGTCTCAAGGAGTCAAAGCATTAGTCAATAGGGATATTGATGCCTTTGCCAGCGATGGCATTTTATTAATTGGAGAAGTAGCCAGACAAGGACTCTCCTCATCCCAGTACACCTTATCTCCAGCTCAGCCACTGACCTGTGATTTCTATGGCATGATTCTCCCTAAGCATGATCCGCAATGGCAACGTATTGTCAACTCCTTGATTGAAGGGGAAAAAGCTAAAGAAATTTGGGGGGGATGGTTTACAAATTTGTTTCCCTATGTTTTATTAAATCTAGAGTATTGTATTGATAAGTAAAATGTAAGCCATTAGCTAAGCATTCAGTCGTCAGCGGTCAGCGGTCAGCCTTCGCGTAGCGTGGCCAAATATCTTTGCCTGATAGCACCTCAAGTAGCGTGAGCTTTTAGCTGACGGCACCTCAAGTAGCACCTCAAGTAGCGCATATGCTTACGACTAAATTACAGACAACCTTGCTGAGATACTGTACCATCTGGCATAGTCGCATTACACAAATTAGCCCCAGTCAAATTAGCCCCAGTTAAATTAGCCCCCGTTAAGTTAGCCTCTGTTAAATTAGCCTCTGTTAAATTAGCCCCACTTAGATTAGCATTTTGTAAGTCAGCATAGCTTAATTTGGTTCTATACAAATAGCTATTACTTAAATCAGAGCTAGCCAGGCTCGCACCGGTTAAATCCCCTAAACTTAATGTGGCTCCTTTTAAATTAGCCTCATATAAGAGAACCACAGGAGCAAAAACCTTATCTAATTTAGCATTTTCCAATGTAGCCGATGTTAAGTCAGCATCAAATAAACGAGCAGCTACTAAATTAGCATTTGTCAGGATGGCTCGTTGTAAATTAGCGAGAGTTAAATCTGCTCCCTGGAGATTCGCATTGGTCAGATCAGAACTTACTTCTTCGGTCGCCCGTCGTTGGTAAGATTGAAGTTTAGGGTTCAGTAGAATACTATTTAGATAAGCCCCTGATAAATTAGCCCCTCTTAAATTAATACTTCTCCAATTACAGTTACTAAAATTACCAAAGCTCAAATCACGACCACTTAAGTCATTGCCTAGAACGCAATTGGAAAAAGTGTTCGATTGGGCTTGAACTGGCAACCCTAGACAACCGAGAAATAACAGAGAATAAACTAGAGTTGAAGACACTAGAGTTATCGTTTTAAGCACCATAATCATATTGAGTAGTTAGGGTTGAATCTTGATAACATCAATTAATACAGAGTCAAATCTATAGCCATCCCTGTCGGAGTTGTGAGAGTAGTCAGTTGGAGCAACGGATGGTTAACGGATGTAACCAATGGAAGTATGGAAAAATAGAGAAGTCTCGCAAGATGGCGAAGAGGTTATCCAGAGTAACACGGATTTCTCTGAGGTTTGACTTCGGATTGATATAATAGTATACAGTAATTTCGATGTGACAGTAGTATTGATCGGAACGTCGCACCAGGGAATAGGACACAAGTAGAGTTTTTGAGCTAAATTGTACACTCGTCAACAGTAATTGACCATGAATCCAACTCGCCAACTAATCCAAAACATTTTCAAATGGATAGTAGCCTCTGTCCTAATCCTGAGTCTCTTCGGATGTGCCGCCCTTCTAGACCAGTTAGGAATCGGGAATTACACTGTCAAACGGGTATCTGACGGGGATACCATTCTCGTCGCTGACAGGTTTGGCAAGGATGTCAAAGTTCGGTTTGCCTGTATCGACGCTCCAGAAATTGCCCATTCCAAAAAAGAGAAGCAAAGCCGCAAATTGGTAGACAAAAGTCAATTCAAATGGGGAAATAAAGCCAAGGAGCGACTTCAGGAACTGGTTAAACAAAGCGATAATCAGGTGGTTTTGACCGTTACTGATACTGACCGCTATGGGCGCAGCGTCAGTGAAGTACGCTTAACCGATGGCACCTTTGTCCAGGAAGTCCTAGTTAAAGAAGGACTAGCACAGGTATATCGCCCCTATCTGAAAGATTGCCCCAGTGCGGAAATGGTCGATAGTGCTGAAGCCAATGCCAAACGATATCGGCGAGGGTTGTGGCGAGACCCTAAGTTTGTTCCAGCTTGGGAATATCGTAGTTTAGCAAAAACTAAATCCTCCTCCTCCTGAGTCGGAGAGTTTTTAGTCCTGTGAGTCTTTAGTTCTTAGTAGCTAGCCAATAGCTGTTTAACAGTCTATTGGTAGTTACCACTAACGAAGGAGTAATTTGGTCATAAATGTTGCAAAATGTTAAGTAAGTCCAGACATTGATCAAAACTAAAATTTAAAACTAATGGTACTCTTCGGATTTAAGAAAAAGCTGACTGTGCCTACTGCTGAGGAAGCCTTACCGGGACGCTCAGAACTCATGCCAGTACCCGAGCGTCACTACGTCAACGGCAATCCTCTCAAACCCCCTTACCCTGATGGATTGGAAATGGCGATGTTTGGCATGGGATGTTTTTGGGGAGCAGAACGCCGATTCTGGCAACAGGAGGGAGTGTTCACTACCGCAGTAGGTTACGCTGCTGGAATTACCCCTAACCCTACTTATCAAGAGGTCTGTACAGGCATGACCGGCCACAATGAAGTGGTGCTGGTGGTATTTGACCCAAACGTAATCAGTTACGAAGCACTCTTGAAAGTCTTCTGGGAAAGCCACAATCCCACCCAAGGCATGCGCCAAGGCAATGATACTGGTACTCAGTACCGTTCAGGAATTTATACCTATTCTGAAGACCAAAAGAAGCTAGCCGAAGCCTCACAAAACGCTTTTCAGCAAGCCCTGAAGGTCGCCGGTTATGGTAATATTACCACAGAAATTATAGATGCTCCTGAGTTTTATTACGCAGAGGGCTATCACCAGCAGTACCTGGCTAAAAATCCTAATGGGTATTGTGGTTTAGGTGGCACAAATGTGAATTGCCCTGCAATTTCATAAGTCATCACTGCTGTGGTTAACAGTAATTAGTCATTGGTCATTTGTAAGTACCAAGAGACTTTGGTGGGTGACAAATGACTAATGACTAAATGCAGCAATTTAGTTTTCTGAGGCTAACTGATGCAACAGGGATGGGGGACTGTATGAGGAACAACAAAATGAATCATAAGCTAAAAACGTTGACTATAGGTTTTATAGTCGGTTTAGGATTAATCATTATTCCTAATTTACTATCCCCTTTCCTGTTTAATCCTCCAGTTTCAGCGTCATCTGCCCAGGAAAAGATTGAACGAGTAGAACTAATAGATAATCTTGGGAATTATCATTACCCTATTTCCACTACCTCAGACTTAGCTCAAAAGTATTTTGATCAAGGTTTAATTCTTGCCTACGCTTTTAATCATGCTGAAGCTGCTCGTGCTTTTAAAGAAGCAAGTAGGCTAGATCCTAATTGTGCCATGTGCTACTGGGGATTAGCTTATGTTCAAGGACCAAATATCAATGCACCAATGGCAGATGAACAAGTATCAGAGGCTTGGCAAGCAATTCAACAAGCGATCGCACTAAGTAACAAGGCATCTCCAAAGGAACAGGCTTATATTAAAGCTTTAGCACAGCGTTATTCGGAACAACCAATGGCAGATCGTTCCTCCCTTGATCTAGCTTATGCTCAGGCAATGAAGCAGGTTGTTCAAGATTATCCTGATGATTTAGATGTCGCAACTCTATACGCAGAATCCCTAATGGATACCATGCCTTGGGACTATTGGCAAGATAATGGGGAACTCAAACCAGAAGCCAAGCCAATTTTAGCAACATTAGAATCAGTTTTAGAAAGAAATCCTAAGCATCCGGGAGCTACTCACTTCTATATCCATGCCACTGAGAAAGAACAACCCAAATTAGCCATAGAAGCTGCTGATAATCTCCGCAATCTCGTTCCCGCTTCAGGACATTTAGTCCATATGCCCTCTCACATCTATATTCGAGTCGGACGTTACCAAGATGCTGTTATTGCTAATCAAAAAGCAGTTATGGCGGATCGTAACTATCTGGCATCCCCCCATCCTCAAAGTATTTATACTATTGGTTATGTTCCTCATAACTACCATTTCCTCTGGTTTGCAGCGGTAATGAGTGGACAAAGTGAAATAGCAATGGAAGCAGCACAACAAACAGCAGCAGTTGATTCAAGTCTGATTGGTAATCCAAGTTTATCTGGTATAATACAACATTTTTATGTTGTTCCACTTTATACAGAAGTGCGCTTTGGAAAATGGGATAAAATCCTAGAAACACCTGCACCAACAACTGATATGAAATATGCTACGGGTGTTTGGCATTATGCTAGAGGTATGGCTTTCACGTCTCAAGGTAAGAAAGAAGAAGCTAATCAAGAATTAGCTAAATTACAAGCTTTAATGGCTGATCCTGATTTAGAAGAATTGAAAATCTGGAGTTTTAATTCTACTGCTAGTGTTCTTAAAATTGCCGTTGAAGTCTTAACCGGTTCAATTGCTACTCTTGAGCAAGATTACACGACAGCAACTAGTCACTTAAAAAATGCTATTGCTCTAGAAGATAAGCTGGTTTATACTGAACCACCAGATTGGTATTCTCCTACCCGTAATTTGCTAGGCACAATCCTGCTACAAGGCAATCAGCCAGAGCAAGCAGAACAAGCTTTTCGTGATGATTTAGATATTTATCCCGAAAATGGTTGGTCATTACATGGTTTAGCAAAAAGTTTGCAAGCACAAGGAAAAACAGCAGAAGCAGAAACTATACAACAGCAATATCAACAAGCGTGGCAATATGCTGATATTGCTAAATAACCATAAAATAACCTCAGTTCCATTGCCTCAACTAGAAAGCTTCTCTAATAAATCCTTTAGCACTGGTGGTAACTTGCGCATAATCTTACCCTGCTCTCGGTCAACGGCTACTAGAATCACACGACCGGTTACGTAAAGTTCTTTGCCATCATGGGATTGAATTTTATAATTCCAGTTCATACGGACACCTTTCATTTCGGCGATGCCTGTCTTGACAACTACTGCTGTGCCCATTGGCATTGCCCGGTGATACCGTAAAGAAAGTTCTACTACTGGTAAATCGCATCCTAGCCTGACGAGATCACTATAATCCATACCCATCGAGCGTAAGTACTCCACCCTCGCTTCTTCCATCCAGCGAATGTAGGTACCATGCCAGACTATACCAGCATAGTCAGTGTGGTGGGGATGGACTCGCACTGGATAGTCAAACCATTTTGCCGTGGTGGCGGTTAGCTCATGGCTTTCCATGGTACTACCCAGCTCTATTTGAGCTGAGGTTTGGGGTGTTTCTGACATGGATCAATTTAATCGTTACTGGTATTTCACTAACTTTATAACCATAGCCAGATCAAAGTAGGCGATCGCGTCCGTGTCAAAGAGTCAATCAGTGTTTACCATCATCCTACTGATTGTAATCAGACCCTATCCTTATATCATGTCGGGATAATTACCCTTAAGAAAAATCTCCCTATCTCCCTATCTCCCAATCTCCCCACATTCCCCTCCTGGGAGGGGTTAGGGGTGGGTCCCACCCTCTCCTTAATTATGGGTATTCAACCTGACATGATATTAACCCTGTGTTGGGAGGGTTAGGAGTAACCTGGTCAGGATTTGCTAACCAAGCTGATCACCTGCTGAAAGCGATCGCACTCGGTCCCATTCAGGGTATCTGCTCATTGGTCGCCATGGTTTCTTCTGATGCTACGAGTAGGGTGCATTACTGACGCACCCTACGTTTTAGGCACTTTTCCGGCTTTTTATGCCAAGTCTGACCAGAGCTTTTTTTTTAGTTTTGTAAAGATTAGACAATCCACTGCGTAAAACTTGGATGGGCTTCAGAAATGTAAGTAGAGGTTGAATTCGAGTCAGCCAATGACCGAAACACCTCAGTATTAACATTACAAACTTCAAGGTTCAAACCAGGAGACTGATCATGTTTCGTAGTAAAGTAGCGATCTCGTCTGTAGTTCTATCTTTGGGTGTAATCAGTCACTGTCTACTCGACCCGAGTAAATTATGAAATTCTGGATGATGACGGCAGTGTAATTGGCACCAGCTCCATGTACACCAATCCCCCTAACCTCAGTGCTGGAGAAAGTGCTACTTTCGAGACGGAAATGTGGGGTGGTCGGGAATTAAAAACCACATCCGTTGACTGGGATCGTAAACCGACTCCATGATTTCGATATCAATTCACGCTTTTGAGGCACAAATTGCTGAGCAACTGAACCTAAGTATTTGGTCTTTAACTGAATTATTACCACTGAAACCCACATAATAATGTTATCAATAAATTGAAAATTGAAAGTTTTAAATTAATAACTAACAATTAACTATAGCGGTTTGCATAACTATCAGGTACACAGGATTGTTTTCCCTGTTCCCTGCTCCCTGTTCCCTGCTCCAGAAAAACCCATAACTATGTACTTAAAAAATCGCAAACCGCTATAAAAATTAACTAACAATTAACTAACAATTAACGATTTACCTGACTACGAAGTGATTAACAGTCGGAGATATTATACTCAGATTTGAGTGAACAATCAACCCACCCCTTGAGCGTAAGCAGAAGGGGTGGGTTTTTCTTGACTTTAATTACAATAGTAAGAGAGTAGCCAAAAAATAAAATACCAGTTTTTAGCTTGTAGGGTGGGCAACAACAGCTTGTTTCTTTTGATTATTCTAAATTATATTACTTTGCCCACCCTACTTTAATTGGTATTTTTTTTACACGCAAGTTCCATTAGCTAGCTGCTGACTATCCTAGACGTAGTAGGAGAAGTTGAGATCTGGAACCGTATCGATAACGACAATCTGACCAAGTGAGTCATTCTCGATCGTCCACAGGCCATTTTGTCCAGTGACAGAATTACGGAAGAAGAAATCATCAATACCATCTCGGTTAGCGTCATAGGCACCACGGAATTCCCAAGGACCGTCTGCTGGTCGGGCATCGATCAGCACTGGCTCCTGGAAAACAGTACCATCAAGCTCCCAGTAGGCAAACTGTTGGGTATTCATATTTTGCCAGATAGCATCTGCGTCACCATCGTCATCCATGTCTCCAGCCGCAACTAACTGCCAGGGATCATTAGGTGATATTATTATCTTGTTAAGATTGGTATCCGTAATAAAGGTAGCATTCTGAAATCCGTTTTGATCTATCTCCCAAACAGCAATTTCTCCGCTGGATGTGTTGTACCAGAAAATTTCTTCTGCACCATCACGGTTAACATCTCCGGTGCCACGGATTTCCCAGTTGAGGTCTGATCCTGGTTGACCTGCTGGTGCCTGAGTAATTATTGCATCCTGGAACTCGGAGCGTTCCATGTTCCAAACCCCAACAGCGCCAGTCATCTTATTACGCCACAGAGGATTCCTGATACCATCCCCTAAATCTATAACACCACGGGCTTCAAATCCAGCGTTCTCTGGTACCAACACCTCCTGACCACTTTGATCTGTAATGAACGCTGTCGTCTCAACGCTAGTGCCCTGGCCATTTAGAGTCCACAAAGCAACTTGTGCATTGACAGGATTATGCCAGAACAGATCCACACTGGGGGCTCGGGTAATTTCAATGGCATCAACTCGCCCTCGCTCGAAATTCAATTCAGGATTATTGCTATCTGCCAGTACCGAGATTTGTATTTCATCCCCTGGAGCAAGGTCTATGTTTTGAAAAAGGGGTTTATTTGGATTATCCTCAGCACTTAGGGTGCCGCTTGAATTGCCACCCCTCAGAGGGACATAATTCCTTGGCTCAGCTGTTGGATCAGGTGTATTTGCAGGTATGTTTAGATTAAAAACATATGTACCAACTTCCTGTCCATTAACACTAAATGTCAGTGGAGATTCCCCATCCTCTTCGTCAAAGTAGGCAATACGAATATCATACTTACCAGCCGGTCCATCCTGTGCTGTCCATGTAAATGTCAGCACACCGGGTTCTCCTTGCGGGTTATCAAAGTTTGAGATCTCGACGGCTCGACCCCCTGAAGCAACGAGATCAATATTGTTGAAACCGGTTATGCCGTAGTTTTGTCGCGTAACGCGAGTGCCTTCTGCTTCAATCAGAACCATAAGATAGTTTTTTCCCAAAAGTTAGTTATCTGTGTTTACACTGGTTGGCTTTTCTTTTCAGTCCTGATGCACCAAAAAATTTTTAATTACTCCATCCCAACTAACTAAGTTATGGGATGTGTCACTTACAAAAGCGATGCAGAGGTGCGACCCGTGGCGAATTTAATTACGGGTCAAACGCACCATTACGGTCTTGGGGAGGCAGTGCGGTCTTGGGGGTCTCCCCCACTCGCGGTCTGCCGTGGTTTCCCCCATGAGCGACTGCATCAAGACACTGGAATTACTCAACGTCCCTGCCATGAGATGAGATAAGAGTCTGTGCACTTTATATGTGAACTTTTGGGGAAAAATTTAATCATGCTTATCGATGTATCTAGGGTACAGTAACTTTCTAGATACATGTTTTTAGATACCTATTTCTAGATATATCGATAAGGGTAAAACACCCCCTTTAATAGTTCAAAGATGCCCTGCTCAAATTTATCCAGTGAAACTGGATAAATTTTTTGAAGCCTTTTCTAGATTTTGACTGGCTAACGATACCCTGATAAAATTCCAACCCTAAGAGATGACCTAGTCAAAAAATTAGTTTTGTTCCAGGCTTCATATTTTTTTTTTGGCGTTTTGACTGAAAAAAAATCCTACCACTAGTATAAATGCCATAAAATTCCGTAATTGTCACTATGGAATTAGATATTTTAATTAAAATTTAATAAATATTTATTAAATTTTTACTGAGTTGGTACTAAGCAAAAACTAATTATTATATAACATCAGTGAGCTAAGAATTATGAATGAGTAATTTTCCCCTGCCTCAGAGCAGTTAGGGGTTATACCAAATCCGGGTTAAAGAATTACCTTTTTCATTCAGTCCCTCTTTCATTCAGTCATTGAGGTGTGCACACAAGTTTTTGCCCCAATCAATTTACTGTGGTGCAAAATTTGAGATTAGTAATAAAATTAACTAATTTACCTGGGGGGGTGACATGCAAGCTGAAATCCTTACTGGGTAATAATTTCAGCCCATAAGTTACTTAGCGATGCAGAGGTGCGACCCGTGGCGAATTAAATTCGCCACGGGTCGCACCTAAAAGATACATTCTGTTTTGGGCGCGACCTTGGACTATGTTATAAGGGTTTGAGCTTGCCATTAAATGAAAGGAGGGTTAATTTGGGACTGTATCTTCCCTGAGCTCATTGGCATCAAAGCCTTATATACTAAGCTTTTTAGGGCTCATGTCACCCCCTCAGCTAATTTACAATAAATAATGTTCAAATGTAGCCAGCTAGGTCTTGACTTGACGAAATCTCCAAAAAGCATCTATGGAAATCAGCTCAATCAAAGAATCATCAAAATTTTTCTGACGATTAGATGCGTTTGCCCTAAAACTCGGAGATATTAGACTCAGATTGAAGTGAACAAACAGCCCACCCCTTCTGCTTACGCTCAAGGGGTGGGTTTTTCTTGACTTTAATTACAACAGTAAAGCTAGCTGCTGACTATCCTAAACGTAGAAGGAGAAGTTAGTATCTTCGACCGGAGTGATCCCGACAATATTATCATCACTCACTGAGTTATTCTCGATCATCCAGATGCCATTGTCTCCAGTCATGGAATTACGGAAGAAGAAATCATCAATACCATCGTTGTTAGCGTCATAGGCACCACGGAATTCCCAATCACCGTCTGCTGGTCGGGAATTGATCAGCACTGACTCCTGGTAAACAGTACCATCAAGACCATCAAGCTCCCAGTAGGCAAACTGTTTGGTAGTCATATTTTGCCAGATAGCATCTGCGTCACCATCGCCATCCATGTCTCCAGCCGCAACTAACTGCCAGGGATCATTAGGTGATATGGTCATATGCTGATTATTGCTATCCGTAATAAACCTAGCATTCTGAAACCCGGTTTCATCTATCTCCGAAACAGCAATTTCTCCAGTAGATGTGTTGTACCAGAAGATTTCTTCTCCACCACCACCGTTAACATCTCCCGTGCCACGGATTTCCCACTCAAGGTTTGATCCTGGGCCATCTGCTGGTGGGTCAATAGTTATTGCCTCCTGCAACTCGGAGCCTTCCATCTTCCAAATAGCAAAACCGCCGCTCACCGTATCACGCCACAGAGGACTCCTGTTACCATCGCCTAAATCCACAACACCACGGGCTTCAAATCCAGTGTTCTCTGGTACCAACAACTCTTGACCACTTTGATCGGTAATGAACGCTGCGGTCTCGACGCTAGTGCCCTGTTGATTTAGAGTCCACACACCAACTTGTCCACTGACAGGATTATGCCAGAACAGATCCAAACTGGGGATAATCTCTTCAGCTGGGGTAATTTCAGCTGGGGTAATTTCAGCTGGGGTAATTTCAATGGCATCAAGTCGCCCTAGCTCGAAATTCATTTCAGGATTATTGCTATCTGCCAGTACCGAGATTTCTATTTCATCCCCTGGAACAAGGTCTACGCCCTTAAAAATGGCATTTGGATTAGCCTGAGCAGTTAGTGTGCCACTGGAATTGGCACCGCTTAAAGGGACATAATTCCTTGGCTCAGCTGTAATCCCAGGTAAGTTTAGATTATAAACATAGGTACCAACTTCCTGTCCGTTGACGCTAAATGTTAGTGGAGAGTTACCATCCACTTCGTCAAAGTAGGCAATACTAATATCGTACTTACCAGCCGGTCCATCCTGTGCTGTCCATTCAAATCTAAGTATACCGGGTTCTCCAACCGGGTCATTAAAGTTTGATATCTGGACAGCTTGACCGCCTGAAGCAACGTTCTTAATAATTGTCTGGTAGTTTATTAGCGTTACGCGATCGCTTTCAGCTTCAATCAGAACCATAAGATAGTTTTCTCCCAAAAGTTATCTGTGTTTACAGTGGTTGGCTTTTATTTTCCGTCGTAATGCACCAAAAAATTTTTAATTATTCCATCCCAACTTAGTAAGTCACGGGATGTGTAACTAAACTGGCATTACTCAATGTCCCTAGGATGAGATGAGATAAGAGTCTGTGCACTTTATCTGTGAACTTTTGGGGCAAATTTAATCATGCTTATCGATGTATCTAGACTACAGTACCTTTCTAGATACATGTTTCTAGATATATGGATAAGGGGAAAACACCCCCTTTAATAGTTCAAAGATGCCCTGCTCAAATTTATCCAGTTCCAGTGGATAAATTTTTTGAAGCCTTTTCTAGAGTTTGACTGGCTAACCATTCCCTGATCAAATCTCATCCCTAAAAGATGACCTAGTCAAAAAAGTAGTTTGGTTCTAGGCTTCAGATTTTTTTTTGCGTTTTGACTTAAAAAAAATCCTACCATTAGTATAAATGGCATAAAAATCCGTAAATGTCACTATCAAAATAGGGATTTTCATGGAAATTTCATAAAAATTTATAAAATTTTTACTTACTTGGTACTGATCAAAAACTAATTATTATATAACATCAATCAGCTAATAATTATGAATGAGGAATTTTACCGTGCCTCAGAGCAGTTAGTGGGTAAGCTATCAGCTATCAGCTAATGGGCTACCTCCCAGCGTCGAAGCCTGTGCCACGCACGCTACTTGAGGTGTTTTTGAATAAAAGAGGTAAGCATTCGAATAATGCTGAGTTACGGAAAGCTGAAAAGGTTAACATAAGGGTATTTAATATCAGTTTAAAAATTCACTAATGTACAATAAATAATGTTCAAAAGTAAATCTCAAAACCTAGCCAGCTAGGTCTTTATTGGACGAAATCTCCAAAAACCATCTGTGGAAATGAGCTAAATGAAACAATGATGAAAATTTTTATAGGAATAAAAATCTGTTGCTCTTGAAATCTAGGCTATCCACTATTACCGAGACAGTTACTCATTGGTAACGGCTAATGGGTAATAGGTAACTGGTCGGGGTTTGACCTATTACCTATTACCTATTACCTATTACCTATTACCTATTACCTATTACCTATTACCTTACCTATTACCCGTGTTCCTTTCTTTACCTCAGGTAATTACAGTGGGAACCTCCCGTTCTGTAAACTTCCGAATCTGGGCAATCTCATGAGCAAGGGAAATCAGTGGTTCCAATGCTTGTTGAGTATCCACGTCATGCTTAGTGGAATCTGGCTCATAGCTCTCTAAATAGAGCCGTAGGGTTGCCCCTTTTGTGCCAGTGCCAGATAGGCGGAATACAATCCGAGAGCCATCAGTAAAGCCAATCCGAATCCCCTGCTTTTGGCTGACACTCCCATCTACTGGGTCTGTGTAACTAAAGTCATCACCATACTCTACCTGGTAAGAACCAAATTGCTGTCCTTTCAGGTCTGGGACACTTGAACGCAGACGCTCCATCAGTTCCTGAGCTCGTGCCCCATCTACCTCTTCATAGTCATGGCGGGAATAGAAATTACGACCATAGGTTTGCCAGTGGCTACGGACAATCTGCTCCACTGATTCACCCCGCACTGCCAGGATATTGAGCCAGAATAGCACTGCCCACAGCCCATCTTTTTCCCGTACATGGTTAGAACCAGTGCCAAAACTTTCTTCACCGCACAAAGTGGCTTTACCTGCATCCAATAAATTGCCAAAAAACTTCCAACCTGTTGGGGTTTCATAGCAATCAATACCCAACTGAGCCGCCACTCGGTCTACAGCAGCACTGGTGGGCATGGAACGGGCTACCCCTGCTAAACCTTGACTATAACCAGGTACGAGATGGGCATTGGCGGTTAACACGGCTATGCTATCACTGGGGGTAACGAAGAACGAGCTTCCTAGGATCATATTGCGATCGCCATCCCCATCGGAAGCAGCCCCAAAGTCCGGGGCATTATCACCATAGAGAATATCCACCAAGTCCTTAGCATAGACTAAATTAGGGTCAGGATGACCACCGCCAAAATCTTCTAACGGTATACCATTAAGTACTGTACCTTCTGGTGCCCCTAGGCGTTGTTCAAAAATAGCATGGGCATAGGGACCAGTTACCGCATGTAATGAATCCATACACATCCGGAATTTCCCAGAGGTTAGTAGCTGGTGAATGCGGTCAAAGTCAAATAGGGACTCCATCAATTGAGTATAAGGCTCAACTGGGTCAATCACTTCAACGCTCAAGGTTCCCAGAGTAAATGCACCTGGTCGGTCTAGATTGACATCCGCAGCGTCCAGGATTTTGTAACTATCGATGACTTTACTCCGAGCATAGATAGCTTCCGTCACCTTTTCCGGTGCTGGTCCACCATTATTGGTGTTATATTTGACACCGAAGTCACCCTTTGGACCCCCAGGATTGTGGCTGGCCGAGAGGATAATGCCACCTAATGCCTTATGCTTGCGAATAACACAAGATGCTGCTGGGGTAGACAGAATACCACCACAACCGACTAACAACCGACCTAACCCATTGGCGGCTGCCATTTTGAGAATGGTCTGAATTGCTTGCCGATTGTAGTAGCGACCATCACCCCCTACAACTAGGGTTTGACCTTCACAGCCTTCTAGGGAGTCAAAGATAGACTGGATAAAGTTTTCTAGGTAATGGGGCTCCTGAAAAACGGTGACCGACTTACGAAGTCCGGAAGTACCGGGTTTTTGGTCTGTAAAGGGCTTAGTAGAGACAGTGCGTATGTTCATTACAAGCTAGCTACAGGTTTTACTGCTAATTCTTTATTGTTAACTGTTACCTGTTCATTGTTAATGAAAAATTCAAAAGTCTTTGATAAATGACTCGTGAATTTAGTGATCCCTGGTCTAGCAAAGCACGAACGCACTATCAATCCTTACCTACGCACATTTTTGTTTATTTGTCAATGCTTTACTTTAATCTATCTAACCTACAAGCGATTAGCTTTGCACAAGGTTAGCTAATCGCTGATTAAGAACTAAATTTTCATCTGACCGCTAAACTTATAATCCAACAGCAAGTCACTAGGTTATAGCTAATGAGCCTTGGGCTGAATCCTGACACTAAATTTATCGGTCGAAGCCATATTTTTCGCGGATATGGGTATTAAAATACTGACCGATAGAAGGATTATCTTTCAAACCATTGTAGATCTCCTCTGGTACATCTCGATACTTGTAGATACTACCATTATTAAATTCAAGCCGAAGAATTTTTTTGTCTACATCGTAGTCGAAGGATTTAATCACAGCACTGGTACTTTTCAGCAATGGGAAAGCAATCACATCCCGAATACTCGGTGAATTAGTCAGTAGCATCACTAAACGGTCAATACCAATACCTAAACCACCAGTGGGAGGCATACCATACTCCAGGGCAGCCAGAAAGTCTTCATCAACATCTTGAGCTTCCAAATCTCCTGCTGCTTTCTTGGCTGCTTGTGCTTCTAGTCGTTGCCGTTGATCTATAGGATCAGTTAACTCAGAATAACTGTTTGCTGTTTCTCTTCCCACTATAAACAATTCAAACCGTTCCACTAAACCTGATTTTGAGCGATGGGGTTTAGTGAGGGGAGAGATTTCCACAGGATAATCCAGAACAAAAGTCGGTTGGATTAACGTTTCTTCTACCTTTTGCTCAAAGGCTTCATTGAGCAATTTGCCAATAGAATAGCAATCATTGGGAACCTCCACACCAGCATCTTTGGCTGCTGCTTTTGCCTGCTCAATGTTGGTAAACTTATCAAAATCTAAACCAGTTTGGTCTTTGACTAACTCGTGCATCGTTACTTTACGCCAAGGGGGAGTTAGATCAATTACTTCACCTTGGTAGTTAATGCTTAGTGTACCTAACACTTCCTTAGCAGCATTACTGATCAGATTTTCCGTCAACACCATCATCTGATTATAATCGGCGTAAGCCTGATAGATTTCAATCATGGTGAATTCCGGATTGTGACGAGTGGAAATTCCTTCATTGCGGAAGACACGCCCCAACTCATACACCTTTTCAAAACCACCAACAATTAGTCGCTTCAGATGCAACTCCGTAGCAATACGCAGATACAAGTCCATTTGTAAGGTGTTGTGGTAGGTAATAAAAGGACGGGCATCTGCACCACCAGCCTCACTCTGAAGTACCGGAGTTTCAATTTCAATAAAATCCTGTTGGTTTAAATAGTGCCGAATAGAAGCAGTGATTTTGGCACGACGACGAAAGGTTTCCCGCACATCGGGATTAACAATTAGGTCAACATAACGTTGACGATAGCGCTTTTCTGTATCCGTTAAACCATGCCACTTATCTGGTAAAGGTAACAGAGATTTGGTCAGGATATCATACTCCTTGACATAGATCGAGAGTTCCCCTTTCTCCGTGCGCTTGATGGTTCCTTTTGCCCCAATAATATCGCCAGTATCAGTGAGTTTTTTGAGAATATTGAAAGCATTAGGAAGGTCTGCCATTTTAGCAGTGATTCTCTTTTTATCCAGGTAAAGCTGAATTGTACCGGTCTCATCCTGAATGTTGAAGAAAGCTAATTTACCAAAGACACGACGAGCTATAATCCGACCAGCAACAGCAACTTCGACATCTACTTCTTCGCTATTGCCTAGGTCAGCATAGTTTTGCTGCAATTCGGCAGCCTGAGCTGTAGATTCCCAATTATAGGCATAGGGGATTAATCCTTCTGCTTTGAGTTGTTCAACTTTTTCAAGCCGTGTGGTGCGAATTTCTTCTAGAGTTGAAGTGCTTTGTGGTTCTGGACGGGATTGGTCTGACATAATTTATAGCGACAATCTAGCTAGTGGACAAATAGTGGATAAACTGTAAGTTAGTGCTGCCTGGTGACCCCTTATTATATAGCAATTTATAAGTTAAACGTTAACATCCTCGTTAACATAGGTAACGGGGAACATAAGGGAAGTATAACTAGTTATCAATAAGTTATCAATAATCAGTTAGCACTGCTCTATAACTATAATTATAGCTGATTTTTTAAACCGGATCAAATATAACTATTTTTATAGATAATTTTAATAATTAGTAGTTTATAATCATAATTAATCTGTCAGTTATCATAACGATGATTCCATTAATGCTTCCGATTACATGCTCTAAAATTTACTGACTTGATTGGGGATATTATTGTTATAGATTATCTGCTATCAAGCTCCCTATCAATTTACTTTTATGTTATAATAATTATGAGCATTGCTATAACAATCACCAATTACCCATTCCCGATTACCCATTCCCGATTACTATGGTAAATAACTGACTTTAATGACAAGCTTGGGAAATGACCAAAAAACCAAAAATTATTGTCCTCGATGATGACCCGACTGGCTCCCAGACTGTTCACAGCTGCTTGTTGCTGATGCACTGGGATGTGGATACATTGCGGCTGGGACTAAGGGATAACTCCCCAATCTTTTTTATTCTTACTAATACCAGAGCTCTTAACCCAGAGCAAGCAGCAACTGTGACTCGGGAAGTTTGCCATAACCTCAAAATTGCCATAGACGCTGAAGGAATTAAAGATTTTATGGTAGTCAGTCGCTCTGACTCCACCTTGCGGGGGCATTATCCTGTGGAAACTGATGTAATCGCCCAGGAAGTCGGACCATTTGATGCCCATTTCTTAGTCCCCGCATTCTTTGAGGGCGGACGAGTCACTATCGATAGTGTCCATTACCTAATCATTGATGGTATTAGAACCCCAGTGCATGAGACCGAGTTTGCCCATGATTCGGTATTTGGATATCGCCATAGTTATTTACCCGACTATGTCCAAGAAAAGACCAAAGGTCAGATCAAGGCTGATGCGGTCGAGCGGTTTTTACTAGCAGATATTCGTAACGGTAGCTTGGAGCGCCTTCTCAAACTTACCAATAACCAGTGTGGCGTTGTGGATGGGGAAACCCAAGGGGATTTAGATCAATTTGCGGCAGATGTCCTGAAGGCTGCTGCCCAAGGGAAACGCTTTCTGTTTCGCTCTGCTGCTAGTATTTTAACCTCCCTTGCTAGTCTTGGCCCCCAACCCGTGGCCGCTATGGATATGGCTCAGTATGTCCGAGAGGGGAAACCAGGAGTTGTGATTGTGGGTTCCCACGTTAAAAAGACTACCCAGCAGCTGGAGCAGCTATTGGGAGCATCTGGGATTGGGGGGATTGAGGTAAATGTTGCCAATTTACTAGATGAATCCGAACAGCAACGGGCAAAACTTTTGGCAAGTATTCTCGAGCGGGTTCAGGAAATTCACAGTGCTGGTAAGACACCGGTGGTTTATACCTCTCGTCAGGAATTGGTTTTTGAGGATGTGCAGAAACGGCTGGCCTTTGGAGCAGTAGTTTCAGGCTTATTGATGGATATCGTGAGGGGATTACCTAAAGATATTGGGTTTTTAATCAGTAAAGGGGGTATTACCTCCAATGATGTCTTAAGTACTGGTCTGGCTTTGAGGTCAGCACGACTATTGGGTCAGATCCTTCCTGGATGCTCAATGGTGCGAACCTCTGCTGACCATCCCCAGTTTCCTAATTTACCTGTAGTGCTATTTCCTGGCAATGTGGGAGATGTGAATGGCTTGGTCACGGTTTACCGTCGATTGAGTGGAGAGTAATAATGCTTGACAGGATATCGAGTGTGGGTCTGGGGTGACAGAGCAATAGCACTATTTAAGTATCTTGCCCTTTTGCCCTACACCACCATTAGCTAAAATTCTCAACAGTTATCCAGCAGAACTTGCTGAAGAAGGTATGATCACGGAAGAATCTATCTTCGGTGCGTTAACTAATCTAGCTCCTTGTTGCATGACTTCTGATTCTGCCCAACCATCACCAGTTTCAACGGTTTCCGACGACCGCAACTCGGTAGTTAACTGCCAAGGGCAAGTTCGCTTAAAAAGTGAGGGGAAACGGCTGTTGTTGATCTTGCCACCAGCCACTAAAAACCCTAGTACTGCCAATTGGTCGGACCTATGGGAACAATTCAAGCATCGCCTCAATGCTGGAGAGCGCTTTTGGCAGCCTGAATCCAGTGTCCATATGATGGCTGGGGATCAATTGCTGGATGGGATGAAGCTACAAGCGATCGCTGATGCCCTTGGGGAAGTCCAGTTAAGGCTAAAGCGAGTCTACACCACGCGCCGACAAACTGCTGTGGCTGCTGCAGCTGCTGGGTACTCAGTAGAACAAGAAACCCCTAAGTACTCTTTGAATCAAAAGATTGATCAACCTACTGAATTACTCGCAGAACCTCTGTACTTACAAATGACCGTGCGTTCTGGTATAGAGATTCGTCACCCTGGCACTATTGTTATAATAGGAGACTTGAACCCTGGTGGTGCATTGATTGCAGCTGGGGATATCTTAGTTTGGGGGCATCTACGAGGCATTGCCCACGCCGGTGCGAATGGTAATCGAAAATGTCGGATTATGGCATTAAAAATGGAACCCACCCAGTTGCGGATTGCTGATGCTGTAGCTAGGGCACCGGAGACACCGCCACTTCAGTACTATCCTGAAGTAGCTTACGTGACTTCCCTTGGAATTCGTATTGCTAGAGCTGCTGATGTTGCTAAAACCCACTTGTCGTTGAATTCATGAGTCGAATTATTGTTGTCACCTCTGGCAAAGGAGGGGTGGGTAAAACTACCATTACCGCCAATCTAGGTTTAGCCCTAGCTCGTTTGGGTCGTCGAGTTGCCTTAGTGGATGCAGATTTTGGTTTGAGAAACTTAGACCTGCTGTTGGGACTAGAAAATCGCGTAGTCTACACGGCTATTGAAGTCTTAACAGGTCAGTGCCGCTTAGACCAAGCTTTGGTCAAAGACAAACGGCAGGAAGGACTAGTCCTGTTACCTGCAGCCCAAAGTCGTAACAAAGAAGCCGTTAACCCCAACCAAATGAAAAAGTTGTTGGGGGTGTTAGCCAAGAATTACGAGTACATCTTGGTGGACTGTCCAGCAGGAATCGAAAGTGGGTTTAAAAATGCGGTTACGGCAGCTACTGAAGCCCTAATCGTTGCTACACCAGAGATTACCTCAGTGCGGGATGCTGACCGAGTGATTGGCTTACTGGAAGCGGAAGGAATTAAAAATACCCGCCTAATTGTCAACCGCCTGAAAGCCACAATGGTAAAAGCGGATCAGATGATGTCAGTTCAAGACGTCCAAGAAATTCTTGCTATTCCCCTAATTGGTGTTATCCCCGAAGACGAACGGGTGATTGTCTCCAGTAATCAGGGTGAACCTTTAATCCTATCAGAAAAGAAAACCCTGCCTGGAATTGCCATTGAAAACATTGCTGCACGCTTAGAAGGTGCAAATATTTCCTTCCTCGACCTGATGGCAGAACACGACAACCTAATCAGCCGCTTACGCCGCCTGTTCAGATAAGGTTTTACATTGTGAATTGCCAACAACTAGTTTTGCCAAAGAGCCTCTTCCTTCTCCCCCTGTGTGATTATTCACTACTCCAAAAAGCCCCATGATTATCGAAATTCTAGAACAACTTTTTTCCTGGAGGAGTGCTCAAAGCAGCCGTGAGGAGGCTAAGCGCCGCCTCCAACTGGTAATTGCCCACGATCGCTCTGACCTGAGTCCTAAAATGGTGGAGTCGATGCGGCAAGACATCCTGGAGGTGGTCTCTCGCTACGTTGAGATTGATCCCGATGGGTCAGAGTTTTCCTTAGAAAGCAACCAACGGGCAACAGCACTAATTGCTAATCTACCCATCCGACGAGTTAAGGAAAAACTACTAAAGGAAGAATACCAACGCTTCACTCAAGACGAAGAAGAGTAAGTCTCTAGTAGCTGAAGGGGTGACAAGCTACTTCAAAAGTAGGCCGGTTGTGGGGTAAACCGGTTTGGGGTGTCTAGCTAAATTGAGGCTATTACTTGGCTGAACAATTATCGGATCACCTTTGAAGGTGATTATGAACCAAGGTCTCCTCCTATGGTCACCCCTAAGGGATGGAAGCTAGAGTCGTGTTTATATTTAATTTGGGATCAACTTCCGATACGGTTGAACCCTAACAATGGTAATCTTGAGAGTGGCATTACTAAATGTTAAGACTGTTTTCCAAAATCTGTAACAATAGCTTGACTAAATAAGCGCAATATGGTAGGCACCGCAGAACAAACAAACACGGGCGCTATTGCCCAAATTATCGGTCCGGTTGTTGACGTAGAGTTTCCCAGCGGCAAAATGCCGCAGATTTACAATGCCTTGAGAATTGAAGGCAAAAATGAAGCTGGACAAGATGTTGCTGTGACCTGCGAAGTGCAGCAGCTTCTCGGGGATAACCAAGTGCGCTCTGTTGCCATGAGTGGTACAGACGGTCTGGTGCGGGGTATGGAAGTTATTGATACTGGTGCCCCCATTAGTGTACCCGTCGGCAAGGCTACCTTAGGACGGATTTTCAATGTCTTGGGTGAACCAGTAGATAACAGAGGACCGGCAGAATCTGAGGAGCGCTTCCCAATTCACCGCCCTGCTCCCAAGTTAACCGAGCTGGAAACCAAGCCCTCAGTATTCGAAACGGGTATTAAAGTAATCGACCTGCTGACTCCCTATCGACGCGGTGGTAAGATTGGTCTTTTTGGCGGCGCTGGAGTCGGCAAAACTGTGATCATGATGGAGTTGATCAACAACATCGCCACGAAACACGGTGGAGTATCAGTATTTGGCGGTGTAGGAGAGCGTACCCGTGAAGGGAACGACCTCTACAACGAAATGATGGAATCCAAGGTAATCAACCCGGATGATCTAAACGAGTCGAAAATTGCCCTAGTTTATGGTCAGATGAACGAACCCCCCGGTGCGAGAATGCGGGTGGGTCTGTCAGCTTTGACCATGGCTGAGTACTTCCGGGATGTGAACAAGCAGGACGTGTTGCTGTTTATCGATAACATCTTCCGATTTGTACAAGCCGGTTCGGAAGTGTCTGCTCTTTTGGGAAGAATGCCTTCTGCTGTAGGATATCAACCAACTTTGGGAACAGACGTAGGTGCTCTGCAAGAACGGATTACCTCCACTAACGAGGGTTCAATTACCTCGATTCAGGCAGTATATGTGCCAGCTGACGACTTGACCGACCCAGCCCCAGCAACTACATTTGCTCACTTAGATGGTACAACAGTGTTGTCCCGTGGCCTAGCATCTAAGGGAATTTACCCGGCTGTGGACCCCCTCGATTCTAATTCAACTATGCTGCAACCGAGCATTGTGGGAGAAGACCACTACGGAACAGCTCGTTCTGTGCAGGCAACTCTACAGCGTTACAAGGAACTCCAAGACATTATCGCGATTTTGGGCTTGGATGAATTGTCCGAGGATGACAGACTAACGGTGGCTCGCGCCCGCAAGATTGAGCGCTTCTTGTCTCAACCGTTTTTTGTAGCTGAGGTCTTCACTGGTTCTCCTGGTCAGTATGTTAGCTTGGACGATACTATCAAAGGCTTCCAAATGATTCTGAAGGGCGAATTGGATGACCTTCCCGAGCAAGCCTTCTACATGGTGGGCAGTATTGATCAAGCGATCGCTAAAGCTGAAAAACTAAAGAGTTAAGTCAGGTTTGATGCTAATAAGGTTATCAAGGTTGAAGGTTGAAGGTTATCAAGGTTGAAGGTTGAAGGTTATCAAGGTTGAAGGTTGAAGGTTATCAAGGTTGAAGGTTGAAGGTTATCAAGGTTGAAGGTTGAAGGTTATCAAGGTTGTTCGCGTAGCGTGGCCGAAAGGCCAAGGTTATCAAGGTTGTTCGCGTAGCGTGGCCGAAAGGCCAAGGTTTGGTATTTAAACAGCAACCTAGTAACCAGTAACCAGTAACCAGTAACCAGTAACCAGTAACCAGCAACCTAGTAACCTTCAACCAGTTAACCTGTAACCTGTAACAATTAACCTGTAACAATTAACCTGTAACAATTAACCTTCAACCAGTTAACCTGTAACCTGTAACTTTCAACCTGCTAAACTGCCAAAGTCCAACAAACACAATTGATTCTGCTGATGGCTTTAACTGTTCGTATTATTGCTCCCGACAAAACCGTCTGGGATGACCAAGCACAGGAAATAATTTTACCCAGCACTACCGGTCAGCTTGGGATATTGAGTGATCATGCTCCTCTGTTATCAGCGCTGGATACTGGTGTGATGCGAATTCGTTCAGACAAAGAGTGGATACCAATTGCTCTTATGGGTGGATTTGTGGAAGTTGAAGATAATGAAGTGACGATTCTTGTCAATGGTGCTGAGTCCAAAGATGAAATTGACAAGGATGCTGCAGGTGTTGAGTTCAACGAAGCAAAAGCTCGTCTAGAAGAACTTCAAAACGAGGAGAATACCCAAGAAAAAATCCAAGCAACTCAAGCCTATAAGAAAGCCCGTGCTCGCTTTCAAGCTGCTGGTGGCATGGTGTAGTAACACAAGGGTAAATTCTAACCCCGTAAACGAAGTAAGGAAGGCATGTAAACCTTATAAGCTCCGCGCTCTCCACACCCCCCGAAACAGGGGGGTAGGGGAGCGTCTGGAGTTGGTCAAGGTCAGTCTTTTGCTTGGATTAAGGTAATTGGATTAAGGTAATTGGATTAAGGACGTTGTTCAACTAAGGAATCATCTCAACGATGGTCGGATGAGTGGTCAGTTACCAATTCCCAATTCCCAATTCCCCTCAATCATTAGATTAATCAGCAAGGCTGGATTAAGCACTACCAGTAAAAACGACTTCCGGGAACTTAGCCTGAGCCTCAGACATAGGTCTACGCCTACCTTCCTCTTGCCAGTAGTTAATAACTTCAGTGGCTTTGTTGAGGATTTCAATGCGATCAGCTTCAGTAATCCAGTGTTTGGCTTCCATCTCATCCTTGAGCTGTTCCCAGGCATCGTTCCGGGGCCAGAAAAAGTAACAAGTTAATGGGCTGGTGCCTTTGCCGACAATTTGATCAACTGCCAGGGCTACATTCTCATCTAGCCAGAGAACTTTTAATAGAAATTTTGACAATCAGGCCTCCCTCAGATATCCCAGGTTATCTTTAACTATAATCTATTGTACAATTGATGATTTTAGCGCAAGAAGACTGTTCTTGATCAAGATTCAGGGATAGGTTTGTAGTTAAATAGTTGGTAGTATTGGTGCTGATCAGCAATATTGGCTCAACTAGCCCAAGCGTGCATGATGCCTAGTTCAGAAACATTTATTCCTAACTTTAATGCCATAGTGGTGTTCGACATTGACGGCGTGGTGCGTGACGTTAGTGGTTCTTACCGTAGAGCGATCGCAGATACGGTAGACCATTACACTGGTGGTGCCTATCGACCCACGATGGTAGAGATTGACCAACTCAAATCAGAAGGGCTATGGAATAACGACTGGGATGCATCGCGAGAATTAGTTTATCGCTACTTTGAGGCTCAAGGAAAAACGAGATCCCATTTTTCTCTCGACTATGAAGCCCTTGTTGATTTTTTCAATTCTCGCTATCGAGGAACAGATCCCAACCATTGGACTGGGTACATTTGTGACGAACCGTTATTGTTACAACCCAGTTATTTACAGAGTTTGACAACAGCAGGGATTCCTTGGGGTTTTTTCAGTGGGGCAACACGACAGGAAGCGAACTATGCCCTAGAAGGACGACTTGGTCTCGAACGGCCTGTTTTAATTGCGATGGAAGATGCTCCTGGTAAGCCTGACCCTACAGGACTGTTTGCCGTAGTTCTACAACTAGAACAGAACCACCAAGTTAAGGTGAAATTGCCAGTTATCTACGTTGGTGACACAGTTGCTGACATGTACACTGTTGAAAAAGCCAGAGACTCTCATCCAGAACGAGTTTGGGTTGGGGTAGGGATTTTACCCCCTCATGTGCAGGAGATACCAGAACACCGGGAGGCTTATGGAGAGAGGCTAAAAGCTGCTGGTGCAACAGCGGTTTTTAATAATGTTGAGCAGCTGACTCCTGAACAGATTCAGAAAATAGTACATCAGGGTTAATGGTTGTTAATAGTTGAACGCGCACCCGTGGCCAAAAGGCCAAGGTTGAGAGTCCTTGAGGTTAAAAGTCAAAGTCAATAGTCAATCTTCCAAAAATTCACAGGTTGACGAAAACAAAAGCGAGGTCTTGGGGTTACCCCCAAGACCTCGCTGCATTAAAAGCGGGAAGCTCTTGACCTTGCCATTGGCATATCCGTTTCTCTGTGTGTAGTGGGACTTGACCCTTTACCCTTTCACCAGCTCATCCTTTAGAGCCAGTAAATGTTACCCCAGAGATAAAGTAACGATTGAAGAAGGCGTAAATCCCCAAAGCCGGTATAGTAAAGACCATTGAGGCTGCCATAATGTAGTTCCAATAACTAATGTATTGCCCCTTAAAGGTATTTAAACCTAAGGGAAGCGTAAACATTCCTGGGTCAGAGGTAATCATTAGGGGCATTAAGAAATTATTCCAAGACCCCATAAAAATAAAGATCGCTTGTGCTGCCAAAGCTGGCTTGGCTAAAGGCAGGACAACCTGCCAAAAGGTTTCCCAGCGACTTAATCCATCCAAGGCAGCAGCCTCTTCAAGTTCCTTAGGAAAATTGATAAAGAACTGCCGCATCATAAAAATAAAGGTGGCATTCACTGCACTCGGTACAATCAATCCTTGGTAGGTATTCAGCCATCCCAAAGACTTTAAGATTAAATAACCAGGAATTAGGGTGACTTGTCCAGGAATCATCAAAACTGCCAAGATTATTCCCAACAATAATGAATTACCTGGAAACTTAACTCTGGCTAAGGCATAACCTGCCATTGAGTTAAATATAATATTCAAGCCTGTTACACAAACACCAACCAAGACACTGTTTAAAAACCAGCGCCCAAACAAAGGGGATTCAATGAAAATATTGCGGTAGTTATCGAAGGTAAAATCATGGGGTATAAAATTCAACCCGCCAGCGATAATTTCCTCAAGGGGTTTAAAGGAGGCTGATAAAGCCCAAGCAAAAGGTAAAAACGTAATAATGGCATAGAGGATAAGAATGCCATAAAATATCCCTCTGATCCAACGAAAATTATTCACTCTTCTTTGATCTCCTAATTCGCTTTTTCTTCTCTAAAGAAGCCGCGTTGAATCAGTGTTGTCACTAGAATTACACCAGCTAACATTAATGCCAGTGCAGCGGCGTAACCCATATCCAGACTTCTAAACGCATACTGGTAGATCAGAAGCACAACCGTCAGGGTTGAGTTGTTTGGACCACCGGTGCCACCCGAGAAGATGTAAGACTGGTCGAATAACTGAAACGTGCCAATGATACCCATAACCATAACGAAAAATGTAACTGGTTTGAGTAAAGGCACGGTAATATTTATGAACTGATCGAACTCATTGGCCCCATCAAGTTTTGCCGCTTCATAAACGGACCTAGGTATATCTTGCAGCGCTGCCAGGTAAATCACCATGAAAAACGGTGCTGTAGACCAAATATTCATTATCATAATGGATTTGAGAGCCACACTTGGGTCTCCTAGCCAGTTATAGGTCGGTAAACCAAAGAAGTCTAGTAATCCATTAAGTAGACCATTAGAATTATAAATCCAGATAAATATCAGGGTTAAAACCGCTGATGAAGTGACAGTCGGGAGAAAGAAAATAATCCTGAACCATTTTTTTCCTTTAATTTCTTTATTGAGGACTAGAGCTAAAACCAGAGCAAGGATTGTTTGACAAGGAACAACAATAATGACATACTCAATTGTATTTTTTAGCGCAATCCAAACTCGCTCATCCTCAAAGGTACGGAGGAAATTTTTTAACTCGACAAATCGGTAACTCAGGCCTCCTAAAATCTCAACTTTATGGAAGGAAAGGAAGATTGCATAGATAATTGGTGCAATCAAAAAGGTTCCTAAAACTAGAATAGTAGGAGCCATGAAGAGGTAGCCAGATATAGCTTCCCTAACTTTGGCTTTCTGCCAAAATCTCTTCAATATGACATCCCTCGATTTGACGTTTTGGTCAACTCCAAGTTTAGCTTTAGCTAGTGACATTTGTTAGTAGTTACTCGCTTGAATTTCTTTGTTAGCAGTTTGTTGTGCTTTTTTCATGGCTGACTTCAAGGATTGCTCACCCAGTAAAGCACTAAGAAACTGATTGTCGAAATGGGTCATAAATATTGGCAATTTTTCATCCTCTTGCCAAATCGTGGCGTAGTCAGCACCAGCAATAAAGGGGGTGTAAAGAGGATTTTGTTCATAGCCAAGTTCTGATATGACTGATTTCCGAGCCGGGATTGCCAATCCTCCGTTCGCCCAAGCTTTCATTCCTTCCTTGCCAGTCAAATAAGAAATCAGTTCCCAGGCAGCCTCTTTATTTTTGGCTTGCTTATTCATGACATAAGCAACGGTATAAACCATACTTCCTTTGTGGTTACCAATACTGGGAACTTCCGCAGTGGCAAACTCAATTTTGGGAAATGTCTGTTGTAGGTAAGGAATCGCATAGCTACCTTCAATAACCATTGCTGCCTTCCCTTGGCCAAACATTTCGCTCCCAGAACTAGCTCCAACGTCTGACGGTATGGCAGCAGAATGGTTTTCTCGATACATATCCATCAAAGGTGTTAGACCTGATAGACTTTGCCGAGTCGCGAAGACAGCCTCGCCTTTTTGGTCAACTAACTCACCGCCAAAGGCTTTGATCATGAAGTAGTGACGAGAGAGTTCTGGCGTGATCCCTAATCCATATATGTCAACCCTGCCATTGTGAGTTGTATCCCTGGTCAATTTTTTGGCATAGTCCTCTAACTCTTCCCAGGTTTGGGGAGGGTTGCTTATACTGAGTTGATCGAAATATTTTTGATTGTAGAAAAGGGCAAGGGTTGTAAAATCCTTAGGCAATCCGTAGGTTTTGCCTAAGGATTGGAAGGCTTCCGAGAGATGGGGAGCAAAGTCATCTAAATCTAGGTCCTGGTCCTCAGTGATGTAATCATCAAGAGGCTCCAAAACGCCATGATTCATGAGTAAGGGAGCATCTAGGGCGTCTACATAGAAGACATCAGGAGCAGCATCACCAATCAACCGAGTCTTAATGACATCCATATATTGGTCAGTGATCACTTCAAACTTGACTTTTATGCCAGGATGTGATGCTTCAAACTCCCTCAGTACCTGCTCAAGGAGCTGTTTTTCCTTCGGGCTGCTCTGCCAGCCGCTGAGGGTCACAGTAGAAATGTCACTGGCGATACTGCGGCTACAGCCAGTTAGGAACAGAATTAGAGATAGTAAAATTAGACATCTCGAAAGGATTTGCTTCATGATAAGTAAGGACGGCAAGGGCACCTCCCCTGGAAAACTTATTTCCCGTCTGAGGAGGTGGCTATATACCTAGAAATAATTAGTAAATACAGATGAAGATATGGTTCTTGAGATAACTCGACATCCAAGATGGCTTTCTACAGCTTATTTCTTAAGGTGTCCAAGATGGCTTTCTACAGCTTATTTCTTAAGGTGTCCTTATTTCTTAAGGTGTAAAGCTGTTACTAGCCATATTTATTGGGGTAAAGCTAGCTGTTAGTAGCCAACTTTATTATTGCTTATCCTTATTATACCACCACTTATCTTTAGCTTTAATTATGATTAACCATGATCCCCATCAGGGCTACACTCTTGACTGACTCAACTACGCAAACCGGAGATCAAGACTATGAAGGCGATCCCGCCTTTTTTTTGTCCGTAGCAAGGTAGTGGGAGCTCTTGCGCACGATCTGTCAGATGAAAGATTTCCGTCAATATACTTAATTGTATTTTTGTTGCAATATTTTAATTTTTTTGAGATATTATGTATAAGGTACCCTGTTGCCCCAGGGATAAAAAAGGCAACAGCTGTACCTCGGTCAGTATTGATATGTAGATATTGATATGTAGATATTGATATGTAGATATCGATTCTGGCTACATCGGGATTCCTAAACAAGGGAATAAGGCATTGGCGTGATTTTTCCTCATGATCCATGTCTAGCCCCCTTGCTCCCCCGTTAATTGAATAGCGTAGCCTCCGCTGCTATACCCCGTCATGACCATAGCTCTCCCCGTAGGGCATAGCCCTTAGGAAGTAACCCTTAGGGATGCTCGAAGAGTAATACTTTTCGTATTTCTAAGGGGTTGGGTGAAGGCTAGAGAATAAGTGTTATTGAAAGGTAGCCCTTCTCGAAAAGTAAGGGTTACCGGAGTGTATAGCAGATGTCGCAGGAGCTAGACCTTGCCGGACTCTACCAAGAGTACGGAAGGCTATGGTAGGTCTTCTGCGAGAGTAAGCAAGTCTTACTTCCCTCGTGATTTAAATGGCATAGACTCCTCTTTTAAAACCCCTTTTAGCCGAAGGGGGTTTTAAAAGAGGGTATAGGGGGGATTTAAGAGCAAGCCAAGAGGGTTACGCTATGGGCACGCTACGCCCATCAAGAAGGGGGATGCTGTAGGGAGGATATGGCATAGGAGTTTCGACCTGCCTGCCGATCCAGTACAGGTGCTACCTGAACCAATACGATTTACTCGTCTCCATTTCGCCATTTAAGTCCTCTCTATCTAGCTACCTGAACCGCTATGCTCAGACTCATATCCGATGTCGCCCCAGAAGCTCCGTCTTTGCCGCGATTGCCAGATTTGCTCAAGTCCCTAAACAAGGAAGCACGACCGCCGCTTAGCCCTACTGAAAAAATTCCCAAGGGAGAGATTCGCTCTAGCTTAAGGGCTGCCAACATTGACGGTGTGTTTTCCACCTTCTTTGGCTGTGTCACGGCTGAGGTTTTGCTGACTAACTTCTTGCTGCAACTGGGGGCTAGCAACTTTGAAATCGGTATTCTCACAGGAATACCTCTACTCGCGAATTTTCTACAGCCTATTGGTGCTTATTTATCTGATCGATCCTACAGTCGCCACTGGTTTATCCTGAAAACCTTCGTTCCTTCACGACTACTGTGGTTATTTGTCCTAGCAGGAATTGGGATGTTCTGCACTGGTCTGGCTCCAGCTCATCATCTGGTGTTGTGTACACTGGCGATTAACCTGATCACTCACATTTTTGGAGCTTTGGGTAGTCCCTCTTGGGCTAGCTGGATGGCGGTGTTAGTTCCTGTTCGCCTGCGAGGGCGATATTTTGCACTGCGCAATAGCTTTAATCATTTAACCAACCTACTGTGTGTTCCCCTACTCGGATATATTGTTTCTACCTGGGGAGGTGGCCAAGTTCAAGGCTACGGCGTAATCTTGATTTTGGCTATCATAGCTGGAATACTCAGTTTACTTTTTCAGTTCTTCATGGTAGATGTCACTCCTCAGATACCTTCAAAAAAGACTGCGAAGACTGATGAGACTACTGGTGAAACCTTAGAGTCTGAGGATCAACCCACACCTTCTGATTATGTTGCCTTATTGAAAGATACAAACTTCCTAATCTTTGTACTCTTCTTTGGATTGTGGGTTTTTTCCTTCACCCTCAGCAATCCGTTTTTCAATGTTTATCTGCTCGACAATTTGGGCTTAGATGTTGGTTGGGTAACCCTCTATACGAGTCTGATGGCTGGAGCAAGTTTATTGACACTGATGTACTGGGGTAAGTTGTCTGACCTGATCGGGAATCGCCCAGTACTAATGATTGTTGTGATCATGCTATCTGTGATTCCCTTACTTTGGCTTGGCATCAGCAGCCCAACAACTCTCGCTCTTTGGGTTTGGCTACCCCTTTTATTCTTCGCGACAGGTTCATCTGTGGCAGCCATTGACCTGTGTGCCAATAACATCCAAGTGGAGATCTCACCAGTCCACAAACCCTCCACATATTTTGCGGCGGCTGCAGCATCAGCTGGATTAGGTGGTGCTATAGGTAGTACATTTGGTGGCTTTTTAGCCGAGTTACCTCACTTCGGTGGTTTGCCAACATTATTTGCCCTCTCAGCAGCCCTGCGATTGGCTACCCTTTTACCTTTGGTATTTGTCCAGGAGCCACGGGGTCGGAACCTCAAACAACTGCTTGTTGGTAAGCGTGCTTGAGAATCAATAGTTTAGTCAAGAGTTATGAGTTTAGGGTGCGAACGCACCCTAAACGTAGGTTAAGACTTAACGTTATTGGGTAACTCCTAAAGTATTGACTCTTGAGAAAAGCTAAGGTTGATCAGGTTAATTTCACTTAAGTTAATTTGTAAGCATTCAGCTATCAGTTATCAGTTATCAGCTTTTTAATAAAATAGGTAAAAATTGGTTTAATCTCTGTTACGTCAGCACCTCAAGTAGCGAATGACTGACGGCTGGCGGCACCTCAAGTAGCGTGAGCTTTTAGCTGACGGCTGACGGCTGACGGCTGACGGCTGAATCCTTACGTTAATTTCACTTAAGGTTTAAGAAATTTGCTAACGCCTCAACCATCATTGGTGGCCAACGGCGGACATGCTCTACCCAGTCCAAGTCTTGGTAGCGCTTGTCGAGACCAACGGCTGCCACCCAGTTACTCTCAGCTTCCCCCCGTTTTCCGTTAGCCCACAAAACGGCTGTTAAAGCAGCTCGCAGATCGGCAAATTGGGAGTATTTTCGGATGGTATTGCGCATGATGCCCATGGCTTCTTTGGTTTCACCAATTTGATATAGGGCCAGAGCATAGTTAGCATAGGCAAAGGCAAACTTGGGCGCTAACTCGATGGATTTTTGGTAATTTGCGATCGCTTCTGTCCATTGGCCTAGTCCTGCCTTGGCATTCCCTAAGTTGTTGTAAGCCATGGCATCATTGGGATCAAGTTTTAGCAATCGCTCATAGTCAGCAATGGCATCTTGCCATCGCCCTTGTCCTTCATAGGCAGCACCGCGATTTAGATAAGGGTCAGTGGCTTCTGGTGCTAACTCAATGGCGTGAGTAAAGTCTGCGATCGCATCTTCTAATTTATTCTGGCTGACTCTAAGGTTACCCCGATTACTCCAACCCACGGGATTATCTGGCAACAGCTCAATTAGCTGAGTCCAGTAATTTTCAGCAGTGGGGAATTTCCCCTGATTCGTAGCAGCAAATGCCTTTTTCCTTAACTGGTTAATTTGTTTGATCTGAGCCTTAGTCAATTCTGGGAATTGGGTTTGCGCCATTGCTGGGGGTGTGATGATCGTAGGAGCCGATACAACGACAAGCAGTAAAATCAGTAAAATTCGAATCAAGCGTTTCATATATTATTTCAACTCACACCGCAATCTTGATATTCCTTGCTACTGACTATTAACTAGTGACAGCTCCTACACTGACCTTACAGGTTCAGTGTAGGCTTCCCAGCCAATCCGGGCATCCCTTAGGAGGCGCTGGGCTTTAAGAACGGACTGCCGAGAGACGAAACCTTAGATAGTGGAGCCTTTATTGTTAGTCGGCTATGCATAAAAGGGTTAAAACTTTTTGATTAAGGCTCCACTATCTTACGGTAACTTCAAACCCTGCCGCTCTATTTCGTATATTGATAGCTGCATTATGATCGCGGTCAAGACTGCATCCACAATGGGGACAATCATGCCACCGGACATGCAACTTCTTGGGGACTTTATTGCCACAATTGGAGCAATTCTGTGAAGTATTTTTGGGGCTTACTGGAACCGTTAACAAGCCAGCATTCAAGGCCGTAGGCCACGCTACGCGAACGGCTTTGCTTGCTAGGATTGTCAAGAAGCTTGACCATCCCGCATCCAACACAGATTTAGCCAATCGGGACTTAGCCAGTCCTTTAACATTTAGTTTTTCATGAGCGATTACATCATACTTTGATAGTAGGTGGTTTGTTAGAGTCGATGTCCCCTATTAAGGGGAGCACCTCTCCTTCAGAACCGTGCATGAAGCTTTAACCTCACACGGCTCCTAGATATCCTTTCCTTTCGGAGTGCTCCAATGTATCTGTTGGTGGC